>NZ_JARTVR010000092.1:0-205 GCF_029625735.1 Mesorhizobium sp. WSM4935 | reverse complement strand
AAAGCACGCGACGCGAGAACCGAGTTCGCAAATGCAACTTGACAGCCCAGACAGTCGCTCTCCCCCGATCGACGGGGTAGAGGAAAGGCGCCAAGCCTTTTGCCGCCAACGGTCGTCCAGCAGCGGTTCCTTCCTTTCCCTCCGGAGGGGGGAAAGGTGGCGCTGCGAAGCAGCGACGGATTGGGGGAACCACGTGGCAATCAAG
>NZ_JARTVR010000091.1:0-229 GCF_029625735.1 Mesorhizobium sp. WSM4935 | reverse complement strand
CACCTTATGGCCGGATGGCGGTTACTTATACGGCAGGTTTTACAACGGTTCCTGAAGTCTATAAAACGGCTATAATGCAGCAAGTTTTATTTATGTATGAAAATCGTGGTGAGGGTGGTATGTCTAAGGAAGCGAAGCAATTACTTAATCCTTTAATCCGTCAGAAATGATAGGTAAAATGAACCGGCGGGTTATACTTTACAATGAATCCTATACACAAGATATAGGC
>NZ_JARTVR010000090.1:0-230 GCF_029625735.1 Mesorhizobium sp. WSM4935 | reverse complement strand
GGCCAGCGCCATCGCCGTCATCGACGATGCCCGCCAGCTGATCGCCACGGAAGTCGGCCTGCAGGTCAGGGACGTCAAGACCGGCAAGCTGACGCTGCACACGCCGATCGAAGCCGACAATCCGCTTACCCGCTCCAATGATTCCCGCGTCCACCCATGCGGCGCCTTCTGGACCGGTACGATGGGCAAGGCCGAGGGCAAGGGCGCCGGCTCGATCTACTGGTTCTTCA
>NZ_JARTVR010000009.1:0-239325 GCF_029625735.1 Mesorhizobium sp. WSM4935 | reverse complement strand
CCCCCCCCCCCCCCCCCCCCCCCCCCCCCCCCCCCCCCCCCCCCCCCCCCCCCCCCCCCCCCCCCCCCCCCCCCCCCTTCCTGGTTAGCCAGTCGGCTTCTACCAGTTCTGGCGACTATACCAGTCGTCGATGTCGCGGCGCACGCGGTCCCTCTCGAGGCCGTAGCGTTCCTGGATCTTACCTTCGAGCTGGTCGCGTTTTCCCGCGATGCGGTCGAGGTCATCGTCGGTGAGCTTGCCCCACTGTTCCTTGACCTTGCCCTTCATCTGCTTCCAATTGCCTTCGACGCGGTTCCAATCCATTGCCTTACCTCCTGTTGAACACGGGTGGCTAACGGCGGCGTGGTCGCGAGGTTCCTGCCGCAAGAACGTTTCTTGGCCGGCAGGCCTGGGAGTGCCGTGCGTCATGCCGGAGCGCCGACCGTGCATACAGAAAATTGCAGGGCGTCGCGGGAACATTCGGCCTGCGCGGATGTTCTTGAATGCAGATGGCGCGCAGCCCCGCTCCCCCCGCGAAAGGCGCGCCACCGGACCGGGTTCAGACCCGAGCAGCCCGCCTCGGCCGTCCCTCGCCGGGGCGGGCTTCAATTTGACGATTGGAAGGACCATGCTTCACCGTGCGGCGAAGATCGCTGAGCAGGCTCACAGTGGCCAGAAGGAAAAGACCGGCAGACCCTATATCGAACATCTGAGACGCGTCGCCGATTCGGTCGAGACGCTGGATGAAAAGACCGTCGCTTATCTGCATGACGTCGTCGAGAAAGGCGAGGGCTGGAGCCTCGAGCGGCTCAGACAGGCCGGTTTCAGTTCATCCGTCGTTGCGGCGGTCGACGCGCTGACGAAACGGATGGACGAAAGCGAGGAGGGTTCGATTCTCCGTGCCGCCTCGGACGAGCTTGCCTTGCCCGTGAAAATAGCTGACCTGCGTGACAATCTCTGGCAGGCGCATCAGGCTGGCATTGCGCCGGACCGCTACGAGACCGGGCTCAGCATCCTTAGCGACGTGATCGCCAGGGGTGGACACTCCGTTTGACGCATGCCCGCTGGCTTAGTCATCGAGCTGCAGCAGGTTGACCTGCGGGTCGGCTCCGCAACGCTCTCGCAGCGCCCTTTCGAGGTCATTGCGATTGTCGTCGTCCAGTATGTCGGGCAAATCAAGCGCCGTGAGAGCCTGATCGTCGAATTCGATCGGCGCGCCGTAAAGCTGAGCAATCTGCATCACCAGATCTTCAATGTCTTCGCGGGCGATGTTCTCGGCCAGATTGTTCAGCCTGATCTCTTCCGAAAGCCGGATGATATTCACGATGCCTTTGATCCGCAGAGCCTGTTGGACTCTGTAGTGTGCGTCATCGCGCAACCGGATGGAGAATCGTCGGAACATGGAATGCCTCCTTCCTTGGAGGTTATCCCTCGCTCCCAACCATGCGCCACGCGATCGAGAATAGCAAGAAAAAACGCAAAAAAAGAAATTAATCAAGGAGTTAGCATACACCAACAAATGTGGTTTCGGCTTATCGTTGGCATCGTTAGTCTGTCCCATCCTTCACAGCTTAGGCATCCTTGACGCACTATGTGGCAAACCCTACTTCTACTCATAGTGAGACACTTACTCATTCGTAGCATTTTTGTCTGTGATAGAGGCGGGCATGGCTGAACTCGAACGGCCGCAAAGATTGCAGATCATGCTCACCGACGAGGAACTGGCGGCGCTGGAGAACTGGCGTTTCGAAAAGCGCATGCCAAGCCGATCGGCTGCGGTGCGCGAGCTTTTGCGTCGCGGGCTTTCGTCGGACGGATTCCTGACCGCCGACGCAGGCGCGAAGTCGCAGGATTTTGGCGTGATAGCCCAGGACAGAAAGGTCGGCGATGGCTCCAGAAACTCGAAGCCATAGCAGATGCGCTCGAGACGTTGCCTTGATGTCTGTCGGCCCTAGCTAATGCGCATGACCAATCCAGGGGGGATTTTTCGTCAGGACGCCCATGCCGACGCGCGCCTGGCGGCGATTGTCGATTCCTCCTACGACGCCATCATCGGCAAGAATCTCAACAGCATTATCACCGATTGGAACCAGGCGGCCGAGCGTATGTTCGGCTACAGCGCCGAGGAGGCCGTGGGCCAGTCCATACTGATGCTGCTCCCCGAGCATATGCACAACGAAGAGGCCGAGATCATCGGCCGCATTCGCAGGGGCGAGGGTGTGGGAAGCCACGAGACGACGCGCAAGCGCAAGGACGGCTCATTGATCGCGGTGTCGATCACGGTCTCGCCGATCAGGAACAACGCGGGCGAGATCATCGGCGCTTCGCAGATCGCCCGCGATATCTCCGCCGCCAAGGAAAGCGAGCGCCGTATCCGGCTCTTGATGCGCGAGGTCAACCACCGCGTGAAGAACCAGTTCGCGGTGATCCTGTCGATGGTCAGGGAAACCAGCAAGCGCTCGACCGACCCCCGCGAGTTCGAGGAAATGATCCGCGCCCGCATTATGGCGCTGTCGCGCTCGCACGACCTTCTGGTCACCACGGAATGGGCCGGCGCCAGTCTGTTCGACCTTGTCCAGGAGCATCTGAAGCCTTTCGGCCATGAAGACCGCATCTCGCTTTCCGGGCCGCTTCTGACGCTGCAGTCGAATGCGGTGCAGAATCTCGGCATGGCCTTCCACGAGCTCGGCACCAACTCGTCCAAATATGGCGCGCTGGCCTCGGGGGGCGGCCGCATCGAAATCACCTGGAAAGTCGAGACCGGACCCGAGGCGCAGCGGCGCTTTCATCTTGTCTGGCACGAGACCTCCGGCACGGCCGCGCAGAAGGCGTCCGAACGTAAGGGCGATCGCAAGGGTTTCGGCACGGTGGTGCTGCAGCGTGTGGCGCCGCAGTCGCTGAGCGGATCCTCCAGCCTCGAACGCTTGCCCGAGGGCGTAAAGTGGACACTTGAGGCGCCGCTCGAGGCGATAGTCGTGCCGCAGCTTGGCGCCGAAGACGGAAGTGATTTCAAGGGCTGAGGCGCCGGCGCGGCCGGTCCTCCCTTGCAGCTCTGTAAAAATGCATTACATCATGTAACAGAGCGTGTGATTGCACTCTCAGGTTGCTTTGGTCAAGCTTCATCCATGGAGGTTGTCATGGCAATGATGGAAGCAAGAAAGAGTCTCGACTGGATCACTCTGGTCCTCGCGGTCTGCCTGTTCATCTCTCCCTGGGTCATCGGATTCACCGCGGCAACGGTGCCCGCGTGGAACGCCTGGATTGTCGGCGTTCTGATCGGCGCGCTGGCGCTGGCGACGCTTTCGGTGTTCGCCGAGTGGGAAGAATGGGCAAGTGTGGTCCTCGGGCTCTGGCTGATCGTGTCGCCCTGGTTGCTAGGCTTCGCAGCTGACACCTATGTCATGGCCACGCATGTCGTTCTCGGCGTGCTGGTGGTCGCGGCATCGGCCTGGGCCGTTTGGGACTTCCGTCATCCCCACGCACACGCGTGAGCGGTGACTGAACGGGAGCCCGCCGCGTGAGCGGCGAGCTCCTTGGACTTAACCCGTTGGGCACGGGGCAGGCGGCTGTTGCGGCGGCTTCACGCAATTGCTGCAACCGGAAACCTTTTCGTGCATTCTTGGGAATGATCCCGATACTCCACCCCGAAACCCCCGCCAAATGCTGCTCTTATTGCGGCGGCCGCGACCATGATTTCGAGGAGTGCCCGAAACGCAAGGCCGATGCGGGGAAAGAGCGCGAGACGGCGCGGGTAGCGGCCGCTAAGGCTCAGCTCGCCAGCGAAGATGTCCGGCAGGACGAGGGGGCGCGCTGTTCCTCCAGCGCTGCGATCATTCCGCACCTTGGCCCTGAGCGCATGCTCCGCATCCGCAATTAATTGCAGGCCTCGCCGCATCCGCAACTAATTGAAATCCCGCCCCGTTGATGTCACGCGGTCGCGCCAAAGCCGTGACTTTTTCTGGATAATCGGAGAACGGGATCGAACCGGTCTATAATAGCGCCGGGCGTCCGCGGGTAGCGGATATCGTCTCGATCAGAACAGGTGCGGAGCCTGCCGGGCGGCTGTCGGCGGACGCTTGCGGTTTCTCGTCTCTCAAATCATTTGGGCGCTTGCCTTATCCCGTCAGCACACGTGCCGCCGCCTCGGCAAAGGAGATGTCGCCCTTGATCTCGCGCATCGCCATCGAAGTCACCGTGCGCCGCACTCCGGGCAGGCGGCTCAGCTCCTCGCGCAGCATGCGGTCGAGCGCCATCATGTCGACAGTGACGATCTGGAGCAGATAGTCGGCTTCGCCCGTGGTGGCGTAGCAGCGGCGGATCAGCGGGTGCTTCTTCACCGCCGCCTCGAAGGCGTCCGACACCTCGAAGTCGATCGATACCTGAATGAAGGCCTCGATGCCGAAGCCGATCCTGGCCGGGTCGATCCGGGTCGAATAGCCGCGGATAACGCCGGCCTCCTCCAGCGCCTTCACGCGTTTCCAGCAAGGTGTCTTGCTCAAGCCGACCTCCTCGGCGAGCTCGCCGAAGGAGATGCGCGCGTCGCGCTCAAGCGCGGCGACTATTCTGCGGTCGAGGGCGTCCGGCGTCATTCGTTCTCCAAAATGGCAGAAAAGCCCGATAATTGTCCTTCATCTAATGTACTTTGAATAACAGAAAGGAACAATGTTCAAGCTGAAAGCGCTATCCTCGTCGCCGGGTCGAAAACCTGCCCGCGAGGAGGATGAGCCATGGACAAGACAGACTATCACGCCCGCATCGAGGCGCCCGAAATGCGCGATTACGGCGTCTATCTGAAATGCGACCGGCTGCTCGCCTGCCAGAAGCCGCTCGCCGAGATGGTCAATGCCGACGAGCTGCAGTTCCAGATCGTGCACCAGGTCGAGGAACTTTGGATGAAGCTCATCGCCTATACGCTGGTTGACGTCCTGGACTATCTGGAAAGACAGGACACCCACCGCATCGTTACGCTGATGGGCCGCGTGCACCGGCTGATGCGAATGATGACGGCGCAGCTCGATCTCCTGGAGACGATGTCACCCAAGGAGTACCAGCAGATCCGCCTCCAGCTCGGCAATGGCAGCGGCCAGGAATCGCCGGGCTTCAAGCTCTTGCTGCGCCTGCCGCCGGATCTTTGGCGGGCCTTCAAGCATGCCTATCTCGACGGCCGCGGGCTAACCGTGCAGGACATCTATGACGAGCATTACGACCACGGCGATTCCTATGTCGTGGCCGAGGCGCTGATCGAGTTCGACGAGCTGTTCCAGAAATTCCGCGCCAACCACCTCTATCTGATCCACCGCTCGATCGGGCTGGGCGCCAAATCGCTGAAAGGCAGGCCGGTGGAGATCCTCGAAGGCGGCGCCCGCCACCGCTTCTTCCCCGAGCTCTGGGACATTCGCTGCGACATGACCGACCGCTGGGGCGCCGAATACGGCACCGTGCGGGAGTCGATCAGCCATCCGCGGCACCATTCTCCTTCTCCCCTTGTGGGAGTTGGTGTCGCCGGAGGCGACGGATGAGGGGTGCTCCAGGGAAAGCCGGCGTCTCACTCCGCTGGATCACCCGTCATCCGTCTCGGCGCTGCGCGCCGATCCACCTTCTCCCACAGGGGCGAAGGGAAGGGCGGCGCACGTCCCGCCAAACAATTTTCCCACCCCTGTCGGAATCCTCCCCTTTCGCCCGTCCTTGGGGCATCAACAGACAAACCCGGAGGGACACTCGTGGATAACACCCAATCGGCCTGGCAGACCGCCGCCATTCTCATCGCCCGCTTGATCTTCGCCGCCATGTTTGCGATGGCCGTGGCCTTCAAATTCATGGATATGGGCGCCACCGCCGGTTACATCGCCGCCGCGGGCTTTCCATTCCCGCTGTTTCTGGCCTGGTGCGCGGCGACCCTCGAGGCGCTGCTGGTGATATCCTTCCTCACCGGCGCTTATTTGACGCCGCTGTCGCTGATCGGGGCGGTCTATGTCACCTTCCTGGGCTTTGCCTTCCATGGCCCCTCGCACTGGGCCGGAAACCAGGCCGAGTTCGGCGCCTTCATGTCGCATTTCCCCTTCGCCGCCGGACTGCTCTACGCCGCCGTGCACGGCCCGGGCAGCGTGCTTTCGCTGCGCCAGGGCTGGCCAGGCAGGGCGTGAACTCTTCCTTCTCCCCGTTCCACCGGGGTGAGACGTGGTCCGCGCTAGCGGACGAAAAAGCCGATTGCTTGGCTTGTCCAACAATGGACGCCCAGAGCGAAAGCGCAGGGCTGTCGTGCCCCGGTGGAGCGGATGCGGGGCGGAGCCGGCGTCCTCGCAAAGCGCCCTCCCGCAGCCTCACATCTGATCGTTATATGGCTCCTTCATTTGCCCGACCATGCGCGCCAGCTTGGAGAAGGACGGCATGTCCGCTTCCGGTTGGCACTGGTTGGCGAGCTCGAGCAGCCGGATCGGGAAATTGATGGCGTCGCGGTTCGAGGCCGAGATCGCCTCCGAACGCTCCTCGCCGGTCTCGCCGGCTTCGGCCTTGCGCAGCGCGATGTCGATTTCCTCGACCGTGAGCACGCCTTTCTTGACGAGCACATGGTTGATCGCGGCGACGGCCATCAGCAGGCCCTCGAGTTGGAGATTGGCGACGTTCATGGCGTTCCTCCCATTGACCTCGCCTCAAGAACGCATGAGGGGCGTTTCCGATCCGGGCGGGGAAGCTTGCGCGGACTAAGGCTCCATCCACCGCTCGCCATATTCGTTCCAGAGCTGCCTGATCTCGCGGTTGCCGAGCGGCGGGGTCTGGCGGTCGCCGTAAGAGACAGCGACGGCGCTGAGGTCGTACTGGCCCTCGGCTTCGGCGATGAAGCGGATCGCTTCGCCGAGTGGTCTCGAATGGAAGATCGGATCGGCCTGGCCCCGGCCCAGGCTGCGAACGCCCGAAATGCTTGCAGGCACATGCCGCATCCGAAAGACGGATGCCATGGCAGGTCTGTCCATGCTGCTCTCCGCGATTCCCTCAGGGAATGATCCCATAAGCTCCGGCTAATGACCAGCCTCGGACAACCGGCCCACAGCACGGGGCGAAGGGAGCAACGCAGCCTTGAAAGGAAAAGACCTGACATGGAAAGAAAAAGCCCGGCGCGATGGCTTCCGCGGCCGCCGCAAGGCAGCCTGCGCTTACCACCATTATCGACCGGGCCGCTGCAGCCGGACCGGAAAATGCCTACCGATGCCAGCGGCGCAGCCAGTCCGGCTCGGGGTCGTCGGTTCGGCTGATCGCCATGCCGGCCAGCAGACCGACCACGCCGCCGATCAGCATCGCCGTCGAGAAGGTGCCGGGGTTCTGCTGCACTGTTTCCGACACGCTCTGCGCCTGGCTGCGCAATTGCCGGGCCGCGCGGGAGGCGCGATCCGATGCGCCGCTATACAGGTTGGAGGCGCGGCTGGAGGCGCCGCTATAGAGGTTCGACGCGCGTTCGGCCGCACCCTCATACCAGCCACTCGCGGCCTCGGCTTGCTCCTCGGCCTTGTCGGCCAGTGCGCGGTTCAATCGGCTGACCTCCCGTTTCAATTCGGCGATCTGCCGCTTCATCGCGCCTTCGGACGCCCTGGAGGAAGCCGCGCTGCCGCGCGATCCACCGCCACTGCGCGAGGCGCCGCTGCTGCGCGATGCGGCGTTACGGGGACGGGCCGCGTTGGCTGGGCTGGTGCCCGGGGTGCCGGTGCCGTTTGCCGCGCCGCCGCTGCTGCTTTCGTTGTCTGCCATGGGTTTCTCCTTTGTGCCCCTTGCAACGGTCGGGAAGCCGCATGGTTCCCCGCCGGAATTTCCACGCCTGGAGCGAGGTAGCCGTTCAAAAGACAATGGCCGTGGAGCTAGTTTCCACGGCCATTGGGCGACGAGATTTGTCGAGTTGCAGTCCTACTTGCCGCAGTTCTTGTCGTTGACGTTCGGCTGCATCGTGCCGGCGGTGGAGTTGCTGGCGTCGCCCATGGAGGTCTGCGGAGTGTTCGGACAGTTCTTGTCGGCGTTCGAGTTCATGTCGCCGCCCGTCACGCTGCCGGTCGTGCCGGTATCGGGCGCCATCTGGTCAGGCGAGGGAGTGGCCGGCGTCTTCGGGTCGACGGTGATGGTCTGGCCGCTGCCGCCCGCGCTGTCATTGCCGCTGCTAGTGCCGGCGGTCTGGGCCATTGCCGCCGTCGCGAGGCCGATCGTCAGGGCGGAAGCTGCAAGAATCCTTGTAAGCATGGTTCTTCTCCTCTGTTGCGAGACGATTGTCTGTCGCGTTGCGACTAAGGGTGGAACCCATCGGACCAAGGTTGGTTCCGACAAAATCCGCCCCGCTTCCGGCTGGCGGTTCAGCCTGCGGTTGCGGCGCCGCCACTGCTGGAAGAAGACGCGTTTCGACGGAGGGAGTTCCACAAGATAGGAAAATTTGCCTATAACCTATTGCCCGGTGAGGGCAGCTATGCTACTATTTTGTCCATGGTGCTGATTTGCGCCGATGACCCGCCGCCCGGGTTTTGTTTTTCCGATCCTTTCGAAGCCGTGGCAGGACAGAGAGAGGCGTGGAGAATACGCCATGCCTCCCGACTGCCGAGATTTCCATCAGAGATCCCCATGCCGCGCTACGCCACCATCATCACCGCCGATGACGGCGCCCAGATCGTCAGCGCCATCGGCGAATTCGAGAGCGCAAGCCTGCCGCCCAGCTCAGGCCGTGTCGAGCAGGTCGCGGCCGGCGTGCGCATCGGCATGGTGCGTGGCGGCACGGTCGATGCAGTCGCCGGTTTCGGTTTTCCGCGCCAAGGCCTCGGCCCAGCGGCAGCCCGTGCGGTCACGGCGAAGCTGAAGGCGATGGCCGCGCCGACTGTCGCTTTCGAATCTCGCAAGTCTGTCCGCGCCAAGCCGCGAAGGAAACCGGCGCGCAAGATGCGCAAGACGAAGGCGACAAATGCCGCGCCATCGGACACCGCGGCCCATGGCTGACGAAAACAAGGCCGTGCCGCGCAAGCCCGCTGGCGCGAAGCGGGCAGGGCGAAAGCCGCAGGCTCCTCGCGTGGATGCCGCTTTGCCCAGCCGCCCGAAGCGCTCGCGAAAGACGCTGGTCGACGACTTCTCCGCCGCCCTTCGCGCCGACTTTCGCGCCCATGGCGCCGGCGTCATCGCCGCGGTCAGGGCCGAAAAACCCGACCAGTATCTCAAGGTCGTGCTGACGTTGCTGCCCAAGGATTTTTCGGAAAATATCGATGCCGCCGATAGAACCAGTCTCGAGCAATTCTCGGACATCCTTTTCGAGGTGGTTGTGCGACGATTCAAGCAGACACCGGATTTCTAGGCGCAGCGGAGGCGTTGAGTCAGACACGACATACGTGGGTCCCGGTCTCAGCGTTCGCCTGTTCGAGCCGCTGGAAGAATCCAGGCGCAACGCCTATCTATGGAGTAATCCAAAGGAGGTGTGACATGGCTTCTTCCACCGAGCGTGCGGTCCTTGCCGGCGGTTGCTTCTGGGGCATGCAGGATCTGATCCGGCGCTTGCCCGGCGTGATCTCGACGCGAGTGGGCTATAGCGGCGGCGATGTTCCCAACGCTACCTACCGCAATCACGGCACTCACGCCGAGGCGATCGAGATCATCTTCGACCCGGCCAGGACCAATTTCCGCACGCTTCTCGAATTCTTCTTTCAGATCCACGATCCGACGACGAAGAACCGCCAAGGCAACGATATCGGCACAAGCTATCGTTCGGCTATTTTCTACACCAGCGACGAGCAGAAGCGGATCGCCGAGGACACGATAGCCGACGTCAACGCATCCGGCCTGTGGCCTGGCAAGGTCGTCACCGAGCTCGCCCCGGTCGGGCCCTTCTGGGAAGCTGAGCCCGAGCATCAGGACTATCTTGAGCGTTACCCCAACGGCTATACCTGCCATTTCGCGCGGCCGGGCTGGAAGCTTCCGGTCCGCCAGCAGGCGGCCGCGTCATAATCATGGCTGCTTGATATAGCCTTACGCGCTTTGATCCGCCCGCCGTGCCGGAAGGCATGGCGGGCTTTTTGCGTTCCGGCCTGCCGCCTGAGACGGGCAGGCTCAGCCCCTGACGCGACGGCCTTCGTGTTCGTGGCTGCCGATCCAATGGGCGCGGATGCGGTCGCTTGCTTCGAGATAAGCCATGTCGATAAGGTAGGTCAGAAGCTTTTCGCCATCGGCTTCGGCCTTCTGGCGAAGTTCTCGCAAGATCCCCTGCGCAAACTGCAGGTTTTCCATTTTGCTAGGCTGGTCCATGGGCGCCCCTCAAACGTATGCGCGGTAAGTTTGGCTCACTATGCTTGTATGAAGATTGTGGCCCCGCTCGCGGCGAAGCTGTACTCGGTTGCACTGATGCCCGATCAGCGAACGCGTTGGACATCGAGCGGAAATGTCGATATTTTACGCGCCCGACCGGATAGCGACCATGCACGAAGACGAGGGCAGCACTCCCGACAAGTTGCAAGTCATGCTTGACGTGATTGCCAGGAGCGTGCCCTCGGCCGAGAGCGGGCAGGCCGATTTCGGTCGGTTGAGAGCCGATGCCGCCAAGGCCGCCGGCGTGCTGATCGAATTTTACGGCGATGAGGCGCTGGAGCGAGCCAAACTCATCGAACGCCGATCCCCCCAGTCGCATTTTGCGCGCATGGTCACGGCCGAAATCGGCAGGCGCGGCAAGCGAAGCTAGCGAAAGCGGCCTCAGGACGATCTTCGCCTCCTCAGTTTTCTATCAAGGCGCTGCTCGACCTCTTCTTCGATATTGTCCAGAAGATAGGATATTAGGTGGTGCCCGATCGATCGCGCTATGTCCTTGGCCTGCCCGACATGGTTGTGGATCTCGCGCAGCGCCTGCTCCTCGCACGCGGCGTCGTACGTCAGATCAACGAACCAGCCAGGGTAGAGAGCCGCCTCGCCCAGCCCGTCGACGAAACATTGGCCGACGGCCAAGATCTTGCGCAACCCCATCTTCTCGGAACGGACCCTATAGATCTGCCTGAAGCTGGACTTGCGCTCCACGGCCTCGCGGATAGCCAGCCGAACCCTTGAGCGGTCGTCCTGGTCGATGCTTTGCATGCATCGCTCCAGCGACGCGCCGTGCGAGAATTCGTCGAGCGTCAAACCGAAATAGTCTGAAAGATTGGCGTCGCCATAGACAAGGTCACGCTTGATATCCCAGGTCCAGAACCCGTCGATCGGTGGATACCGTCCATGCCTGTTGCGGCTGTGTTCAGGCGCCAACGTCATGAAAACCGCCCCGTCCGGTTTCAAGATTCGGCAGCACTATGTAGCAAAAACGAGAAGAAACAAAGATGGCCTTTTGTACAGGGCCTAAAGTCATTGCGCTTGCCAGATTTGGCAATGTTAAACGTCATGTTCGCTATAACCGGAACGGGAAGTGATTAAAAAAGTTTCTTGAGCCGAAAGAGTTTCATGTTGGTACTGCAACTGCAGCTTGTACTTCAAAAGATAAGCGCTGCAGATGACAGGGACAACCTCAAGGTTGTATTGCCTCGGGAAACATGGTTGAAAATTCTTATATTTTGTGAAGTCGGTAAAAATCCGTTGCCTGAAACCATGCCGGCCACGACTCATATTTCACCACGTTTCAAAATGCTAGCGGCAGCTGACTGGGCGGCAAACCGCCTGCCGGTTAAAAAGCAAAACTTCGAGGAAAGTCCGCGCTATCGAGCGCTTTTCCGGATTATCCGATGGCGGCCATCAGACTGAAGGTGGTGGTCGCTCCGACTAAGTCGGCCAAGAGGCCGACCTAGGCTGACCTTTGTTGTGGCTCCGCACCGGGTTCATCGCCTTCAGCCGAATCATCGGCGACCCGGTCATGCTCGAACTGACGCGCTGCGGGCAGAGGATGCAACCAGGGCTCGCGGCGTCCGATCCAGAGTTCGTAGCTCGGCACTAAGCCTTCGGTTGGCGCAACGTCCAGGCTGCCGATCGGGACCTCAGCCTCGTCATCACCTGCGAACGGAACGCGGCTTCCGCAACTGGGGCAAAAGCTTCGAGTGCCGTAGCTGCTGGTGATGCCGGTGGTCTCGAACGCTCGTAGCGGCCATACGGCGTAGGCATGGAAGGCCGATCCGCTTGTCTTGCGGCAGTCCTTGCAATGACAGAGGCCTACCCGGAGCGGTTCGCCAGTGACGCGGAACTGCACGCCGCCACACAAGCAACTGCCGCTGCGCACGATTTCAGGCATTGGCGTTCCTTTCTGCGGCTGCGCACAGAGCCAAGTTCCTTGCACGCCTGGCAAGTCCCGCTGCCGGCTGCTAAAACCCGCAAGACGTTGTAATGGTTCCGCGCCGGCCAACAAGCAAGAGTCAGTCGGGAAGGTTGATCGGCTCCTCGCACCGATAGACGCGGCACCCACCGTCCTTGGTCGGAACCGTCGTCGAGACTGGTACTTCCGGCCAATCGCACTCATTGCCGAACTGCCGAACGAGCCGGTCATAGGTGTTCGGCCCCGTGGTCAAGACAGCGGCATGATCGCCCCTGATCAGCGCCTGCGTCTGCGCACAAGTCATCGCGCGTGTCGGGTCGGGCGATGGATCGCAGCTAGAACACCGCAAGATATTTGAGCAGCGAAACGATTCCGATGATGATGACGATGATCTGCGCGATCTGGCGCGCGCGGGCATCGAGCGGCAGGCGTTGCACGAGATACAGCACCAGGATCACAACCAGGAAGGTGATCAGTATGCCGATAAGAGCGCCCATATGCCTGCCTCCGTTTACCAAGGTTGCCCGGATCGGGCTGCCTCAAACGTTGCGGGCGGGAGAATGGTTCCACGAAGGTAAAGTGGAACAGGAGACTTGGCGAACACGTTGTTCAGCATCTTTGAATATTAAGGATAGGAACATGAAGGACGTGTTCAGCACCGCTACTGTTATCGTCTCGATCGCTATCGCCATCGCGCTTATGTTTTTGGTCCCCATCAAACTTGAAGCCAACCCTGGACAGCCGATGGTGTCGTCTTACTCGGCCAGTCCCCAGTAGAATCGGCCCGGAAGTGAGCGGAACATGCGCGCCGCTTGCGAGTTGACTTGGTCATAACGGCGCCGGGGTAGCGCTTCAGAAAGAGGAAAAGGTCATGGGTCTCGGCACAATTCTTATTATCATTCTTATCCTTGCTCTGCTTGGCGGGTTTAGCGGCATAGGCGGTGGGCCGTTCTACGGCACTGGCTACTATGGCGGCGGTGGTTTGGGGCTGGTTCTTGTTATTGTCATCATTCTGGTTGTGCTCGGACGGATCTGATGGCTACCCGGCGAGTAAACCAACGCGTCTTCGGGTTCGCCGCCAATTGTTCCAGGGTGGACGGTTTGGCGATGGAGTGCACATAGCGGTCGAGCACGCATTTTGGCGCTCGGAGCGCCCTGCGCCGTAGCAGCGCCCTGGAGGCGACGGTTGCGGCGCTTGGCGGCCGACCGGCTGCACGGGTCTCGCTAGCTCTCGCGCCCACTGCATTCGAGGCAGACGATGCTATGCCCCGGGCAACTCAGCCGGTGCGTGCCCTCCGGGCAGCAATGGCCGTTCGAGCTCAGCCAGCGCTCGCAAACGAAAACCTTCTTCGCCCCGTGGCAGCGGGAGCATTCCTGTGGACGCGTCGATCCTTCCCGCGACTCGACGCGATGTTCCGCTTCAACGACCGTGTTCATCCGTCAGTCCCCAACGCCTGGATTATCGGTCACATAGGTTAATTCACCGTTCTTTACATTAGTGTTTATGAATGTGAAGCCCACGAAAGCGTTATCGCGTTTCATGCGCTTGTGCGCTTTCCCTTTGCGCTGCCCTTGCTAAATGTGGGGCCGCTCCATGCGACGGCAGATTCTGCCGGGCAGGGCAGGCAACGGGGACCTTCTTGCAATGACATGGACCGGCGCGGGTGCGCTTTTCATCCTCGTAGCCACTTATGCCGGCGTCGCTGTCGGCCGCATCCCGGGTCTTCGCCTCGACCGCGCCGGCATCGCGCTGCTGGGGGGCGCCGCCATGATCGCCATCGGTGCGATCGGTATCGAGGACGCCTACAAAGCCATCAATTTCGACACCATCACTCTGCTGCTCGGCATGATGATCGTGGTCGCGCATCTGAAGGTGTCGGGCGCGTTTCGAGCGCTTGGCGGCTTTGCCATCGAGCATGCCCATGCGCCTTTCATGCTTTTGGTGATGGTGACGCTGTTGACCGGCGTGCTCTCTGCCTTTCTGGTCAACGACGCGATCTGCCTGGTGATGGCGCCGATCGTCGTCCATGTCACACGGATGATCAATCGCAACCCGGTGCCTTACCTCATCGCCACCTGCACGGCCTCGAACTGCGGCAGCGTCGCCACCATCACCGGCAATCCGCAGAACATGGTGATAGGGGCGCTGTCGGGCATTTCCTATCCGGCCTTCACGCTGGCGCTCGCGCCGGTGGCGCTGTTCGGCCTGCTCTGCGTTATCGTTATCGTACGTTACGTCTACCGCGCCGAATTCTCCCGCCCCGCCGAACTCAGCCCGGAAGTCTATCGCGGCCGCATGCTGCCTGGGCAGGTGCTGAAGGCCACCATCGTCTGCGTGTTGCTGGCGCTGGCTTTCTTTGCCGGCGTTCCCGTCGCCAAGGCGGCGCTGATTGCCGGCGCCTTCCTGCTGGTCACCCGGGCGATCAAGCCACGGCGCATCTACCGCGAGATCGATGGGCCGCTGCTCTTCATGTTCGCCGGCCTGTTCGTGGTGGTTGCGGGCGCCGAGCGCACGCTGCTCACCTCCGATATGATCGCCTGGGCGAAGGACGTCGGGCTCAACGATGTCTGGCGGCTCTCCGGCTTCACCGCGGTGCTTTCCAACATCATGAGCAATGTACCGGCGGTGCTGGCGCTCCGACCCTTCATCCCCGGGTTGGAAAATCCGGAGCGCGCCTGGCTGGTGGTGGCGATGAGCTCGACGTTTGCCGGCAATTTCACGCTGCTCGGCTCGGTTGCCAATCTGATCGTCGCGGAGCAGGCAAAGGCGGCCGGCAAGGAGCTTTCCTTTTCCGCCTTCTTCAAGGTCGGCCTGCCGCTGACGCTGGTGACGCTTCTCGCCGGCACGGCTTGGTTGGCATGGTCCTGAGGGTGCTCTTCCCTGCCGGACCGCATCAATCGGGACGGCCCCGCCGCCTAGGCGGCGTCCTTACCGGCCATCCTCGCCCGTATCAGGGTCGCGGCGGCATGACCGGCGGCGTTAACGTAGTCGGGATTGTGGTGGATCAGCATGCTGGAAAAAGCACCGTCCATCAGAAGCACGATCTCGCGCGCCAACATCTTGGCCTGGCCGACATTGTGGTCTGAAAGTGCGCCGGCCAGCCATTTTTCGAAATTGGTCTTGTGGCGCGCTCCGGCCTTCACCGCCGGATGCCCGGGCATCGCCGCCAGCTCGGCCGCCGTGCGCAGGAAACCGCAGCCCTTCCATTTTGGGTGACGCGCCACCCTCGCCAGGTTGGTGAAGATTGCCTCGACCTTCTTGTCCGCGCCGCCCTCCGCCGCGTCGAACCAGCCGGCCATCTGCTCGAGATTGGGCTGGTCGCGCCCGTCGAGATAGGCAGCGATCAGATCGTCCTTGCTCTTGAAATGGTAGTAGAGCGTGCGCTTGGTGAGCCCGGCTTTCTCGGCCACGGCATCAACGCTGACGCGGCCGATGCCTTCGGCGTAAAAGAGCTTGGTCGCCGCGTCGACGAGGCGTTTTCGGGTCGGGTTGGCTTTCTCGTTCATCATATAAGTATACCGACTAGTGAATATACAAGCAATCGCAAGTCTGCTCCTTATCCGGCCGAACTGCCGGAAAGGAAAAGTCATGACCGAACTTGTGCTGAGCGAGACGCGCGACCGCGTCGCGATTCTCACCCTCAACCGCCCCGACAAGCTGAATGCGCTGAATTACGCGCTGATTGACCGACTGCTGTCGCTTCTCGACCGGATCGAGACGGACGACGGCGTGCGCGCCGTCATCCTTACCGGGGCAGGGGAGCGAGCGTTTTCCGCCGGCGCTGATATCCACGAATTCTCGTTGAGCGTGGCCGAAGGCACCGATGTCGCGCTACGCGATTTCGTGAGGCGCGGCCAGCGTCTGACGGCGCGGCTAGAAGCCTTTCGCAAGCCGGTCATCGCCGCCGTCAACGGGCTGGCTTTCGGCGGCGGTTGTGAGATCACCGAAGCGGTGCCGCTGGCGATCGCCAGCGATCGCGCGCTGTTCGCCAAACCGGAAATTAACCTCGCCATGCCGCCTACCTTCGGCGGCACGCAGCGCCTGCCGAGGCTTGCCGGGCGCAAGCAGGCGCTTGAACTGCTTTTGACAGGCGAGGCGTTTTCGCCGCACCGCGCCGCCGAGCTTGGGGTTGTCAACAAGGTCGTGCCACATGCCGAATTGATGCCGCAGGCGGAAGATCTCGCTCGACGCATCATTGGCCATTCGCCGGCTGCCGTCGCCGCTATCCTCACCTCGGTCGCCCGCGGCATTGATCACAGCATTGCCGAGGGCTTGCTCGTCGAGGCCGAGCAGTTCGCGCGCATGGCCCCCACGGCAGATCTGCGCGAAGGCCTGAGTGCCTGGATCGAGCGGCGCAAGCCGGTCTATGATGGCGCATGGACGCATGTCACCCGGCCAGCAGAGACAAGACGAGCGGCGCGGTGGCTTGATCGAATGGCGAGCGGGGATAGGCCCGGGTGATCGGTGTGGCTCTATGCTACCGCTTTGAGCGGCGGCGGTACCTGCACGCGCGCGGCCGCCGCCAGCAGGTCGGTCTGGGTGATCAGTCCGAGGATATGCCGCTCGCTATCGACGATCACCACGGCATGGCTGCGGCCGTCGGTCAGCACCGGCAACAGGCTCATCGCCGGCGTATCGGGCGAGGCTGTGCCGGCCTTCGACATCACCCCTTTCACGGTTTCGCTGGCTCGTGTCAGCTCGCGCAAGCCGACCGCGCCGGTGAGACGGCCGCTCGCGTCGATCACCGGCAGGGTGCGAATATTGTGGTCGATCAGCTGTTTACGCGCCTCGTCGGCAGAGGCAGATTCCATCACCGAGATCACATCGCGGGACATGATGTCCCGGCAAAGCAGCGTGCGCTGCGAACGCACCATCGCCTGCAGTTCGACCTGCCGCAGCAGGCGCTCCAGGTCGTCACGGTCGATGTCGAAGGTCTCGTCAAGCGCCGAGAGCGCGGCGTCGACATCCTCGGGCCGGAAGCCCACGCGCTCGGCCGGCGGCCGGTCGGCAGTGCCGTGTCCGCTGGCGGCGGACACATGCACATGCGGATAGTTGCGCCGAGACAGCTTATGGAAGAGGAAGCCGAGCGCGACCAGGATGGTCGAATTCAGCGCCACCGGCACGAAGGGGAACAGGAAGCCCGCGGCGGCAACTGCCGGCCCGCCGAGCACGCCGGTGAGTGCCGCGGCACCTCCCGGCGGATGCAATGAGCGCGTGAACGACATGGCGGCGATCGCCAGCGCTACCGCAAGGCCGGAGGCTATCACCGTGTCATGCACAAAATGCGCGACCGTCACGCCGACCAGTGCCGAGATCGTGTTGCCGCCGACGATCGACCAGGGCTGCGCCAGCGGGCTCGACGGAACGGCAAAGAGGAGCACGGCGGAAGCGCCCATCGGCGCCACCAGCATCGCCACAAGCGGGCCGCTGCCCATGGCAAGCCCGCTGATCATCCCGGTGAGCGCGATGCCGATGGTCGCGCCGATGCAAGCAAGCAGCCGTTCGCGAAGCGTCGCGCCGGCAAGGATCGGAACGAAAAGGCGAAACGCCATGGCAGGCCCTGTCAAACGCGGAATTCTGTGCAATGGGCAATGCCGCCAAAGGCGGAAATTGGAAAGCCAAACCGATCCGTTTCATCGGCGCTGAGGGGAATATTATTGCGCGATGCGGAACCTGTGGCAGGCCACCGATGGCCTCCACTTGGTCAATCGCGTCAATCCTTTAGGAGGTTTGCGGAATCGGTTCGGCAATTCGCCCGAATGTCCTGGCCTCGGCGAGAAGTGTGCCGGTGCGGGGTGCGGCAACCGGCCATGGGAGGATTGCTGCAAGGTTAGGCGAGGCGCGGATGCGCCTCGCTTTCCGGTAGGGTGATCAAGGGGCTACCTCGATATGGCCCTTCATGTTGGGATGGAAGCGGCAGAAATAGTCCACTGCCCCCGCCGCCGTGAGCGTAACCTTGCCCTTCGACTTCGCCGGGATCATCACATCCCAGCCGCCTTTGACCGTGGCGGTATGGGCGAGAATATCGATGTTCGTCCACTCGATCGTATCGCCGACCTTGGCCTGGACGCTTGCCGGCGAAAAGACCAACTTGTCGATCGTCACCTCGATGGTCGCCGCGAACGCCGGCGACGCGATGAGCGCCGCCGCCAGCGCTGGCGCAAGAGCCAGGGGCCTCATTTCAGCATGCCGGCGACATGTTCGGCATGTTGCTCATGCCCCTGGAATATCTTGAGGCCGGTCTCCAGCAGGCTCTTCAGCTCGGCATTGGTGGCCGAGGGGATCAGCAGGGTTTCGAGCGCGCTGTCGACCTGCTTGTGATAGGCCACTTCGTTCTCGATATAGGCCTTGTCGAAGGCTGCCCCTTGCAGCTTTGCCAGCTTGGCGCGCTCCTCCTTCGCGGCCTTGGCCAGCGCCTTGCTGGTGTCGTTGTCCTCGGGCGTGACCTTCAGCTTCTTCACCAGGTCGAGCGCCTGCTTGTTGACCGCCGCATGGTCGCGCTCCATGTCCTTGGCGAAGTCGATGATCTCCTTGTTTTTCGACTTCTTGATCGCCAGCTTGGCCGCTTCGATGTCGATCGTGCCGGCCGTATAGGCGATGTGGGCGATCTGCGGGTCGGTGGGTTTTTCGGCAGCTAGCGCCAGCGGCGCTGCACCAATGAACAAAAGAGCAGCGAGGGCGGCGGTTGGTCGCATGAACATGGCATCTCCTTCGCCCGGCGGTTCTGGCCTCGGGCTTCATCTGGTGTTGACTGCCATTGGATGCGGGCAAGAACGAAACGTTCCCGGGAAACGGCGGGAGATCGAAATCAGGGCTCGAATCCCAGTCTTTTCATCACCGCCTGCGTCAGCCGCTCGCAGCGCCGGCCGGCGAAGGGGAAAGCGTCGAGCAACACCGGGCCGATCTCGTCGTCCAGCGCCTTTCGCACCAGTGTTCGCGCCCGGTGCAGCCTGGTCTTCACCGTCTCGGGTTTCACGCCCAGCAGGTCGGCGGTCTCCTCGATGCTGAGGCCCTCGATGACGCGGGCGACGAAGACGGTACGATAGACATCGGGAAGGCTGTCGGTCGCCCGTTCGACAAGCCCGAGGATCTGCCGCTGCGCCATTGTCCGCTCCGGATCGTCTCCTGGATTCAAGTCGTTTTGGTTCAAGGGAAACCAGATGATCTGCGCTTCCGGATTTCCGGGCATCGCAACGATCCGCTTGCGCTTGCGCAGCCGGCCGAGCGCTTCGTTGATGACGATGCGCGACAGCCAGGTCGAAAGCGAAGCCTCGCCGCGAAAAGCGCCGAGATTGGCGAAGGCGCGCATATAGGCCTCCTGCACGATGTCCTCGGCCTCGGCGTCGTTGCGCACGACGCCACGCGCAATGCGGTAGAGTCGCTGGTTGTGCGTCTTGATGATGGTGCGGAACGCGTCCGGATCCCGCGCAAGCGCCCGGCACACCAGCGCCATGTCGCCGGCCTCGGCCGGGCCGACCTCGGCGGCTTGCAAGGCACGCTTTCTCATCTCGCCGATCTCCCGACAGTCTTACATCCGCATTGGATGCGCCCGCGGGCAAAAGGTTCCCCGCGTTGGTTGCGCGGGCCATGCTACCGCTTCGGCCGAGGCCTGTCTGCCGCTCTATGGGAGCTTTCGCCAATCAGCCTGTCATCCGGCGGCAGCCGCCGCGGCCAGGCCGCGGAGAATGTCGGCCTTGAGGTCCTCGACATCTTCCAGCCCGATCTGCAGGCGGACCAGCGAGCCGGCGTAAGCCCCCTTGGCGATGGTACGGTCGCCGAGGAAGACCGGAACGGCAAGGCTCTCATAGCCGCCCCAGGAATAGCCGAGCCCGAAGATCTTGAGGGCATCGAGAAAAGCGTGCTGCGCCTTCTGCCCGCCGCCCTTGAGCACGACCGAGAAGACACCGCTCGAGCCGCAGAAATCGCGCTTCCAGAGCGCATGGTCGGGATGGCTTTCGAGAGCCGGGTGCAGCACTTGCGCGACACCTGGCTGCTCCTCGAGCCACCGCGCGATATCGAGCGCGCTCTTGCGGTGCTGCTCGAGCCGCACCCCCATGGTGCGCAGGCCGCGCAGCACCTGATAGATGTCGTCGGGACCGGAGCAGCACCCGAGCGTGCAGAAGCCGTCATAGAGCTTCGTCCAGCAGCTCTCGTTGGCCGAAACCAGGCCGAGCAGCACATCGGAATGCCCGGCCGGATACTTCGTCGCCGCATGGATCGAGATATCGACGCCATGGTCGAGCGGCTTGAAGTAGAGCGGGGTCGCCCAGGTGTTGTCCATCATCACGATAGCGCCGGCAGCATGCGCTGCCTTGGCGATAGCCGGGATGTCCTGCACCTCATAGGTGTTCGATCCCGGCGATTCGGTGAACACCACCTTCGTGTTGGGCTTGATCAGCGATGCGATCCCGGCGCCGATGCGCGGTTCGTAATATTCGACCTCGATGCCGAGCCGCCTCAGCATCGTATCGGCGAAGTGGCGCGTCGGGTGGTAGACACTGTCGACGATCAACAGGTGATCGCCCGCGGCAAGGGAGGCGAGCAGCGGCACGGTCACGGCGGCGAGTCCCGAAGGAACGGCGACGGTTCCGGCGGAGCCTTCCAGCGCATCGACCGCGAGCGTGAGCGCATCCATCGTCGGCGTGCCGCGCGTGCCGTAAGTGTATTTCTGGCTGCGCCCGGCCATGGATGCCGCGTCTGGATAAAGCACCGTCGAGGCATGCACGACCGGCGGATTGACGAAACCGAAATAATCGCGGGGGTTGTTGCCGGAATGGGCAAGCAGCGTGTTGATGCCCATTTCTATACCGTCTTTAGCCATGGTTCGTCGCCAGCCAATTCATATAAGGGGTCGAATGATGTCAGGAGACCAGCCATAAAGCGGCGGCAAGGCCCGCGCAACCGCGCCTGGCCCGCCAAAAGCCGGTGTTCCGGTGGGCCAATCCAGCGGCGCACGCGCTCAATAACCTGCAGCTATTGCCGAAGCGGATTTCATCGCCGGCAATCGATTCGGGACGACGGAACTTGGCTGATTTGTTTGCACGGCCTGCCGGTTTTATGGTGCTCTTGTCCGCAATTCACGCATTTGCGGCAATTGGTTTTCAAGCGGGTCGCAATTCGGTCATTTCCCTTGACCTCACAGGAATAATCGCCTTCGATGCGTTTCGTGAATGGGAGGCAGGCATCGTAACCGATGCGGGTCCGGGAGTGGGCCTTAAAGTGGGAGCTGCATTCACAAACGAAAAAAGATCAGTGTCGCCTGGCAGCAGGGGGCGCCTGTAACAGAAAAGGGTCTGTGGGTCATGAAACACATTGCAATCGGCATCCTTGGCGCCGCCGCGCTCGGGTTCATGGCGTCCGCCGCTTCGGCCGGCACGCTCGACACCGTCAAGCAGAAGGGCTTTATCCAGTGCGGCGTCTCGACCGGCCTCGCCGGCTTCTCGGCACCGGACGACAAGGGTGAGTGGAAGGGCATCGACGCGGACTTCTGTCGCGCCGTGGCGGCCGCCGTCTTCGGTGACGGCTCCAAGGTTAAGTTCACGCCGCTCAGCGCCAAGGAGCGTTTCACCGCGCTCCAGTCGGGCGAGATCGACATCCTGTCGCGCAATACCACCTGGACCAGCAACCGCGACAGCGCGCTCGGCCTCGATTTCGTCGGCGTCACCTACTATGACGGCCAAGGCTTCATGATCAACGCCAAGAAGCTGCCGGGCGTGAACTCCGCGCTGCAGCTTTCGGGCGCCGCCGTCTGCGTGCAGAGCGGCACCACGACCGAGCTCAACCTCGCCGACTACTTCAAGAAGAACAAGATGGAATACAACCCCGTCGTGTTCGAGAAGCTGGAAGAGGTCAACGCAGCCTATGACGCAGGCCGCTGCGATGCTTACACCACCGACCAGTCCGGCCTTTACGGCATCCGCCTGACGCTGTCCTCGCCGGCCGACCATGTCGTGCTGCCAGAGATCATCTCCAAGGAGCCGCTGGGCCCGGCCGTGCGCCAGGGCGACGACCAATGGGCGCATATCGCGCGCTGGACGTATTTTGCGCTGCTCAACGCCGAAGAAGCCGGCATCACCCAGGCGAATGTCGACGAGATGAAGACGTCGACCGATCCGAACATCCAGCGTATCCTCGGCACCGAGCCCGACGGCAAGTACGGCGCCGATCTCGGCCTCTCCAACGATTGGGTCGTCAACATCGTCAAGGCCGTCGGCAACTACGGCGAAATGTTCGAGCGCAATGTCGGCTCGGGCAGCCCGCTCAAGATCGCGCGCGGCATCAACGCGCTGTGGACCAAGGGCGGCTTGCAATATGGCCCGCCGATCCGCTGATTGAAATGTGATCCGGGGGGCAGGTCGTCTGCCTCCCGGTTTCTCTTTTCAGGGGACGGTCCATGGCTTCGCAGGAAATACTTCGCGAGGAGCCGAGCCGCGGCTCCTTCATCAATGACCCGAGAATACGCAGCCTGTTCTTCCAGACGCTGGTTGTGATCCTGCTGTTCGGCTCGATCTGGTGGATCATCAACAACGTCATCGAGAACCTCCAGCGCCTGCACATCGCCTCTGGCTTCCAGTTCCTCAAGAGCAGGGCCGGCTTCGATATTTCCGACACACCGATCGCCTACACTTCGGACGCGACCTACGGCCGCGCGCTGATCGTGGGCCTTCTCAACACCATCATCGTCGCCGTCGCCGGTATCGTCATCGCCACCATTGTCGGTTTCATCATCGGCATCGGCCGCCTGTCGCAGAACTGGCTGATCCGCAAGATCTGCACGGTCTATGTCGAAATCTTCCGCAACATCCCGCCGCTGCTGGTCATCTTCTTCTGGTATTCGGGCGTGCTCGCCGTGCTGCCGCCACCGCGCGAAAGCATCCACCTGCCGTTCGGCTCCTTCCTCAACCAGCGCGGCTTCTATTTCCCGCGCGCCATTTGGGGGGATGGTTCCTGGCTAATCGGCGTGGCATTGCTGCTCGCCATTGCCATGGCCTGGTTCGTCGCTCACAAGGCACGTCAGCGGCAGAGGGCGACCGGCCAGCAATTCCCGGTATTCTGGACCTCCGCGGCGCTTATTGTCGGCCTGCCGGTGCTCGCCTTCTTTCTCGGCGGTATGCCGCTCACCTTCGACTTCCCGAAGCAGTCGACCTTCAATCTCACCGGCGGCTTCTGGGTCAAGCCGGAATTCCTGTCGCTGTTGCTTGCGCTTTCCTTCTACACGGCCGCCTTCATCGCCGAGATCGTCCGCGCCGGCATCAGGGGCGTGAGCAAGGGCCAGAGCGAAGCGGCGGCTGCGCTCGGGCTGCGTTCCGGTCCGATCATGCGCCTCGTGGTGGTGCCGCAGGCAATGCGCATCGTCATCCCGCCGCTCACCAGCCAATATCTCAACCTCACCAAGAACTCCTCGCTGGCAATCGCCATCGGTTATCCCGATCTCACCGCCACCGCCGGCACGGTACTGAACCAGACCGGCCAGGCGGTCGAGGGCGTGTTCATCATGATGATCGCCTATCTGGTGCTGAGCTTGGTGACGTCCTTCGTCATGAATATCGTCAACGCCAGAATGGCGCTGGTGGAGAGGTAGGGCCATGCAGGAACACGATATGTCCTGGGTGCGCACCGAGATGGCGCTTGCTCAGCCGGCACCGCCTACTGAACATGGCGCCTATGCCTGGGTGCGCAAGAACCTGATCGGTTCGGTCGGCGACGCCATCCTCACCATACTCGGCATTGCCATTGTGCTCTGGATTCTGCCGCAGGTCATCAACTGGGCCTTCATCAATGCCGTTTGGAGCGGGCCGGACCGCACCGTCTGTGCTACCGTTTCGCAAGGTGGCGTCCAGCCCGACGGCTGGACTGGCGCCTGCTGGGCCTTCGTCAACGCCAAATTCGGCCAGTTGATGTTCGGCACCTATCCGATCGAGGAGCGCTGGCGGCCGATCCTGGTCGGCATCCTGTTCGTGCTGTTGCTAGTGCCGATGCTCATCCCGCGCGTGCCGCGCAAGGGGCTGAATGCAATCCTGCTCTTCGTGGCGTTGCCGATCGTCTCCTTCTTCCTGCTGGTCGGCGGCGTGTTCGGCCTGCCGCATGTCGAGACCCCGCGTTGGGGCGGGCTGCTCGTGACGCTCAGCCTCTCTTTCGTCGGCATTGCCGTGTCGCTGCCTTTGGGCATCATGCTGGCGCTCGGGCGCCGTTCGAAGATGCCGATCGTCAAATGGCTCTGCGTCGTCTTCATCGAGACGGTGCGCGGCATTCCATTGATCACGGTGCTGTTCTTCGCCAGCGTCATGCTGCCGCTGTTCCTGCCCGCGGGCGTCACCTTTGACAAATACTTGCGCGCGTTGATCGGCGTGTCGCTGTTTGCCGCCGCCTATATGGCCGAAGTGGTGCGCGGCGGCCTGCAGGCGATTCCCAGGGGCCAGTATGAGGGCGCCGATTCGCTCGGCCTCGGCTACTGGCAGAAGATGGGCCTGATTGTGCTGCCGCAGGCGCTGAAGCTGGTCATCCCAGGCATCGTCAACACCTTCATCGGCATGCTCAAGGACACCAGTCTGGTCCTGATCATCTCGATGTTCGACCTGCTCGGCGTGGTGAAGCAGAACTTTGCCGACCCGAACTGGGCGACGCCCCAGACTCCGAAGTCCGGCCTCATCTTTGCCGCCTTCGTTTTCTGGCTGTTGTGCTTCGGCATGTCGCGCTATTCAATGTACACCGAACGCCGGCTCGACACCGGCTACAGACGCTGATGCATGCCGCCCAAAAGTCTGTAGCGGTTTTGGGGATAACGAAATGCATCAAACGCAACGATAAAAGGGGAATTGGCCATGGCCACCGAAAACGCCGTCAGCGCGGAAGACCTCAAGGTCAATGCCGGAAAGATGCATGTCTCGACCACCGATGTCGCCATCGACATCGTCGGCATGCACAAATGGTATGGCGAGTTCCACGTGCTGAAGGACATCAATCTGAAGGTGATGCGCGGCGAGCGCATCGTCATCTGCGGTCCGTCCGGCTCCGGCAAGTCGACCATGATCCGCTGCATCAACCGGCTGGAGGAGCACCAGAAGGGCAAGATCATCGTCGACGGCAAGGAGCTCACCAACGATCTGAAGAAGATCGATGAGGTGCGCCGGGAGGTCGGCATGGTGTTCCAGCACTTCAACCTTTTCCCGCATCTCACCATCCTGGAAAACTGCACGCTGGCGCCGATCTGGGTGCGCAAGATGCCGAAGAAGCAGGCCGAGGAAATCGCCATGCATTTCCTCAAGCGCGTCAAGATCCCGGAGCAGGCCAACAAATATCCGGGTCAGCTCTCTGGCGGCCAGCAGCAGCGCGTGGCGATTGCGCGCTCGCTGTGTATGAATCCGCGCATCATGCTGTTCGACGAGCCGACCTCGGCGCTCGATCCCGAAATGATCAAGGAAGTGCTGGAGACGATGGTTGGCCTTGCCGAGGAAGGCATGACCATGCTTTGCGTCACCCACGAAATGGGCTTTGCCCGCAAGGTCGCCAACCGGGTGATCTTCATGGATCAGGGCCAGATCGTCGAGCAGAACACGCCAGCCGAATTCTTCGATCATCCGCGCCATGAGCGCACGAAGCTCTTCTTGTCGCAGATCCTGCACTGAGCGATCCGACGCCAATTCAAAAAGCCCGGTCGTGGAACGGCCGGGCTTTTTTGCTATCGGGGGCGGTAGTTGGCTCGATGGGCGGGACCGGTCGCACCTTGATGAGAAAGCTTTGGCGTTTCCTGGCCGTGCTGGTTGCCGCGGTGCTTGTTGCCGCCGCGCTCGGCACGGTGATACCGCGCCCGCTCTGGCCGGCCGCCGCAGAAGGTGAGGGCACGCGGCACATCCTTGTGCTGAAGAACCCGATCCACACCGACATCGCCGTGCCCCTCGATGACGGCGTGCGCCGGCGCTTCGCCTTCCTGGCCGGTGCCGGCCTGCCGATAGAGGCGCCGGGGGCGCGTTTCATTGTCTTCGGCTGGGGCGGCCGAGCCTTCTATCTGGAGACGCCGACTTGGTCGCAGCTGAAGGCCGCGCCGGTTCTGAAGGCGCTGACGCTCGACGCCTCGGTGATGCATGTCGATGTCGCGGGTGCGATCAAGGAGCAGCATCCAGACGTCGCTGGTTTTGAGGTCGACGAGGCGCATTTTTCGGCGCTACTCGATTACATCGCCGGGAGTTTTCAGCAGGGGCCGGACGGGCCTGTGGTCATCGAGAACGCCGGCTATTCCGGCTTTGACCGTTTTTACGAGGCCAACGGCAATTTCAACGCGCTGGCCGGCTGCAACACCTGGACGGCGGCGGCACTGCGCATCGCCGGTCTGCGCACTGGCTGGTGGAACCCGCTGCCGGTATCGCTGGGGTGGTCATTGAGGCTGTACAATTAGCCTCTGTATCAGCTGGCCTTGCGATCCTGCTTCGTAACATATTCGCGCAATGCCTTGTTGATCGCGCTTTGATAGCCACGACCTTCCGGCGTGTGCTGCTTGAACCAAGCAACGACATCGGAATCGAGACGTAGGGTCAGTTGCTGCTTGACCGGTTTGAAATACGGGTTTCGGGCAGCGCTCTGCCAGAATTCTTCGGTCAATTCGGGGATGTCAGTCGTATCGACATCATTCTCCGAACGCGCCTTCAGCGCAGCGATTTCCGCTTTCTGAGTTTCGGTCAGCGGGGGTGGATTTGCAGGATCGAATTTATACCGAACGATTTTCCGCATAGCGTCTTCTTTCTCTCGTTGTTGCCCGCCGCGCTGAAATGATGCGGATCACGTCGAAGCCATCTTCTTCTCGATCGGCATGGGCAACCAACAAAACAAGGATGCCTTCGATCACACCTATGGTTTGCCAGCGATACTCATTGCCTTCCACCCGGTCTTGTTCAGTCAAGGCGAACGGATCAGAGAAAACGCGAATGGCTGTCTCAAAACTCACACCGTGCTTGCGCAAATTGAATCTGGCCTTTTCCAGATCCCATTCAAATCTCAATCCTTCCATGTGCGTAACCACAAAAATGTAACTACAAATAGCCCCTGCGTCAAGTTGGCTGGTTGCAGTGCTTCACCGCCTCATAACCGTCCGCTCTTCCCACCCGTAGAGCCAGTCCAGGTCCGCCGCGAGCTTCTCCCCCGGCCGCGTCGCAAGCACCAGATTGCGGGCAACCGCAACTGGCCCCCTGGCATGCCAGGCCAGGCGATTGAGGGCGCCGCGTTTCAGCACCTTTTCGACGCGCGGGCGCCTGAGATTCTCCCAGACAGTCAGGCTCTGCCGCTGATCACCCGGAAAATCGGCAACGAGATTGGCGAGCGTCGCGGCGTCCTCGATCGCCATGGCCGCCCCCTGCGCCGCGAACGGCGTCATAGCATGCGCGGCGTCGCCAATCAGCGCGATGCCCTCCGGCATCGTCCAGCGCCGCTGCGCGACCGTGTGGATGGGGAAAGCCGTCCACGGCCCCGCAAGCGCCGCAAGCTTCGCCAGCGTTGCCGCCGTGCCGCGCATGGCGGCCGAAAGGATGGCCGGGTCCGCATGGCCGGACCAGCCTTCGGCGATGCGCTCACCCTTGGTGAAGGCCGCCAGATTGAAGGAGCTGCCCTTGCTCACCGGATAGGCGACCATGTGGAAGCCGGGATGCAGGAAGGTGGTGACGCAATCGGTCGCGCCGATTTGTGCAAAGGTCTGGCCGGCGGCGCTTTCCGCCGGGACAGTCGCGCGCCAGGCGAGCTCGCCGGAAAAGCGGCTTGCCGCAAAGCCGGCCGTCCGGGCAAGCCCGGCGCGAACCGAGGACCAAACGCCGTCGGCGGCGACCAGCAGGCCGCCGACGATATTCGTCGCTGTGCCTTCGCTCTCGACAGTGGCGGTAACGCTTTGAGGGTCGATGGCGACGTTGGTCATGCGCGCGCCGGTGACAAGCTCGATGTCGGACCGTTCCGCCACTGCCGCCACCAGCGCCGCCTGCAGGTCGGCACGGTGCGCCACGAGATAGGGCGCACCCCAGCGCTTTTCTGCGGCTTCTCCAAGCGGCACGCGCGCAAGCTCGCGCAGGCTCCTCGCGTCCTTCAATACCACCGCTTGCGGCCGGATCGCATTGGGCAGCAGGCGATCGAGCACGCCGAGCCGGCGCAGGATGCGGGTTGCGTTGGGGGAAAGCTGGACCCCGGCGCCGGCCGCCTCTAGTTGCCTGGCCTGCTCGAACAATCTTACCGGGAAGCCACGCTCGGCAAAGGCGAGCGCCGCCGTCAGCCCGGCGATGCCAGCCCCGGCGATGACGATTTGCCGGGACCGTGTCTCAGTCATGGTCGGAAATGGACGATCAGGCGGCCTGGTCGACATAGAGGCAGCCGGCCGGCTGCGTTTCCGTCGCCTTCAGCGACGGCGAATAGCGGTAGAGCGTCGAGCAGTAGGGGCAGACCTTCTCGTTGTCGTCGCCCATGTCGAGGAACACATGCGGATGGTCGAAAGGCGGGTTGGCGCCGGTGCACATGAATTCCTTGACGCCGATCTCGATAACCGGATGGCCCGCGTCGTTCTGGAAATGGGGAATGCTGCCGCCTGCCATCATCGTCTCCAATCGGGTTCGGCCAGTGGATGTGACCAGCCTGCATCTGGAGCATAACAGGCCAGTTTGCAAGATCGATGAAATCAAACTGTCGCAAAAGCCTGTCAGAGGATAAGTTGAGCCGGTTAAGCGCATGGGGCCGGGCGCGGAGCGATTCCGTGACGATCATGCGTCACAAAGAAGTGCTAAAGCGTCGTCGAACGGCAGTATGCGGCGCGCAGGGACGGTTGCAGGCAAGAGCGGAAAACATGAACGAACTGAAGCCGGTGCAGAGCGAGTTCATCACTGTCGAGGCGGCAAGCCCGGACGGCAATCCCGACCGTTTCGTCAACCGTGAATTCTCCTGGCTGCAATTCAACCGCCGCGTGCTGGAGGAATCGCTGAACGAGCATCATCCGCTGCTCGAACGCGTCCGCTTCCTGTCGATCTCCGCCGCCAATCTCGACGAGTTCTTCATGGTGCGCGTCGCCGGTCTCGCCGGCCAGGTGCGTGAGGGCATCGCGCTGAAGAGCCCGGACGGCCGCACCCCCGAGCAGCAGCTCGAGCAATTGCTGCGCGAGGTCGAGCGCCTGCAGGAGGACCAGCAGAAGAGCCTCTCGGCGCTGATGACCTTGCTCAACAAGGAAGGCATCGAAAGCATCACCCGCGATGCCCTCACCAAGGACGAGAAGGCTTGGCTGGAAGAGCATTTCCAGGAACAGGTTTTCCCGGTGCTGACGCCGCTGTCGATCGACCCGGCGCATCCGTTCCCGTTCATTCCCAATCTGGGCTTCTCGATCGCGCTGCAACTGCGCCATCGCAAGAATGGCGAGGAGATGAGCGCGCTGTTGCGCCTGCCGGTGGCGCTTAAGCGCTTCATCCGCCTGCCGGATCGGAAGCACCATGTCCGCTTCATCCCGCTGGAGGAAGCGGTCGGCATCTATATCGGCAAGCTTTTCCCTGGCTACGAGGTCAAGGGTTCGGGCACGTTCCGCATCATCCGCGACAGCGATATCGAGGTCGAGGAAGAATCGGAAGATCTCGTGCGCCTGTTCGAGACGGCGCTGAAGCGGCGCCGGCGCGGTTCGGTGATCCGGATCGAATTCGACACGCTGATGCCGGCGGAATTGCGCGATTTCGTCGCCGGCGAGCTCGGTGTCTCCGCGAGCCGCATCAGCGTTCTGACCGGCCCACTCGCGCTCAACCAGATTTCCGAGATCGTCGCCATTCCGCGCGACGACCTGAAGTTCACACCCTACAATCCGCGCTTCCCCGAGCGCATCCGCGAACATGGCGGCGACTGCCTGGCCGCCATTCGCGAGAAGGACATCATCGTCCACCACCCCTACGAGTCCTTCGACGTGGTGGTGCAGTTCCTGCGTCAGGCCGCCGCCGATCCGGAAGTGGTGGCGATCAAGCAGACGCTCTACCGGACCTCGAACGATAGCCCGATCGTGCGCGCGCTGATCGATGCGGCCGAGGCCGGCAAGTCGGTGACGGCGTTGGTCGAGCTCAAGGCGCGCTTCGACGAGGAGGCCAACATCCGCTGGGCGCGCGACCTCGAACGCGCCGGCGTCCAGGTCGTGTTCGGCTTCCTGGAGCTGAAGACCCATGCCAAGATGTCGTTGATCGTGCGCCGCGAGGACGGAAGGCTGCGCAACTATGTGCATCTCGGCACCGGCAACTATCATCCGGTCACAGCCCGTATCTATACCGACCTGTCCTTCTTCACTACCGATCCGACCATCGCGCGCGATGTCGCCCAGATCTTCAACTTCATCACCGGCTATGCCGAACCGGCCGAGGAGATGCGCCTTGCCGTGTCGCCGTTCACGCTGCGCAAGCGCATCCTGAGGCACATCGCCGAGGAAGTCGTTCACGCGCGCGAGGGACGGCCGGCCCGCATCTGGATGAAGATGAACGCGCTGGTCGATCCGATCGTCATCGATGCGCTCTACGAGGCCAGTCACGCCGGAGTCGAGATCGACCTCGTCGTGCGCGGCATCTGCTGCCTGAGGCCGCAGGTGCCGGGTCTTTCCGAGAACATAAGGGTCAAATCGATCGTCGGCCGTTTCCTCGAGCACAGCCGCATCTTCTGCTTCGGCAACGGTCACGGCCTGCCGTCGGACGAGGCGATCGTCTACATCTCGTCCGCCGACATGATGCCGCGCAATCTCGACCGCCGCGTCGAGACCCTGGTGCCCATCACCAATCCAACTGTGCATGAGCAGGTGCTTGGCCAGATCATGCTGGGCAACATTATGGACAACCAGCAAAGTTTCGACGTATTGGCTGACGGCACCTCCCGGCGCGTTGTGCTGGAGGAGGGCGAGGAGCCGTTCAACGCGCAGGAATATTTCATGACCAACCCGAGCCTCTCCGGACGGGGCGACGCGCTGAAGTCACATGCGCCCAAGCGCATCGCCCAGTTCAAGCGCCGCAAGAAGAACGCCGCCGCGTGATTGCAGTCTCCCAGGGCCGGCTTCAGGACCGGCGGCCGCTATCGATCATCGACATTGGATCGAACTCGATCCGTCTTGTCGTCTATGAGGGGCTGGCGCGCTCGCCCACGCTTCTATTCAACGAGAAGATGCTGGCCGGCCTCGGCCGCGGTATCGTTTCGACGGGCAAGCTCGACCCGGAGGCCGTGACGCGCTCGATGGAGGAATTCAGCCGGTTCCGCGCGCTGTCGGATCAGGCGGGCGCCGAGCACATCTATGTGCTGGCCACCGCCGCGGCGCGCGAGGCTGGCAACGGCCCCGATTTCATCCATCGCGCCGAGGACGTGCTGAAGACCGAGATCCGCGTGCTCACCGGCCGCCAGGAAGCTTATTATTCGGCGCTCGGCGTCATTTCCGGCTTCCATCCGGCGAACGGCATCGCCGGCGACCTTGGCGGCGGCAGCCTTGAGCTGATCGACATCAATCGCGAGGCGATCGGCGACGGCATTACACTGCCGCTCGGCGGCCTGCGCCTGCAGGACATGGCGAAGAACTCGCTCGTTCAGGCGCAGAAGATCGCGCGTCAGGAACTGGCGCGGGCAAAGCTGCTCAAAGGCGGGCAGGGCAGGGTCTTCTATGCCGTCGGCGGCACATGGCGAAACCTAGCCAGGCTGCATATGGAGATGACCAACTATCCGCTTGGCGTCATGCATCACTATGAGATTTCGGCCGACAGCGCGCAGGCTTTCCTCAAGCAGGTGGCAAGGGGCGAAGTCGAGAAGGTGCGCGGTATCGAGGGCGTCTCCAAGAACCGCCGCTCGCTGCTGCCCTACGGCGCGGTTGTGCTGCAGGAGATCATGGCGGCGATGCAGCCCTCGAAGATCGTCGTTTCGGCGCAGGGCGTGCGCGAGGGCTTTCTCTATTCGCTGCTCGACGCCGAGGAGCAGAAATCCGATCCGCTGATTTCGGCCGCCGAGGAACTGGCACTGTTGCGCTCGCGCTCGGTGCATCATGCGCATGATCTCGTCGAATGGACCGGCAAGGCGTTCAAGGCCTTCGGCATTGACGAGACCGAAGACGAGGCGCGCTACCGCCATGCAGCCTGCCTGCTCGCCGATATCGGCTGGCGCGCGCATCCAGAATATCGCGGCAGGCAGTCGCTCAACATCATCGCGCATGCCTCCTTCATCGGTGTCGACCATCCCGGCCGCGCCTATCTGGCTCTGGCCAACGCCTATCGCCATGACGGCGTCTTCAACGACACCATCGCACCCGAGATCAAGGCGCTGGCGCCGCCGCGCCTGCTCGAGCGCGCCCGCGTGCTGGCCGCGATGATGCGCGTCGTCTACCTGCTGACGGCCGCAATGCCGGGCGTCATGCCGCGGCTGAAATGGGAAAGCCGCGGCAACGGCGCGCTGGCGCTGGTGCTGCCGGCCTCGCTCGCCGATCTCTATGGCGAGCGCCCCGCCGGCCGGCTGGCGCAGCTTGCGCGTATCACCAACCGCCGGCTCGTGCTGGCGGTCGAAGGCGGGCCAAGTGTCTCGGTAAAATAGGGCGTGTCCGTGAAATAGGGCGGGCGCTTCAGGTCGCCTCGGCGCCGATCCCGAAGCCACGGCCGTCGGCCGACCATGCGCCGGCGCCGGCCATGGCAAGCGCCAGGAAGCCACCGGCAAGGGCGATGTCCTTCATCAGCATTTGCTGGTGCAGGAAGGCAAGCGTCGCGTCGTCGCCGCCTTGGCCGTAATGGCCGATGAAGCTGGCCACGATGCAGAAGGCGGCAAGCAGAAGCGCCACGATCCGCGTCTGGAAGCCGACGAGGATCAAAAGCCCGGCAACCAGTTCGAACAGGCCGGTGCCCCAGGCGGCCAAGGTCGGCAGCGGCAGCCGGAGCCCGGCGAAATAATTGATCGTGCCGGCGATATTGGTGAGCGCCTGGAAACCCGACGGCACGAAGAGCGCGGCAAGAAGGAGCCGCGAGACCAGAAGCAACGCGTTGCGAAACATTGGCACCTCCCTTGCCGGCGCATGACGCTGGCTGCCGGCGCAGTCTACGCCTGCAACGAAAAAGCGGCGCGGAAAATTCCGCGCCGCTCGCGTTCAAGGCTTGGGAGGCCAAGCAATTCCAGGAAAAGTGTGAAGCGTTTAGGTTCGGCGACTTCGCCGTAACCTTCCGTTCGGAATTGCGTCAGACAAAAACTTCAGGCGCGCTTGTCGTCGATCGAATAGGCGCCGGCGCCGGACGAGGCGAGCAGGATGAAGCCGCCGGTAATGGCGAGGTTCTTGAGGAACTGGATCATCTGCATCTGGTCGGCCCAGCCGGTATGCGCGACCAAGCCAGTGGCGATCGTGAAGATGGCGAGTACCCAGGCGGCGATGCGGGTCTGGAAGCCGAGGAGGATGGCAAGGCCGCCAAGCAGTTCGATCAGGCCGACGACAACGGCGGTGACGGTCGGCACCGGAAGGCCGAGAGCGCCGAAATAGCCGGCGGTGCCGGAAATGGCGGTGAGCTTGCCGAAGCCGGAAAGCAGGAAGATGACGGCAAGCAGGATGCGGCCGAGCAGGATCGTTACGGAACCATTGGGCGCGGTGCCGGCGACGGAAGAGTTGATGGACATGGCGGTTCTCCGAGTGGGTTGAATGGTCGTCAGATAAACGATGGAGACTGTTCACAAAAAGCCGCCTATGTGGCGACACATTGTTCACAGAAGCTATGTGCTACTGGTCTGTGGTTTGCGCGAAATCCATGCCGCGGCAATGAGCGGCGGGAGCAAATTCTCCCACCGCAAAATGTCTCGTCGGCTCCACCCTGGATAGGAAGCGGCCCTCAGCCCGGATGCGTCATGTCCTCCGGCCGCACCAGCCGGTCGTAATCGGCTTCGCTGACCAGACCGGTAGCCAAGGCCTCCTCGCGCAAGGTCGTGCCGTTCTTGTGCGCGGCCTTGGCGATCTTGGCGGCGTTGTCATAACCGATGGTGGGCGCCAGCGCCGTCACCAGCATCAGCGAGCGCTCCAGCGCGGCCTTGATGTTGTCCTCACGCGCCTCGATGCCCACCACGCAATTGTCGGTGAAGGATACGGAGGCATCGGCCAGCAACTGCACCGACTGCAGGAAATTATAGGCCATCAGCGGGTTATAGACATTGAGCTCGAAATGGCCCTGGCTGCCGGCGAAGGTGAGTGCTGCATTGTTGCCGAACACCTGCACGCAAACCTGCGTCAGCGCCTCGCACTGGGTCGGATTGACCTTGCCCGGCATGATCGAGGAGCCCGGCTCGTTTTCCGGCAGCGAGAGCTCGCCCAGGCCCGAACGCGGGCCGGAGCCGAGCAGGCGGATGTCGTTGGCGATTTTGAACAGCGCCGCGGCGGCCGCGTTGATCGCGCCATGCGAGAACACCATGGAATCGTGCGCCGCGAGCGCCTCGAACTTGTTTGGCGCGGTCACGAAGGCGATGCCGGTGATGGCGGCTATACGGTCCGCTACCTTTTCCGCGAAGCCGACCGGCGCGTTAAGGCCCGTGCCGACGGCGGTGCCGCCTTGCGCCAGCTCCTGCAGGCCGGGCAGCGTCTGCTCGATGCGCTTGATCGACGAGGCGACCTGCGCGGCATAGCCGGAAAACTCCTGACCAAGCGTCAGCGGCGTGGCGTCCTGCGTGTGTGTGCGGCCGATCTTGATGATGTGGTTGAAGGCGCGGGCCTTGGCGTCGAGCGCCTTGTGCAGGTGATGCAGGGCAGGGATCAGGTGATGCACGACCCGCTCGGCACAGGCGATGTGCATGGCCGTCGGATAGGTGTCGTTGGACGACTGGCTCATATTGACGTGGTCGTTGGGATGCACCGGCTTCTTGGAGCCCATCACGCCGCCGAGCATCTCGATCGCCCGGTTGGAGATCACCTCGTTGGCGTTCATGTTGGATTGCGTGCCGGAGCCTGTCTGCCACACCACCAGCGGGAAATGGTCGTTGAGCTTGCCGTCGATGACTTCCTGCGCCGCCTCGACGATCGCCTTGCCGATGGCGGGGTCGAGCCGCTTCATCTCCATGTTTACCTCGGCCGCGGCGCGCTTGACGATGCCGAGCGCGCGCACGATCGAAGCCGGCTGCTTTTCCCAGCCGATCTTGAAATTGCCCAGCGAACGCTGCGCCTGCGCGCCCCAATATCGGTCGGCCGCCACCTCGATGGGGCCGAACGTATCGGTTTCGGTTCTGGTCTTTTCAGGGCTCACGGCAAGTCTCCGGTCTGTCGATTTGGGCAAGGGCGTATCGCGTTGCACAAACGGCATCAAGCGGAGATTGCGGGCAGGGAAGATGCAAATCGTTTGAAGGTAGCGCCGGCAAACTCCCCGTGATGGGCCCTCAAGGGGGGAGATGTCGCCGAAGGCCGCAGAGGGGTGGCGCCGCGCGTGAAGCGCCAACCTCTGTTCGCTTCCCAAGATATCGAGACGACCTCTCTGGCCTGCCGGCCATCTGCCCCTCGAGAGGGAGATTGCTCACCCCATCGGCGGTCCGAGAATGTCGATGCCGTTCTCTCCACATAGTCTCGTCAACGCCGCGACCATCTCAGGCGTCGGCTCCGCCGGCGGCGGCAGGTCCGGCCGCGCTGCCGGCCGGCTTGCCTGGCGAACCATGGTCTCGAAATCGGAGCCGCGCGTGATGGTAAGCGTATGCGCGCCTTCCGGGGATTCGACCTTGAAGGTATGCGGTAGGCCCTTCGGCGCGATGACGGTCTCGCCTGCGCCGACGATCCGTTCATGGCCGTTGATCTGAAACCGCATGCGTCCTTCGAGGATGTGGAACACCTCGTCCTCGTTCCGGTGCACATGCAGCGGCGGTGAGTCGCCATGGGGCAGGCGATGCTCGATGACGCATACGCCGTCCTCGCCGTCGGCCGACGAGACCTGGATAGCGACGAGCGTGTTGTTGAACCAGAGGAGTTCCTTGCCTGCGATGGTCCTGTTGATCATTGTCATGATTGCTCTCCCTTCGGGTGCCGTCGAAACGGCCTCGGTGGCGACCTAACCCGGGGTGGGCGGATGATGGAAATCGAATGATCGTATGGGTTGAATTGATCCGATGAATTTGAACGCGCTCGATCTTAATCTGGTGAGGGTGCTCGATGCGCTTCTGCGCGAGAAGAGCGTGACGCGCGCGGGCGAGCAGATCGGCCTCAGCCAGCCGGCCGTGAGCGCAGCGCTCAACCGCTTGCGCCATGCTCTGAACGATCAGCTTTTTGTGCGCCGCGGCAACGACATGGTGCCGACGCCGCGCGCCGAAAGCCTGGCCGGGCCAGTGCGGGCGGCGCTGCGCGAGATCGAGCGTGCCTTTCAGCCAGCGACGGATTTCGATCCGGCAAGGTTGGAGCGGACCTTCACCTTCATGGGCGCTGATTTCTTCTCCACGCTCCTGATGCCGCCCTTTGCCGCCCGCATCGCCGCGGTGGCGCCCGGCATATCGTTCCGTTTCCTCGATAGCGCCATCGGCGACGTCTCGAAGCTGCTGCAGGAGGATCTGATCGACCTGGCGCTGGAGCGCCCGCTGGAGGTCGCGGAGTGGGTCTCGAGCGTGGCGCTGTTCGGCTCCCCTTTCGCCGTCATCGCGGCGAAAGCCAATGCCGAGCTCAGCAAGGCGGGAATCGCCGAAGGCGAGCAAGTGCCGCTCGACCTCTTTTGCGCGCTTCCGCATGCGTTGCGCTCCATCGACGGCTCGATGTCGGGCTTCACCGACGACGCGCTGGGCAGGATGGGCCGGACGCGCCGCGTCACGCTCGCTCTGCCGCACTTCCAGGCCGTCGCGCTGGCCGTAGCGAACGGACCATATCTGGCGGCGGTTCCAAGGCAGTTCGCTGCTGTCGCCGCGAAATCCTTGCCGCTCGGCGTATACCGGGCGCCGATTTCGATTCCCTCGCCGGCAGTCAGGATGTACTGGCACGCGCGCCGCGACGATGAGCCGCCGCATCGCTGGATCCGCGAGCAGATCCTCGATGAGGTGGGAAAGCTGGGCTTCAAGGACTGGGACGGCCCTGTCAGTGTTCACCCGGCGGTATAACCGCCATCCACCGCGAATATGCCGCCGCTGGTCCAGGCGGCCTCGTCGCTGGCGAGATGGACCGCCATGCCGGCAACATCCGAGGGTCGGCCGATGCGGCCGAGCGGATAGCTGCGCTCGACATAGGCATTGAGTTCGGCATGCGCCTCGGCCGGCAGGTTGACGATCGACCTGCGACGCATGGCGGTGTCGATTGTGCCGGGCGCGATGGCGTTGACGCGGATGCCGCGCGGGCCAAGCTCGAAAGCGAGCGATTTGGTCAGCGAGTTCAGCGCGCCCTTGGAGAGCGAATAAAGGCTCGACGGCCGCTTCGGGATCATCTTGTTGGCGAAGTAGGATGAAATGTTGATGACAGAGGCGCCGGCGCTCAGATGCGGCAACAGCCGCTGGGTGACGAAGAATGCCGCCGTCACGTTGAGCGCGAAGGAATTCTGGAACTGCTCCGCGCTCACCGTCTCGAACGGCACCAGATAGGCGACGCCGGCATTGTTGACGAGGATGTCCAGTGGCCGGTCCGATTGCTTGGCACGGCTGCCTACAGCATCGATGCCGGCGCTGGTGGCGAGATCGGCCGACAGCGTTTCGATCGCGACACCCCTATTTTGCCGGGCTATTGTGCGACGCGCTGTTTCGAGCTTGCCTGCATCGCGTCCGACGATCAAAAGGTCGGCCCCCTCGCGGGCAAAGGCTTCGGCAATCGCCAGGCCGATGCCGTCCGACCCGCCGGTGACCAGCGCCCGCTTGCCCTGAAGTCGCATCGCCATGCTCCTGCAATTGGAGCGGGAATGCAGCGCCGAGCAACGCGGCCGGTCAAGCGCGGGAGCTATCGACGGGTATGAACTTTATCCCGCCGAGGCCAGGCCGACGGGCGCGGGCTGGCGAAGCGACAGCCGCCCCGCGACGAAATCCTTGACCTGGCACACGGCCTGCTCGCGCGTGACGCTGCCCGGCTGCAGGCCCAGCCTGAGCCACAGCCCGTCGATCAAAGCGGTGACGCCGAGTACGATCTCTTCGGCCAGTTCGGGCGAAGCGAGGCCGCGCAGGCCCGACAAAAGGTTCGAGCGCATGCGCGCGTGGATCACCTTCTGAATGCGCGCCAGCTTCTCGTCGCGCGGCACCTCGGCGCAGAGCGACAGCCAGGCATGGCAGAGCGGCGGCAGGAACAGGTGCTCCTCGAAATTACCCTCGATCACGGCATTCAAGCGCTCCATCGGCGTCCGCGCCCGCTGAAGCCGGGCGACCACGGCATGACAGAGCACGGCGTTGGCTTCGCGCATGGCGTGCTCGAACAGCTCCTGCTTGTTGCGGAAATAATGCAGCACGATGCCCTTCGAGGCGCCAGCCTGGGCCGCGACCTTTTCCAGCGTCGCGCCGGCGATGCCTTCGCGCTCCAGGACGGTGAAGGCTGCCTGCCGCAACTCCTTGCGGCGAATGTCGCTGAGGCGCGTGAGCTTCACTGGACCGATCCATGCATGGCGAATCCATGTTGACATTTTCGTCCGCTCAGATCAACAATTGACCAATGGGACAATAAATCGACCATAAGGTCAAAAAATGAGGAGAACCGGAATGTTGCGCATGCTCGCGAATGGCGTCTGTGTCGCGGCCCTGATGTTGGCTTCCCAGGCGGCCCGGGCCGCCGAGGCGGAGAGCTGCAAAACTGTCCGCATGGCCGAGCCCGGCTGGAACGACCTCGCCTTCACGACGGGCGTGGCCAAGGTGCTGCTCCAGGCGCTCGGCTACGAGCCGCAGAGCGAGGTGCTCGGCATCAACGTCATCTACGAAGGCATGAAGAACAAAGACCTCGACCTGTTCCTCGGCTACTGGGATCCGGCGATGGTCACCTATTATGAGCCTTATAAGAAGGACGGCTCGATCGAGAATGTCCGGGTCAATCTGGTCGGCGCCAAATACACCTTCGCCGTGCCGACCTATGTCTGGGAGGCCGGCATCAAGGACCTGTCCGATCTGCACAAATTCGCCGACAAGTTCGGCAAGAAGATGTACGGCATTGAACCTGGCTCCAACCAGCTGATGATGGACGCCATCGCCGATCCTCAGTTCCAGCTCGACGGCTGGCAGGTGGTCGAGTCGAGCGAGGCCGGCATGCTCTCGGAAGTTGGCTACGAGATCAAGGAGAAGCAGTTCATCGTCTTCCAGGGCTGGGCGCCGCACCCGATGAACACGATGTATGATTTCAAGTACCTGACCGGCGGCGACAAGTTCTTCGGCCCGAATTTCGGCGCCGCCACCGTGACGACGCAGGTGCGCAAAGGCTATCTGCAGGAATGCCCGAACGTGGCGCAGTTCCTCAAGAATCTCACCTTCGACATCGACATGGAAAATGTCGGCATGGGCTACCTCATCAATGACGGCATGAAGCCGGAGGATGGGGCGCTGAAGTCGATCGCCTTGCACAAGGATCGCCTCGACGCGTGGCTCGCCGGCGTCACCACCTTCGACGGCAAGCCTGGCCTTGCCGCGGTCAAGGAAAAGCTCGGACTGTGAGGCTATCGGAGCCCGAGGATGAGGCCGAGCAGGCCGCATGGGCTGGGCGCAAGCGGATCGTCGATGTCGGCGGTCTCGAGCTTGCCTATGTCGAGATCGCCGGTTCGGAGCCGCCGCTGCTCTTGGTTCATGGCTTCACTGACACCAGCCGCAGTTTTTCGTTGTTGGCGCCGCATCTTTCCGGGCGCCGGCTGATCATGCCGGATCTGCGCGGTCACGGCGCCTCGCAGGCAGGCGAGGGCAACGGCGTCGCCGATTTCGCCGACGATATTGCCGGGCTGATCCGGCACTTGCGGCTAAACCGACCAATCGTCGTCGGGCATTCGCTGGGCGGCATGATATCGATCGCGCTGGCCGCACAGTATCCGGAACTGGTCGGTGGGATGGTGATCCTTGCCAGCACGCTGAAGCCCGATTTCGGATCGGATCACCCGCTGATCGACGGCGTCGCGGCACTGAGGGATCCGATTTCGCCGTCCGACCCGTTCTATGACTGGTGGCACGCCTGCGGACCGGGCGTGCCGCGGGCCTTCCTCGCCGGTCTCGCGAAGGACGCTTCCGCGATTCCCGTGGCGCGCTGGCGAGCCATCCTCGACGAAGTCTGCCGCACCGATCTGACGACATTGGCGCGGGCCGTGCAGGTCCCGACGGTGATCATCGCCGGCGGGTGCGATCCGCTTTTCGGCGAAGCGCACCAGCAGGCGATGACCCGGGCACTCCCCGGATCGCGTCTGGTATGGGCACAGGGCTGCGGCCACAACCCGCATTGGGAAGACCCGGCCTTTGTCGCCAAGGCCATTGCCGGCAGGGTGCCGGTCGGGTGACTACCTCAACAGCGATCGGGCCGTAGGCGTGAGGCGCAATGTCTCTGCCGGTTTCGTCGAAACGGTCTGCATGGTTTCGCGACCTGCTTGCCATGCCGGCGAAGCGGCGAGGGCAGCCAGATGGCTGGCATGGGCATTGCCATCGTCGAAACCGGTAATGGCGATAAAGACATTTTCGCCGGCCCGCACAGGCAAACGCGGAAACGTGTTTTCGGCATGCTCGCTGATGAAGGCGCCAAGCAGCCGGGCACCGTTTGCCGCAAGTTGCGGAACCGCCTCCGCCTGAAAGCGCTCGGCAAAGCCGACCTCGGTACCCACCTGTAAATGGTGAATCGAAATCTCAACAAATCCGGGCAAACGGCTACGATCGCTCATGGTTTCGGTCCCGGCGGCTGTCGGTCGCTGTAAGTCTGAAAGGTCGAACGCCGCGCCCGGCCATGCCGGTTTCAGCAGCAACACGTCGTCGGAATCGACCATCGTCGCATTGGCGGCATCGCGATGCGCGGCCCAGACCGGCCCGCCATAGAAGGCGCTCAGCGCGTCTTTCCTTCCCTCCATGTCCTCGAAGCCGCGCAGCCAGACGAACATGTCGGGGCGGTCGAGGTCGCGGAACTGGCCGATGACGGTCATGCCTGTCGCCTCCTGCGTTTCGACGAACTCCCGATCGAAAAGCGCGATCAGCGTTTCGCGCTGCCCGGGCTTCAGCGTGTATTGCCGGAGTTCCACGACGGGCGAGGCAAGGCGGGAGGGTCGGTTCATGGTCAATGTCTCAAAACAGGGTGATCTTCCTGTTTATAAACAGACCGGTTGTCCTGTTTTGTCAATCTGCTATCGTGATTTTGCTTTCTCCCCTGTGGGAGAAGGTGGATCGGCGCGATAGCGCCGAGACGGATGAGGGGTGTTGGCCGGAGTGCTGTCGGCGCCAAGCTGAAGCACCCCTCATCCGCCTTCACTTCGTTCAGGCACCTTCTCCCACAAGGAGAAGGAGGAGATGGCGATGCGCAAAAAGCGCACCAACGATCCGAAAGGCATGCGCCGACGCGTCCTCGACGTGGCGGAAGACTCCTTCCAGGCGCACGGCTATCACGCCTCGAGCCTCGGCGACCTGATGGCGGCGGCCGGCGTCACGGGCGGCGCGCTGCACCATCATTTCCCGACCAAGAAGGCGCTGGCGCTGGCGGTAATCGAGGAACGGGTAGCGGCGGCGGTCCGGGAGACCTGGATCGAGCCGGTGCTGGCGGCATCCTCGGCCCGCGAAGGCGTGCGGGCCGTGTTCGAGGCGGTGGCCGCGGAGCTTGAGCGACAGGGCTATGTGCGCGGCTGCCCGCTCAACAACCTGGCGCATGAACTGTCGCTGGCCGACGATGAATTCCGCTCGGCGCTGGCCAGGATCTTTGCCAATTGGCGGCAGGCGATCGCCGATAAGATCCGGGCCGACCATCTGGGCGGCGGGGAGGGTGGGACCGATCCGGAGCGTTTCGCGGCGTTGGTTGTGGCGACCTATTCCGGCGCCATGTCGATGGCCAAGACTTCGCAGGACGCCGGGGTTTTGCGGGAATGCCTGAGGGGGTTGGAAAGTTTCGAAGTGTCGCCGTCGCAGGGCGGATCAACAGTAAAACGGCGACGTCGTGTGTTGCCACGGCCGAAGATCGCATAATGCCGGCCGGCGACAATTACGCCTCACTCCCTCAGCGGCTTGATCGTCTCGAACCCCACCTCGCTCTGCGCGCTCGTCCCTTCATCGTATCGCCGCGCCAGCACCGCCTGCAGGTCGGGCGAATAGAGCGCGGTGAAGCTGTCGATCACGTTGCCATTGTCGCCGGTGATCGTTTCGCCGACCACGAGCACGTTGTATTTGCAGTCGCCCAGCTTGTAGGTGTCCTTGCCCTTGACGGCTAAGGCCAGGGTTTCGGTGCCCTTCGGGGCCTTTTTCGAGGACAGCCGCACGAATTCGATCTTGCTCTTGGCGCCGGCCTTCAGCGGGAACAGCTTCTTCAAATCGCCGAGCGGGATCAACGACAGCCGTCCGGTGTCGCTGTCGCGGAACACTTCGATCATTCCGGCATAGAGATACTGCGTCTGCGGCGAGTCCGATTCGTACTTGTTGACGACCGCGACCATGCCGCCGGGCGCCGGCCGGAACTCACTGCGGATGCCGGGCTTTTCGAGCACGAAGCCGGCTTTCGCGGATTTGCCGTCGACGCAGTCGGCAGCCTGCGCGGCGCCGGCGAGCATGGCGAACGTCATGCCGATCGTGAGGGTCTTCATGCCTTCCTCTCCTGGGTGCATGTTCCAGAGCAATGACAGACCCCTGCCGCGCTGTCGACCCGAGAGGCTTTTCCTGCTTTGGCATGAAAGTCTCCGGCGCTGGCCGGGCATTCAACTGGACGAGACGGTTCGAGGGTGTTTAATCGAGTGACGATGAATCGCTCTACGCCAGCAGCCGTTTCACGCCGCATCTTCATGGCCAGGATGGGAGGTCTCGCTGCCGCCTGCGCCCTGTCGCGCACAGCGCGCGCCCAGACCGGCAAGCGCATCCAGCCGATCGACGCAACTTTCCTGTTCATCGCCGACATCCACGCCTGCCGCATGGCGAGCGGCCTCAGCCCCAATTGCCTGCAGGAGGGCAAGACGGACGCGGCACTTCTGCGCAACGTCGCGGCGCTGAACGCGATCGCGGACAAAAAATGGCCGGCCGAGATCAACGGCGTCGCCACCGGGCTGCATTCGGCCGGCGAGCGCATCGGCACGCCGCTCGGGATCGTCACCGGCGGCGACATCACCGACGATGGCGGCGGCCAAGTCACCGAGCCCAGCGAAGGCACGCAGCTTCTGCAGTTCTCCCAGCGCTATCAGCAGGGCATCGGGCCGGACCGCGTCCATATCCCGGTCTATGTCGGGCTCGGCAACCACGACCTCGACCAGAACGGCTCGCCGCCGCACGTCGATTGGTATCGCCGCGAGTTGCGCGACTATGTCGAGGTCAACCATCGTCCCGGCGTTTTCTTCAAGCCGCCGGTGCCGGCGACCGAATACGACGTCGATACCGATTGCTATTCCTGGGACTGGGGCGGCCTGCATCTTGTCCAGACGCACCGCTTCGCAGGCGACACCGCGCATGGCGTGATCAGCAGCCTGCCTTGGCTGAAGCAGGATCTGGCGACCTATGCCGGCGACGGTCGGCCAGTAATCCTGTTCCAGCATTACGGCTGGGACAGTTTCTCGACCGAGCGCTGGGACCCGGTGAAGCGCACCTACGACGACGATGGCACCGGTCGCCCCCATTGGTGGGGCGAGGCCGACCGTCAGGCGCTGCTGGCCGCGATCAAGGGCTACAATGTCATCGCCGTCTTCCACGGTCACCAGCATCAAGTGCCGATGATCTATCAGCGCGACGGGCTCGACATCGTCAAGCCGAAGGCCGCCTACATGGGCGGCTTCGCGCTGGCGCGGGTGACGGCCGACAACATGGATGTGGTGCTGGGCGAGGCGGTCGGCGATCATGGCGAGATCGTCTTCACCAGCGCATTTGCGAAGGCGTTCGATACCTGACGCGAGGCCTGCCGGTCACATCGCCTTTTTGAGCATGGCTTTCATGTCGCCACAGGCCTTCTGAACCTGGCCTGCGGATTTTTCCGCCATGCCTCTGATCTGCATCGAGCGATTTCCGATGGCCTTGCCTATCGTTTGCCGGACCGAGCCTTTGATCTGCTTGGCCAGGCCCGCTATCTGATCCATGTTCATCATCTCCGCTTCTCCCGGAGATCAACGCGCGAGAGAAACGGGTTGGTGCGGTCGCGGTTCCGTTCGGCATAGCGGCCGGCCGGTCACCTCTGATGGCGGGGGGCAAGAATGTCTCCCGCGGCCTATGTGGGCCGGGCAGGGCGGTTGGAGAATCCCATGACATCCGCAAATTCCCCACTCGCCGGCACGGTCGCGCTCGTCACCGGCGCCTCGTCCGGCAACGGGAGGCGACAGCCGCCGCTCTTGCCGTCGAAGCCAAGGCTGGCGACGTCACAACCATGGAGGCGCTGACCGCCGAGGATATCGCCAATGCCATCCTCGCTGCCGTGAGGCTGCCGCCGCGAGCCAATGTCAACGAGATCCTGATCCGGCCGACCGACCAGGAACGCTGAGCCAGCAAGGAACAATGCGGCGCCGGTCGAGCAGAATTGACCGGCGCCGTTTTTCGGCATAAATACGTAACCGAATGGATACGCATTATGCCGCAAACTGAGCAGGACCGTTCCGTCTTCCGCGTCATTGCCGACCCGACGCGGCGCGCTATCCTTGACCGGCTGCGGCAAGGGCCGGCTCCGGTGAACGAACTGGCCTCGGCCTTCTCGCAAAGCCGGCCTGCCATCTCCAAGCATCTGAGAATCTTGCGCGAGATCAATGTCGTCTCCGAGCAGCGGCACGGCCGCGAGCGCGTCTACCGACTGGAGCCGGCGGAACTGAAGCACGTCGCCGACTGGATCCTGCCATACCGCGATTTCTGGCAGCAAAGCCTCGGCAATCTCAAAACCTATCTGGAGAACGAATAATGGCCACCAACAACGGACCGCGCGCGATTGCCGACATCTCCGCCGGGACAATCCTTGCCACGGTGACGATCGCCGTCCCGCCAGAGCGCGTCTTCCGCGCCCTCACCGCGCAGGACCAGATCCCGCTCTGGTGGGGTGCCGACGACATGTACCGGACGACCAGCCACGTGGCCGATGTGCGGCCGGGCGGGACCTGGCGGTCTGAAGGCAAGGGCGCGGACGGACAGGATTTCCATGTCGGTGGCGAGTATATCGAGGTCGAGCCGCCGCATCGCCTGGTGATGACCTGGAAAGCGCCTTGGGACGGGAACAACGTCACTACCGTCACCTACACGTTGGAGGCGGTGGAGAACGGCACGCGGCTGACGCTGCGCCACGAAGGCTTCGGACAGCGCCGCGACTCCTGCCGCGATCACGGTTCCGGCTGGGAGCGAGTGCTGGGCTGGCTCGGCGATTTCCTGTCCGCGGAGATCGGGGCCAGGCCGCCTTCGGTCTTTTATTGCCGGATGATCCCGCCTAGGCCGGACTTCGCCTTCACCCTGACGGAGGAGGAAAGGTCGCTGATGAACTCCCATGCGGACTATCTGCGCGGCCTGCTTCGCGAAGGCAGGATGATGATTGCCGGACCGGTCGCCGATCCCACCGGCCCTTGGGGGCTTCTGATCCTGCAGGCCGGTACGGAGGCTGAGGCCCAGGCCGTGACCGACCGCGATCCGCTGGCGCGTTCCGGTCGCGGCTTCCGCTATGAAATCCTGCCGATGTTGAGCGTGATCATGTAAGGCCCGACAGAAAACGCCTCTCGCATTTTTACCGCGGCCTTCCTGTTCGGCATTTCACCGCGATCAAGCCGCCAAGGATTGTCGGCCGCCCGGCCGGAACCAAAGCCGGGACGGGCCGGAAATCGCGTCAACTGATCCGATGGCGGGCCTTCAAGCTTTGGCCATGCGGCCTATGTGAAGGGGCGGGCCGGGCATCTGGAGATTCTCATGACATCCGCAAATTCCATACTCACGGGCAAGGTCGCGCTTGTCACCGGCGCTTCGTCCGGCATCGGCGAGGCTACCGCCGTGGCCCTTGCCGCGGCCGGCGCGAAAGTCGCGGTCGCCGCCCGTCGTGCCGATCGCCTCGAAGCACTGGTTGCCCGGATCGAGAAGGCAGGCGGCGTCGCTCTCGCCATTGAAGCCGATGTTGGCAAGGCCAGCGACATTGTCGCGATGGTCGACAAGGTCGTATCCGAATGGAAGCGGCTGGACATCCTCGTCAACAATGCCGGCGTCATGCTGCTTGCGCCCGCGGCTGAAGCCGATCTCGACGACTGGCGGCGAATGATCGAACTCAACCTGATCGGCCTGATGGCGACAACCAAGGCGGCCCTGCCGCATCTCAAGGTTTCAAAGGGGCATATCGTCAATGTCTCGTCAGTCGCAGGCCGCGTGGCCAATCCGGGTGCCACCGGTTATGCGGCGACCAAGTTCGGCGTGGTGGCTTTTTCGGAATCGCTGCGCCGGGAGGTCTACACCGACAAGGTGCGCGTCACCGTCATCGAGCCGGGCCTGGTGCGCACCGAGCTCGGCGACCACATCACCAACGCGCAATCGAAGGCCGGGCTCGAACACCGTCTCGCCACGATGGAAGCACTGACCGCCGAGGATATTGCGAACGCCATCTTCTATGCCGTCAGCCAGCCGCCGAGGGTCAACGTCAACGAGATACTTATCCGTCCGACCGATCAGGAGCGCTGAACAACAAAAACGCCTCTCGCACTGTTACGCGCGGGAGGCGTCTTGACGTCAACCTTTCTCGATCGCTCATGAACTGCTGACGACACGGACAAAACCCACAGCCGGCGAAAGAGTTCCCGGAAAAATGCGAAAAATCGCCGCCGGAAAATCTGCTGGGGATGGACGAGCGTCCCGATCCTGCGTCAAGACAAGGCACGCATGAGGAATTGCCTTGCCGCTCGACCCCGCCATCACCTTATCGCTTCCGCAAAGCGCCGCCTTCGACTGCCAGAGCTGCGGCGCCTGCTGCTCCTATGCGGCCGACTGGCCACGCTTTTCGACCGAGGCGGATGAGCAGCTCGACCGGATCCCGGCCGAGCTGGTCGCGGCCGACCAGTCCGGCATGCGCTGCGAGGGCGCGCGGTGCTCGGCGCTCACCGGCGAGGTCGGCAAACATACGGCCTGCGGCATCTATGATCTGCGCCCCGATGTCTGCCGCGCCTGCATGCCAGGCGGGGACGACTGCCTGATGGCGAGGGCAGCGCATGGGCTGCAACTGCCAATCTCCCCCCTTGTGGGGGAGATGCCCGGCAGGGCAGAGGGGGGCGCTGTCCCGCCGGCGCCTCAGACGAGCTTCGATCGGACATCCGAGTAGATTTCAAAAAGAGGAAACTGAGAGGCCGCATTCCTTCGCGCCCCCTCTGGCCTGCCGGCCATCTCCCCCACAAGGGGGGAGATCACGCTCTCCCCCGCTTGCCTCAACCCACGCCTCCCGATACCTTCCCCGGCCGGGCAGGGCAGCGGAGCAAATCCATGAGCATCGAATTCCTGTTGACGTCGCTGATCATCGTGGCCTCGCCCGGCACCGGCGTCCTCTACACGCTGAGCGCCGGTCTTTCGCGCGGCGCGCGCGCCGCCGTCATTGCCGCTTTCGCCTGCACGCTGGGCATCATCCCGCATATGGCGGCCGCTATCACCGGCCTCGCCGCTGTGCTGCACACAAGTGCCGTCGCCTTCGAGACGCTGAAATATCTCGGTGTCGCCTATCTGCTCTACATGGCCTGGAACACGCTGAAGGAGAAGGGCGGCCTCAGCATCGACGAGAACGCCGCGCCACGCTCGACCGCCAGAACGATCACCACAGGCATCCTGGTCAACGTGCTGAACCCGAAACTGTCGATCTTCTTCTTCGCCTTCCTGCCGCAATTCGTCAGCACCACCGAGCCGCATGCGCTGCCCAAGATGCTGGAGCTCTCAGGCGTCTTCATGCTGATGACCTTCGTCTGCTTCGCCAGCTATGGCGTGTTCGCGGCATCGGTGCGCAGCCATATCGTGTCGCGGCCGAAGGTGCTGACCTGGATGCGCCGCAGCTTCGCTGCCGCCTTCGTCATGCTCGGTGCCAAGCTTGCGCTGGCCGATCGCTAGCTCTCTGATCCGTTCCCGGTTTCGGACGCCTCGTCGCCTCCTGAGCCAGCCGCAGCCCGAACGCCGAGGCGCCAGGCCGAAGGCGGGACGCCGATCATCTTCTTGAAGGCGCGGCTGAACGCGGCTTCGGATTCGTAGCCGATCTCTGCCGCGATGCTGGCGACGTTGCTGTTGCCGGCGCTGAGCAGTTCCGAGGCGATCTGCATGCGCCATTTGGCGAGATAGTGCATCGGCGGCATTCCGACGATTTTGGTGAATCGCTCCGCCAGCACAGTGCGCGAGAGCGCGGACTCCTTCGCCAGCGCCTCCACCGTCCAACTGTGAGCTGGACGGTCGTGGATCAGCGCCAGCGCCTTCGCCAGATGCGGATCGCGCAGGCCCGCCAGCCACCCCGTTTGCTGCGGCGGCAGTGACTCCACATAGCGGCGCAGCACGTCGACGAACATCAGTTCGCTAAGCTTGGTGAGCACTGTTTCGCTCCCGGCCCGCTTCTCGGTCACTTCCGAGACTGCGAGCCTGATGAATTGGCCGAGCCAGCCGCCATCGCCTTCGACGTCCGCGGCCTTGATGACGGGCGGCAGGGCTTCGAGCAGCGGATTGAAGGGCAGAGCATGGCAGGCAAGATAGCCGCAGACCAGCCGGGCCGACAGCGATCCGTCCTTGACGTAGTTGATCGGGAAGGGCGTCTGGCTTGCGGCCGCGATCTCCAGCACATCCGCGGTCGGCGGTTCGGCCCTGAGGTCGGGCGTGCTCGACATGATATGCGGATCGCTGTGGGTGAAGACCACGACCTCGCCGGCTTCCACCGGGATAGCCTCCTGGCCGACGATGCGGGCAAAGCAGCGGCCGGCCGTCAGCACGTGATAGGAAATCAGGTGATCCGCGCCAGGCAGTATCCTTGGCAATATCGAGGCGGGCGCCGGCGAGCAGACCGCCCACGGATCCTGGGCCTCGATGTCGAAAAACGTCGCCCCGGTGAGGCGCACCGTTTTCAAAAGATCCGATAGAGCATCCCCGGCCATTCCACCCCTGTCTCTAGCTTCGCGGCGATCCGGCGCGACATCCCTTTCCAGTTCCGGACGCGCTGTCAACTAACGCGGACGCCCCGTCATTCCGTCCACGACCGGAAGCTTTAAACCCCAACTGGCGCCAAGAGCCGTCGTCAGTTGGACGCTAAGCGCAATCGAACGCAACGAAAGAAGGACGAAAGTCATGACGGTACATAAGGGCGGGTGTTTTTGCGGCGCCGTGGAAATCGAAGTCCACGGGACCGCCGAGGCGATGGGCTACTGCCATTGCGGTTCCTGCCGTTCGTGGTCGGCGTCTCCGGTGAACGCCTTCACGCTGTGGAAGCCCGGGAACGTCAAGGTCACCAAGGGCGCGGAGTTTCTATCCGGCTTCGAGAAGTCCGCCATGAGCGACCGCCGGTTCTGCACCAAGTGCGGCGGTCATCTGATGACGGATCATCCGCCGCTCGGGCTGGTCGACGTCTATGCGGCCACCATACCGACGATCGAATTCACGCCGGGAGTCCACGTCAACTACGCCGAGACGGTCCTGCCGATGAAGGACGGGTTGCCCAAGCTGAAGGATTTTCCCGCCGAGCTCGGCGGCTCCGGCATCGCCATCCCGGAATAGGCCGATGGATGACCATTTCAAAAAACCGCATTTCACCACAGGAGAACTTGAATGGATATCGCGACGTTTCGCGCCACGCAGGAGCCCATCAAGGATCTTTATCGCAAGGACGCGCAGGCAGCGCTTCTTACCCTAAAGGCCAAGGGCAGTGCCGACGATTCCAAGGTGACCTGCAAGGTCGAGACCGGACGCGGGCTTGCGCTCGCCGGCATCCATCCGAAGGCCGGCGGCAGCGGCCAGGAGCTTTGCTCCGGCGACATGCAGCTGGAGGCGCTGATCGCCTGCGCCGGCGTCTCGATGCGGGCGGCTGCTGCCGTCCTTGAGATTCCGATCAAGTCGGCGGAGATCTCCGCCGAGGGCGATGTCGACCTTCGCGGCACGCTAGGCGTCACGGAAGGCGTGCCGGTCGGCTTCAAGGAAATCCGTCTGCGTTTCGACATCGAGTCGGATGTCGAGCAAAGCCGGTTGACCCAACTCATGGAGCTGACCGATCGGTACTGCGTGATCTTCCAGACGATCCAGCGCAGCCCCAAGACCTTCGTGAAACTCAACAGAGTGGTCTCCTAGGCCGCGACTTGCCCGGAATCCAAATCCTGGCGGGGCGGATTCCGGGCTGGGCCTGGCGCGGCTCTTCCGCGCCAGGTCCTATCCTTTGACGTAGCCCATCGCCTCGACGATTTTGCCATCGGCGACGCGCATCAGATTGACGCCGCGCAGCGAATTGCCGTCGGACATCCAGAAGCGCCACCGGATCGTGGCGCGGTCTCCGGCGATGAATGTTTCTTCGAGATCGAAGCGCGTTCCGGGTCCGGTGGCGATCGCCGACCACAGTTCGACGCAGGCGGCCTTGCCGACGCGGCGGGCGCCGTCAGGCGCCGGCGTGGTGTTCTCGATCACGCAGTCCTGCGCCACCAGCTCGTCCAGTGCCGACGGATCGTGACGCTGGAAGACGTCGTTGTAGCGCCGTATGATTTCCGCGGTCTCGGCGGAGCGCTTGGCCGTGGCGATGTCGATGATCAATTCCTGGGTCATTGGATTCTCCTGGCATTTCATTGAGCTGCGAGGCTCGCCTTGAGCGTGATGGTCGCGACGCCGGCCAGCGCCCGCGAGACGAGGCAGGCCGCCTTAGCCTTCTGCGCCAGCCGCTCGAAATCCTCGGTCGAGATACCGGCGACGCGCGCCTCCGTTTCGAGCTCGATGCGGGTGAGCGTCGGTCCGGCCGTGGTCGCGCCGAGATGCACCTTGGCGATCGTCTGGATGTTCTCGGCCGTATGGCCTTCGGCGCCGAGTATGGCGGTGAGCGCCATTGAGAAGCAGCCGGCATGCGCGGCCGCGATCAGTTCTTCCGGATTGGTGCCCGGACCGCTCTCGAAGCGGGACGGGAAGGAATAGGCGCCTTCGAACACGCCGCTGCCCAGCCGCAGCCGGCCGGATCCTTCCTTCAGCGTGCCCTGCCATTGGGCTGAGGCTTCACGGATTGCCATGGCTGATCTCCTCTCTGTTTGCGGGAAAGTGTGATGGTCAGGCGCCCTCGATGACGACCTTGCCGAAGACATCGCCCTGGTCGAAATGGCGGTAGGCTGCGCGCGCCTCGGCGAAGGGGAAGATCTTGTCGACGATCGGCTTCAGCCGGTGCGTGGCGACGGCGGCAAGCATTGCCTCCAGCCCGTTGCGGCTGCCGACGAACAGGCGGCCGATGGTGACGAGGCTGCGCTGGTAGACGGCGCCCGGAATCTCGACCGACTTGCCGCTCTTGTCCTGCACGGTGAGCAGCACGATGCGTCCGTAAAGCGTGCTCGCGATCAGCGACTGCCGAAAGGTCGCCGGACCGCCGGTCTCGACGACCAAGTCGATGCCGCCGGTCGCCTCGCGCAATTTCATGCCCCATTCCGGTGTTTCGACCGAAGCGATGACGAGGTCGGCGCCGAGCGCGAGCAGCCTGTCGGCCTTTTCGGCGCGCGAGGTGACGGCCGCCACGCGGCAGCCCATGAGCTTGGCGAACTGCAAGGCAAACAGCGCGACGCCGCCTGAGCCGATCACCAGAACCCATTGTCCTGGCTTCGGAACCTCGGCTCCAGTCAGCGCGCTCCAGGCGGTCAGCCCGGCGCAGGTGAAGGTCGCCGCCTCCTGCCATGAGAGATGGTCGGGCAGTCGCACCGCCCATTGCTCATCGAGAAGCGCATATTCGCCAAGCATGCCGTCCAGCGTGCAGCCGAGTTGATCGACGATGCCCGGATGCATGCGGCCGTCGATCCAGCGTGCGAAATAGCTGCCGGTCACGCGGTCGCCGACGGCAAAGCGCCTGACACCGTCGCCGACGGCCACCACTTCGCCGGCGCCGTCGCTCAGCGGCACGATGCCGACGCGTGGCGTGAGCGGATAGGTGCCGTTGAGGATCATCGTGTCGCGGCGGTTGAGCGAGGTGGCGCGCACGCGCACCAGGATCTGGTTCGCCCCTGGCTCGGGCATTGATACCTCGCGCACCGCCAGCTTCTCGATGTCACCGAATTCCTCGAGCCAATAAGTCCGCATCACTGCCTCCGAAATATGTAGACCGATTTACATATTATGTAGACCGATTGTCATATTATGGGCAAGCCCTATAATGCGCGCTCCTGACAGAGGTTGACATTGAGAGGTCGAGGTGGCGACAGACACACGGACCCGCATGATCGAGGCGACGGCGCTGCTCATCCGGCAGCGCGGCTATCACGGCACGTCGCTGAACGACATTTTGAGCGCCAGCGGCGCGCCGCGCGGCTCGCTTTATTTCCATTTCCCGGGTGGCAAGGATCAGCTTGTCATCGAGGTGACGCGCGCCAGCGTGGCCGATGTGACCGAGCGGCTGGGTGCGGCGCTGTCGGAGGAAAGCGATCCCGCCGTCGCCGTCCACCACATCTACCAGTCGGTCGCACGAATGCTGGAGGAGAACGAGTTCTCGCTCGGCTGCCCGGTCGCGCCGGTCGTGCTTGATGGGCCCAACGATGTGCCTGACCTGACTGAAATCTGCCGCTCGGCCTTCGAGCAGTGGATCGGACTGCTGCGCCAGGCATTCGTCAGGGCAGGGGTGCCGGAGCGGCGCGCGCAGGCGCTGGCGCTGCTGGTCGAATCCTCGCTCGAAGGCCTGATGGTGATCGCCCGCGCCACTCGCGACCGTGCCCCGGTCAGCGTTGTCGCCGATGAGGTGGCGGCGCTTGTCGAGCAGGCCGTGCTCGCCGGCAAGGTGGCGCAGCGAGCGGAGAGCGCCGCATAGCGCCGGTTCTCAAATGCTAAACAAAAAGGGCGCCTTTCGGCGCCCTTTCCGTATCAGTGATGGGTCCGGACCTTTTAGAAGTCCATGCCGCCACTCAAGCCCGCTTGCGGGCTTGAGCAATGTTAGTTGATGGGCGTGCTTTATGGACTTCTTAGAAGTCCATGCCGCCCATGCCACCCATGCCGCCGCCGGGCATGCCGCCCGGCATACCGCCGGCAGCTTCCTTCTTCGGAGCTTCGGCGATCATGGCTTCGGTGGTGACGAGCAGGCCGGCGACCGAGGCCGCGTCCTGGAGAGCGGTGCGCACGACCTTGACCGGGTCGACGATGCCCATGGCGATCATGTCGCCATAGTCGCCGGTCTGGGCGTTGTAGCCGTAGGTCAGAGCCTTGTTCTCAAGGATCTTGCCGGCAACGATCGAGGCTTCCGCGCCGGCGTTGGCCGCGATCTGGCGGGCCGGAGCCTGCAGGGCGCGACGAACGATGGCGATGCCCGCGGCCTGGTCGGCATTGACGCCGGTGGCCTTGACGGCGTTCGAGGCGCGCAGCAGCGCCACGCCGCCGCCGGCGACGATGCCTTCTTCCACGGCCGCGCGGGTCGCGTTCAGAGCGTCGTCAACGCGGTCCTTCTTTTCCTTCACTTCCACTTCGGTCGCACCGCCGACGCGGATCACGGCAACGCCGCCGGCGAGCTTTGCCAGACGTTCCTGCAGCTTCTCCTTGTCGTAGTCCGAGGTGGTTTCCTCGATCTGCTGCTTGATCTGGGCGACGCGGCCCTGGATCTCGGCCTTCTTGCCGGCGCCGTCGACGATGGTGGTGTTCTCCTTGGAGATCGACACCTTCTTGGCGCGGCCGAGCATGTTGAGGCCGACGTTCTCGAGCTTGATGCCGAGGTCTTCCGAGATGACCTGGCCACCGGTGAGGATGGCGATGTCTTCCAGCATGGCCTTGCGGCGATCACCGAAGCCCGGCGCCTTGACGGCGGCGATCTTCAGGCCGCCACGCAGCTTGTTGACGACCAGCGTGGCCAGAGCCTCGCCTTCGACGTCTTCCGAGATGATGAGCAGCGGCTTCGAGGTCTGAACGACAGCTTCCAGGACCGGCAGCATGGCCTGCAGGTTGGAGAGCTTCTTCTCGTGCAGCAGGATGTAGGCGTCTTCCAGATCGGCGACCATCTTGTCGGCGTTGGTGACGAAGTAGGGCGAGAGATACCCGCGGTCGAACTGCATGCCTTCGACGACTTCCAACTCGGTCTCGGCGGTCTTGGCTTCCTCGACGGTGATGACGCCTTCGTTGCCGACCTTCTGCATCGCTTCCGCGATCATCTTGCCGACCGACTCGTCGCCATTGGCCGAGATCGTGCCGACCTGGGCAACTTCCTCGGAGGTCTTGATCTTCTTGGCAGCCTTGCCGAGAGCGGCGACGACTTCACCGACGGCGAGGTCGATGCCGCGCTTGAGGTCCATCGGGTTCATGCCGGCGGCAACGGCCTTGTTGCCTTCCTGAACGATCGCCTGGGCCAGAACGGTCGCGGTGGTCGTGCCGTCGCCGGCGATGTCGTTGGTCTTCGAAGCGACCTCGCGCACCATCTGGGCGCCCATGTTCTCGAACTTGTCCTCGAGCTCGATCTCCTTGGCGACGGTAACGCCATCCTTGGTGATGCGCGGGGCGCCGAACGACTTGTCGATGACGACGTTGCGGCCCTTGGGACCGAGGGTGACCTTCACCGCGTCGGCGAGGATGTTGACGCCGCGCAGCATGCGTTCACGGGCATCGCGGGAGAATTTTACGTCTTTTGCAGCCATTGTTAGCTCCTGACAGAGGCTCGGGAGGAGCCCGAAAATTCAATTGATGGAGAGACCGATATTCAGCCGATGATGCCCATGATGTCGGATTCCTTCATGATCAGAAGGTCTTCGCCATTGAGCTTGACTTCAGTGCCAGACCACTTGCCGAACAGGATGCGGTCGCCGGCCTTGACGTCCAGCGGGACGAGCTTGCCGCTTTCGTCGCGAGCGCCCGAGCCGACGGCGATGATCTCGCCTTCCTGCGGCTTCTCCTTCGCCGTATCCGGGATGATGATCCCGCCGGCGGTCTTGGATTCGGATTCGACCCGGCGAACGACCACGCGGTCATGAAGCGGGCGGAACTTGGACTTTGCCATGTTGTCTTCCTCGAATGAGAACGGTGAGAACTGTTCCTCCATCCGGCGAGGCCGCCGGACATCAGTTAGCACTCACTAGAGGCGAGTGCTAACGTGGCGCTGAAATAAGCTGGCTAGGTGAGAGAGTCAAGGCGCGCGCAAGGGCCTGGCGGCGCGAAATTGTTCTCGGGTGGAGCCCTGGGCGAAAATGCTATGGCCGCCGCAAAGCTTGAACGAGCAATCAGCCCGTTATTTGGGCCTTGGGCGAGCGCAGCACCAGCAGCGGGCAGCGTTCGGCGAGCCCGTATGTGCCGGTTGAAGCCAGCCGGACATCATCGAAGAAGGTCCGGGCTTCCTCGATGAGTGATGCCGCCGGCGCAAAACTGTAGACGACGGAAGAGTTCCGGTAGACGTCGATGGTTCCGATGACCGGCAGTTCCCATCCTGTTCGAGCCGATAGCTCCTCGCGGTCGGGAAACATCCTGTCGAATTGTTCGAGGATGCCTGTAACCGGTATCGTGTAATCAGGCCCGCCGGCAATCGCAGTCATGGCCACCCGCCATTTGAGGTCGTGGAAGGTCGAGACGCCGCCGGCCAAGGCCAGGTCGCGCACTTCCCGCGGATCGTCGCGTGTTTCGGGGCAGGCATAGAGCCTGATGCCGGCGCGGCCGCCGGCTTTCAGCACGCGTGCGACGGCTGAAAACAGCGCTTGCCTCGCATCGGCGCCGCCGATGACCGTAAGGCATCCGTCGCCGATCAGCGCATCGACGCTTGCGTCAGGCATCGGCGGATCGAACCAGTCGCCGCGCACCGCCTTGCGCAAATCCGTGTCGCCCGGCCAGATGCCCGCGATCATGTCGCTGGATTCGTCCACCGCCGTCATGCTCGCGCCGAGACCGGCAAGTTCCGGTGTCACGCCGAACATGACGATATGCGATCGAGCAAGCCCGAGCTCACGATCGTAAGCCTCGACAACTTCCGGCGGCGGCCGCAGCGGCGGCCCGAGCAACTGCCAATGCCTGCGAATTGCGTTCCAATGCTCTGTCATACAAACCCCGACCCTGGTAGCGCATTGTATTCGAACGCATAATCGAGGACGCTGAATAAGCCAAGCATGGAACACAAATGGCACGTATCGCAGTCATCACGCATGAACACGACCGCTTCCTAGTCCGCAGCGGATGGCTGCTGCGGCGAGACAGCCGTTTCATGCTGTTCGATCTGTTGGAGGAGCTGAAACGGCGTGGCCATTCGGTTCGCGTTCTGAGCGGCACCTCGGCAAGGCCGGAGGCGGATATCGCGGTGCTGCATGTCGACGCGACCGTGACGCCCGCCGAGTATGTCGAATACGCGCGGCTTTTCCCGTTTTGCCTCAATATCGGCGCCGCCGACATCGCCAAGCGCCGCGTCAGCACCGCTCTGATCGGGCGCGATGACACCTGGAAGGGCGAGGTCGTCGTCAAGAGCAACCTCAACCATTGGGGCGCGCCGGAAAAGCAGCTGAACCGGCAGTCGCGCCGCGCCGGCAAGCCCGAACCGTTTCCGGATGCGGTGCCGTTCGAGCGCTACCAGGTCTATGCTTCGCTAGCCGACGTTCCGCCCGCGGTCTTCGATCGTGGGGATATCGTGGTGGAGAAATTCGTTCCAGAACCGGATCCGGACGGGTTCGCCGCGCGCTTCTGGTTTTTCTGTGGCGAGCGCGAGCGCTGCACGCGCCATGTCTCGCCGCAGAAATTCGTCAAGGGCGAGGACACCATTCGCCGTGAGCCGGTCCCCGTGCCCGATGAACTGCGTGCGCTGCGCCGCAAGCTCGGTTTCGATTACGGGAAATTCGATTTCGTCATGCATGAGGGCAGGGCGCTGCTGCTCGATGCCAACAAGACCCCCGGGCGAGCCAGGAACCTTTCGAGCTTCATCGCCGCCGGCAATGCCAATCTCGCCGACGGCTTCGAAGGACTGATCCGGCAGGTCGCCTAGATATTCATGCCGCCAGATACTTCGATGCGCTGGGCGTTGACCCAGCGATTGTCGTCGGAGAGCAGCGAGGCGATCATCGGCCCGATATCGTCGGCGACGCCGGCGCGGCCAAGCGCGGTCATCCCTGCCACGACGCGGTTGATCTCGGCGTCGTCGCGTACATGGCCGCCGTTGAAGTCGGTGGCGATCGCGCCGGGCGCCACGGTGTTGGCGGTGATGCGGCGGCCGGCAAGCTCCTTGGCGAGATAGCGCGTGAACACCTCGACGCCGCCCTTCATCATCGCATAGGCGGACGAGCCAGGCACCGAGAAGCGCGCCAGCCCGCTCGACACGTTGATGATGCGGCCGCCGTCGTTGATCAGCGGCAGCAGCGCCTGGGTGAGGAAGAACACGCCCTTGAGATGGATGTTCATCAGCGTGTCGAATTCCTCTTCCGTCGTGTCGGCGATCGGCTTGCGCAGCCCGGTGCCGGCATTGTTGACGAGATAATCGAAGTGATCGCGCTGCCAGGTCTCCTTGAGCGTCTTCTTCAACGCCGCGACGAAAGCGGGAAAGGTGGCGACGGCGCCGGTGTCGAGCTCGATCGCGGCGGCGCGGCCGCCGGCAGCTTCGACCTCTGCGACGGCTGCCTTCGCCTCGTCGGCGCGCGAGCGATAGGTGAGGATGACGTCGACGCCTCTGCGGGCGAGGTTCAGCGCAGTATTGCGGCCGAGGCCGCGGCTGCCGCCGGTGATGAGGGCAATGGGACGAATGGTCATGGCGAAATCTCCTTCTGTGCGGATGGAGATGCATATACTCGCCTGATCGACCGAAATAATCGGGCATGGATTGTCAACACTATTCAGTGTGTGCGAACAGTCAGCGATGGACCGGTTCGATAGCATGCGGTTATTCACCCGCGTCGTGGAGCGGCGCAGCTTCACCGCGGCCGCCGCCGATCTTGGCCTGCCGCGCTCCAGCGCCACCGCCGCGATCAAGCAGCTCGAAGAGCGGCTCGGTGTGCAACTGCTGAGGCGCACCACGCGGCACGTGACGACGACGCTCGACGGCGAAGCCTATTACCAGCGCTGCATCGCCATCCTCGCCGACATCGAGGATGCCGAGGGCGGTTTCGGCGCCCACGAGGTGCACGGACGCCTCAGTGTCGACGTCAATGGCCATATGGCGCGCACATTCCTCTTGCCGGAACTGCCGGCGCTGCTTGCCAGATATCCGGGCCTGTCGGTACATATCGGCGAGGGGGACCGCCTTGTCGATCTGGTGCGCGAAGGCGTCGACTGCGTGATCCGGGCGGGCGTGCTTCCCGACAGCGACCTGATCGTGCGGCGTCTCGGCATCGCGCGCGAGATCACCGTCGCGAGTCCCGACTATCTCGAACGCCACGGTGTACCGCGCACATTGGATGATCTTGCCGGCCACATGATGATCGGCTTCGTGTCGTCGCGCACGAGGCAGGTGATGCCGCTGGAATTCACCGTCGACGGCAAGGTTCGTGAAGTGGTTCTGCCGTCGCGAGTCACGGTCGCCAATTCAGACACAAGTGCCGCACTGGTTCGGCTGGGCTTCGGTCTGTTCCAGGCGCCAAAGCTCCGCTACGCCGACGACATCGAAGCCGGCCGGCTGGTCGAGGTGCTGCCGGACCATCCGCCGACTCCGACTCCGATCTCGGTGCTTTATCCGCCGAGCCGCCAGCTTTCGCCAAGGGTGAGGGTGTTCGTCGATTGGCTGGTGGAGGTTCTCGGGCCGAAGCTGGATTCCTGATCGCTCAGAGAAACAGCCGCAGCTGCGCGTGGATGATCGAGCGGTAGTCGTCGATCGTCCGCCGACCTTCTTCTTTATCTTGCGTCAGCGCCAGCCGCACGACGCCGCCGGCGAGCTGGAAGATCAGGAACACCACGCGCTCGAACGCCTCGCGCTGTTCGGACTTGAGCATCGGCGCGACGTGGTCGCAGAACATCTTGGCCTGCTGACGTGTTTCGGCGATGTCGAGATGCTGCAGCGCCTTGTCTGCCTGGATGGCGTTCTGCAGGTCCTGGATGGCCGGGTCCGCAGCGACGCGGTCATAGTAATCGTCGAGCAGGCGATCGGCCGCAGCGGTCACGTCGTCCAGCCCGCCTATCCCGGCGATGATCGCGCCGAACCTTGCACGGCTTTCCTCGGAAAAGCGTTCGTAGAGCATCGCCAGGATCGCCGACTTGCTCGGAAAATAATGATAGACGGTGGCGATCGGACCGCCGGCCAGCGCGCCCACCTCCTTCATCGTCACCGCGTCGATGCCCTTTTCGCCGATCAGCCGCATGGTCGTGGCGAGGATCGCGTCGATGCGCTCGCGGCTGCGCTCCTGCTTGGGCCTGCGCCGCGGTTCAGTCGCCGTTCGCCTGGTCTGCGTCATGCGCCAATCTCTCACGAGAGTGCGAATTCGCGGTTGACAAAAAATATGATCAAGCATCAGTTTCGCCAAATGCTGACAACTTGTCAGCTTTCTGACCGGGCTGCAAGGGAGGGCGCCTCGTGACCGCATCGCAAGCCGTGCAAGCGGAAAATGGCGATTGGCTTGTCGGCAACCCGACCGGCCTGCAACTGGCCTCGGCGCTTTGGATCGGCTCTGTCGGCCTGCTGATCCTCGGCTTGCAGCCGGTGCTGCTCGGCGCGCTCTACAGCGAAGGTCATGTCACCGGTGACGAGCTGGCGCTGGTCGCAACCGCCGAGATGATCGCGATCGCCATCGGGTCGGGCGTCGTGGCGATGCTGCTCCCTGCCAGGAACATGCGCTGGAAGAGCGCGGCGCTGCTCGTCCTGCTCGCGCTCGCCAACGTCTGGACCGCTTATGCCGGCAGCCCCAATACGCTGATCGGCGCGCGCGCACTGGCGGGCCTCGCGGAGGGCGGGCTGGTCGCCGTCGCGACGGAGCTGATCGCCCGCTCGCGCCGAGCGGAGCGCATCGGTGGCTATTTCGTCACGCTGCAGACCTTGGCGCAATGCGCTCTGGCGCTGATCCTCGCGCTCTATGCCGTGCCGCGAGCCGGCTCGGCCGGCGGCTTCATCGCGCTCGGCATCGTCTGCCTGCTGTCGCTGGTTGTCGCCTGGACCGTGCCGGACGACTATGCCGACCTTCCCAAAGAAGAGCAGTTCGCCAATGTGGCGACGGTGCCGGCAGTCACCGCGCTCTTGTCGATCTTCTGCTATTTCATGTTCTTCGGCGCCGTCTGGGCTTTTCTCGAGCCGATCGGCGCGCAGTTCGGCATCGACGGCCGCACCGTTGGCCTGATCGTTTCGGCAAGCCTTGCCGCGCAAGTGATCGGCGCCATGACCGCGACCATCTTCGAGGCTCGCATCGATTATCGTTTCGCCATCACCGTCATTGGGATTATCGCGGCGATCAGCTCGTTGCTGCTTGCATCCGGCCCGGGCCTTCCAGTGTTCTGGGCGGTCGCGCTGCTGATGGGCTTCATCCTGCTTTTCATCGTGCCTTACCAGATCCGACTTGCCATCACCGCCGACGAGACGCGCACCGCCGCCCTTCTGGTGCCGGCTGCGCAACTCTTCGGCCTCGCCATCGGTCCGATCGCCGCCTCGCTTCTGATCGACGGTGCGAACTTCAGGCCGGTGCCGGAATTCGCCGCCGCCACCGCTTTGGCGAGCGTGCTTTTGCTCGGCGTCTTCGTGCTGGTCGCCCGCCGCCGCGGCCAGCCCTGAGCGGGAGGATCATGATGGCAAACGCCTGGAGCAACTGGTCCGGCCTCGTCACGGCTTCCCCGAAGCAGATCGCGACACCGGCCGATGCCGGCGGGTTGGCCGAGCTGGTGCGCACGGCGCCCGGACCGCTGCGCGTTGCCGGCGCCAGCCATTCCTTCACGCCGCTGGTGCAGTCCGAAGGCACCATCGTCTCGCTGGAGAAGATCGAAGGCCTGGTCTCACATGATGCCGCGAACAACCGGGCGCGGGTGAGGGCGGGAACCAGGCTCGGCGCCCTGATGCGCATCCTGCAGGATATCGGCCAGGGCCTGCCTAATATGGGCGACATCGACAAGCAGGCGATCGGCGGGGCGCTGGGCACGGCGACGCACGGCTCCGGCCCGACGCTCGGCGCCTATCACACCCAGCTCGAGGCGCTGCAGCTCGTCGATGGGCAAGGCAAGCTGCGTGAATATAGCCGGGCGGGCGATCAGGACATGATCCACGCCACGGGCGTTACATTGGGCAGCTTCGGCGTGCTCACCGAAGTGACAATGAACAACATCGCGACCTACCGGCTGCGCCGCCGCAAATGGGTGCTGCCGATTGGCGACATGCTCAAGAACTTCGAGACGATGATGGCCGCGCATCGCTCGGCCGAGTTCTACTACATCCCGTTTTCCGGCTACGCCCAGTTCATCGCCAGCGATTTCAGCGACGCGCCGATCACGCCGCGGCCGACCGAGGACGACGAGGAAGGGCTGGCGACTTTGCGCAAGCTGCGCACGGCGCTGCGTTGGCTGCCCTCGCTGCGCCGCGCGCTGATCAAGAGCGCAGTGAGGAAAGTCGCTGCGGAAGACTATGTGCAGGACTGGCTCAACGTCTACGCCAGCGACCGTCGCACCAAATTCAACGAGATGGAGTACCACCTGCCTTACGAGGAAGGTCCAAAGGCATTGGCCGAGATTATCGCGCTGACGGAGAAGCACTTCCCGGAAGTCTATTTCCCGATGGAGGTGCGTTCCGTGGCGCCCGACGAATTCTGGCTTTCGCCTTTCTACAAAAGGCTGACCTGCTCGATCGCCATCCACCACGATGCGGCGAACGATCCGCTGCCTTTCATGCGCGCCGCCGAGCCTATTTTCCGCAAGTATGGCGGCAGGCCGCATTGGGGCAAGATGCACAGCCTGAAGGCGGCGGATTTCAAGAAGCTTTATCCGCGCTGGGACGACGCGCTTGCCGTGCGGCGCGACATCGATCCGCAAAACCGCTTCGTCTCGCCCTATATGGCCAGCCTGTTCGGCATCCAGCAATGAGCGCCTATTTCGCTGCCCTGTCCGACGCATTGAGGGCCGCAGAGATTTTCCGGCCCTGCCTTGTTCTCGACCGCGACCGGTTGGACGGGAACATCGCGCTGGTGAAGGACAGGCTGGCTTCGGGCCTTGCCGTGCGGCTTGTCGACAAGTCGCTGCCTTGCATACCGCTGCTTTCGCATATCGCGCGAGCACTCGAAACCAACCGCTTCATGACCTTCCATCCGCCGGTGACGCAAGCAGTGCTCGACGCCTTCCCCGAGGGCGACCTGCTCTACGGCAAGCCGATGCCGGTGGTCGCCGCCAGGGCCGCGCTGACCAGAGGCGGCGCCGGCTGGTGGTCGCGCGTCTGCTGGCTGATCGACACGCCGGAGCGGCTGGCCGACTATGGCGCCTTGGCCGCCGCGCTCGACACCGAATTGCGCTTCGCCTTCGAGGTGGATGTCGGCCTGCATCGCGGCGGTTTTTCCGGTCCCGCCGAGATCAGGGCGCTGAAGATACCCGATGGTCTGCGCTGCGACGGCATCATGGCCTATGAGGCGCATGCGCCGGAGATTCCAGGCCTGTTCGGCGGCGCGGCCAGGGCACTGAAGCAGGCCTCTGCCAGCGCTGCCGAATTTGCCGCTGCGCTTGACCCGGACCAGCGCCGCATCCTCAACATCGGCGGCTCGAAGACCGCGCTGCTGCATGGCGACGGCGTCGCCAACGAAGTGTCGATCGGCTCGGCCTTCGTGCTGCCCAAGGATTTCGACACGCCCGGCCTCGACGGTTTCCAACCGGCGGCCTTCATCGCCACGCCGATCCTGAAGGTGCTCAATCCAATTCTGCCCGGTCCGCCGGCGGTCTCCAAGGCGCTGCGGGCGCTCGGCCTCTTTCCGAAGAAGGGCTGCTATCTCTATGGCGGCAAGTGGATGGCCGAGCCGGTGTTACCCGAGGGTATGAAGCCGAACGGACTGATCGGGCTGTCCTCCAACCAGCAGTTCATGGGTTTGCCCCACGGGGCGAACGTGAAGCCCGGCGACTATGCCTTCCTGCGGCCGATGCAGAGCGAGGCCGTGCTGCAGCATTTGGGTGCGATTGCCGTGTTTTCCGGCGGGCGGATCGTGGAGTTCTGGCCAGTGCTGCCGATGGGGTGAGGCGTTCAGCGCTCGCAGTGGCGCCTGATCCGCCGCAACCGTCAATAAATGACGAAGCTGTGACAACCAATTTATTGACTCAGTCAACTAAATGATTGATCCTGTCCAGGACAGGAGGACTTCCTATGACCATCCACGACCATCCCGGCAAGGATCGCATCGATGCGGTGCGCGCCTTCAACCGTTTCTACACCCGCCAGATCGGACTGCTCGACGAAGGCTTGCTGAAGAGCCCGTTCTCGCTGACCGAGGCCCGGGTACTTTACGAGCTTGCCCATCGCGACGGGCTCGTCGCCAGCGACCTGGTGCGCGATCTCGGCCTCGATCCCGGCTATGTCAGCCGCCTGTTGAAGAAATTCGAGGAGCGCGGCTTGGTCGAGCGCGAGGCAAGCGAAGCGGATGCGCGACGTTCATCGATCGCACTGACGGCTCGAGGTAGGGAAGCCTTCGCGCCCCTCAATCAGGATTCGCATAACCAGGTGCGTGCGCTGCTCGATCGTCTGGCCCCCGCCGATCAGGAGCGGCTGGTCAAGGCCATGCGCACCGTGCAGGACCTGCTCGGCGACAGGCCCGAACCCAAGGTGCCCTATATCCTGCGGCCGCTGCAGGTCGGCGACATTGGCTGGATCACGCACCGCCAGGGCCTGATCTACGCGCAGGACTATGGCTGGGACGAAACCTACGAGGCTCTGGTCGCCGAGATCCTCGGCGAGTTCGTCAAGAACTTCGTCCCGCAATGGGAGCGCAGCTGGATCGCCGAGCGCGAAGGCGAGGTGGTCGGCTCGGTCTTCGTCATGCGCAAATCGCCAAAGGTCGCGAAGCTCAGGCTGCTCTATGTCGAACCGTCGGCGCGCGGCCTTGGCATTGGCCGACGGCTGGTTGACGAGTGCATCACCTTCGCTCGAGCCAAGGGCTATAAGACGCTGACGCTATGGACCAACGACATTCTTGGCTCGGCCCGCCGCATCTACCAGGCCGCGGGCTTCAAGCTGGTCGACGAGGAGCGCCATCATTCCTTCGGCAAGGATCTGATGGGGCAGACTTGGAATTTGGAGCTTTAACTCTCCCCCTGCTCCTTGTGGAAAAAGGCGCCTCAACCCCTCACCGGCACCCAAATCTCCAGCCCACCATTGCCGGTGTGCGCGTCGAATTCGGGGCCGTAACGCTCGAAATCCGGGGCGTCGGCGATCTCATGTCCGGATGCAGGGAGCCACTTATTCCAGATGGTGTTGACCGTGCGTCGTATGGTCGAGATGTGCTCGCGATGCGCAAACACCGCGTATTTCTGCGCCGGCACTCGAACCCGGTAAAAATCCTTCGGCAGATCGGAGAAATCCGACACCTCGACGCCGGCGACGTAGTCGAAATTGCCGGCATCGTCGCCATTGACGCAGACGCCATAAGCGACATCGCCGATCTCGCCGGGGATGTTGCCGATATAAGGGCCGAAGCGCTGCCACAGCATCGGGATGCCAGCGCTGGTCTCGCAACTGTACCGTTCGCCGAGGCCGGCGATCAGGAAGGGGCGGCTGATCTCGAAGCGCGGCGGCTCGAGTGTGGTGAGAAGCGAACTGTCCATCATTATGGGCTCCACAAGGTCGAGATTTTCGGTCGAGCCTTGCGCGCGCACCAGCTCCGGCGTGGTGCCGAATTGCTCGCGAAAAGCCCGCGTGAACGCCTCATGCGAGCCGTAGCCGGCATCGAGCGCGACCGAAAGAATGTCGCGCGCACCGCCGGCCAGCTTGCGCGCCGCTTCGCTCAAGCGGCGCGCTCGCATGTAACCCATCACCGACCGCCCCGTAGCCGCGCCGAAGGCGCGCGTCACGTGGAAGCGCGACACGCCGCTGCTCGCCGCTATTTCGTCGAGGCTGATGGCGTCGGGCAGATGGCTTTCGACAAACCACAGCGCCTTCTCGGTGGGGTTCATGGCTCCTCGCATTTGGCCGGGCGACACTAGCCACCCCGCCGACGGCCAGTTTGATCGAAATTGCGCTCTGGGCAATAATGGTGATGTGCGAGCCGGGTCGAGTGGAAGGGCCCGGCATTGTGCACGATAGGCGGGAAGGGGTGTTCCCGATGACGACGGCGAGGGCCGATCAGGTCTTTCGATTTGGCGGGTTCACGCTCGACCTTGCCATGGGCACGCTGCGCGGCCTCAACGAGCCGCTGTTCCTGCGTCCGAAAGCCTATGCGCTGCTGTCGCATCTTGCCCGCAACATGGGCCGCGTGGTGCCGAAATCGGAACTGATGGATGTCGTCTGGCCGGGCGTCTACGTCACCGAGGATTCACTGACGCAATCGGTACGCGAAATTCGCAAGGTGCTGGGCGAGGACATGGTGCGCACCGTCTCCAAGCGCGGCTATATGCTTGCCGCCGAGGCCGAAGCTGCGCCCGAGATCAGTACGCAGCCGATCGTGGCGGTCGTGCGCTTTCGCAACGATAGCGGCGATCCGGCCGACGAGGCGATGGTCGACGGTTTTGCCGAGGACCTGATCAACGGCGTGGCGCGGTTCGGCACGGTCACGGTCCTGGCGCGCAATTCGAGCTTCTCCTTCACCTCCTTCGGCCGCGCCGAGTGGCCGCAGATCCGCGCCCGCATCGGTGCCGACTATCTGGTCGAGGGGTCGCTGCGCCGGCAGGGCGAGCATGTTGTGGTGGCCGTCAGCCTTGTCGACATCGCCAGCGCCAGACAGCTCTGGGGCGATCGGTACCAGTCGCAAGGCGCAGGCCTGTTTGCGATCGAGCGCGAGATCGTCGAGCAGATCGTCAGCCGCCTGGTCACCCGGGTCGCCAATGCCGGACTGGAGCAGGCTTCGCGCAAGCCGGTGACCAGCCTTGCCGCCTACGAACTCCTGCTGCGTGGCTTTGCGCTGCTGCGCGATCCCGCCCAGACCGACCAGCGCGGCGCCGAGGCCTTGTTCGAGGCGGCGATCGCTAAGGATCCGAATTATGGGCTGGCCTACTCCTATCTCGCCTTGGCGCGCTCGCTGGATGGGGAGTTCGGGCGCGCCAGCGATGCCGTCCTGGAAAACGCGCGCGACCTTGCCGACAAGGGCCTGGCCTTGTCGCCCGATCAGCCGACCGGCCATCGCGTGCAGTCGCTGATCCGCCTCTATATGCGCGATCACGAGGCGGCCGAGCATCACATGCGCATTGCGCTCCAGCTCAATCCCTATGATGCCGACAGCATCGAGCAGATGGGCATGCTGCTCACCATGCGCGGTCGGCCGCTGGACGCGCTGACCTGGCTGGCCCGCGGCATTCGCATCGATCCCTTGCATCCGCACTGGTACCAGTTCGACCGCGCGCTGGCGCTTTATATGATGGGGGAGTACCGGCAGGCTGCAGAAGCGCTGGAATTGGCAACGCGCCCGGCGCCCTGGATCCGCACGCGGCTGGCAGCCTGCTATGCCCAGATGGGAGATATGGAGAAGGCGCGTCGGCAGATCGCCCTCATCGACGAGGGCGCTCCGTTCTCGCCGCTCGACTACGCATTGCGCGGCGTTCCGTTCGAGAGCCAGGCGGATGCCGAGCATCTCGCCGAAGGCGTTAGGCTTGCCCTCGGCTAAATGCATGTCCCTCAGAGAAACAAAGACCTAAAGCGCGTCGCCTGACTCCGTTTCAGCGCGACGCGCCTCAGGTCGTGCTCGGGACCGATCAATCGGCCACGACCACGATGTAGCGGCCCTGGTAGGCGCGGTAGTAGGTGCCGCCGCAGCGCCAGACGTCAAAACCGTTGACCTTGGTGCGGACGCAGCCGGCTGGCAGCGTCGCGACCCAGGCTGTCGTGTGCCGCAGCACGCGCCAGGTGGTGGTGCGGCGGGCAACGCCGGCTGCGCTGCGCGGCGTCCAGGGCGCGCCGATGCGAGCCTCGGCGGTACTGACCAGCGACAGGGCCGGGACGGCGCTGCCGACGATCTCGACGGCAGTGATCGCAAGGGCGAGCATAGCTGCTGCCGAACGGAATTTCTTTAGGGATTTCAAAGGCATATTGGTATCTCCAGATGTTGGTTGAAGTCTAGTGGGAGGATGTAGCGGCAAGCCGGGCCGAACCCGCCAGTGCCGCCAGGTGAGCAACCACGAACAGAAAGTGTGCCGCGGTTGTGAGATAGCCGACGACGAGCACGTCGGCGGCGATGAAGAACTGCCAGAACAGGAGGTTCGCCGTTCCGAGCAGCACATGAACGGCAGCCATCACGGCATGCCAGATGCGGGAGTAGGCGATACGCCAGAGCGTCACACCGATGATCAAAGCGAGGCCATGCGCCTCGATGAAGCCGATGCCGGTGCCGGGCGCGTTGTTGAGCAGCACGGCCTCGGCGCCGCGGCCGAAGAAGGAGCCGGCAATGTCGGTGGCGAGCCCGCCGACCGATGCGAGGATCAGGAAGCCGGCGTTGAAGCGAACGAGGAGATTTCCAAAAAAGGGAGTCATTGTCGTTCTTTTCGGTAGCTGGTGAGATGCGGCCACGGCGACTCTTCCGCCGTGGCCTGTCTTGCCCCGCCGCTTAGGCGGCCATGGACTGAGGTTCGGCGGCGGCCGTAATCGGTTCGGCCGCCGGCATGGCCTTGGCCGGCGCCTTGATGCCGAACCAGGTGACGTAGAGCGTCGGCAGGAACACCAGCGTCAGCACCGTCGCCACCATCAGGCCGCCCATCACCGCATAGGCCATCGGTCCCCAAAACACGGTCGGCGCGATCGGGATCATGCCGAGAATGGCGGCCGCCGCCGTGAGCAGGATCGGCCGCAACCGATGGGTGGTGGCGCTGATCACCGCGGCCCACGCCTCCTCGCCGGCGGCGATGTGCTGGTCGATCTGCGCGATCAGGATGACCGAGTTGCGGATCACCATGCCGATCAGCGACAGCACGCCGAGGATCGCGACGAAGCCCATCGGTGCGCCGGAGATGAGCAGCGCGCCGGCCACGCCGATGATGGCGAGCGGAGCGGTGAGCAGCACCAGCACCAGGCGCTGGAAGCTCATCAGCTGGATCATCAGCACCGTCGCCATGATGAACAGCATCAGCGGGAAGACCACGAAGATGCTGGCCTGCGCCTTGGCGCTGTCCTCGATCACGCCGCCCTGTTCGACGCTGTAGCGTGCGGGCAGCTCAGCCCTGAAGGTGGCAATGGCGCTCTCGAGCCGCTTCGACACGGTGGTGGCGTTCTCGCCCGGCGCGACGTCGGCCTGGACGGTCACGGTCGGCAGCCGGCCGCGGCGCCAGATCAGCGGCGGCTCGGTCCGGTAGCTTAGCTTTGCCACCTGCTCGAGCGGTACCCGCCGTCCGCCGGACGCGCTGATCGTCAGGCCGCGCAGCGTGTCGATGCTGGCGCGTTCGCTATCCACGGCACGTGCGACGATGTCGACCAAGTAGGTGTCGTCGCGCATCTGCGTGATCTTCGAGCCCGACAGCACTGCGTTGATCGTCTCGGAGAGCTGCTGCGAGGAGATGCCCAACGCGCGCGCCCTGTCCTGGTCGACATCGACCTTGATCACCTTGGCCGGCTCGTTCCAGTCGTAGTTGATGTTGCGCACCGAGGCGTCGCTGCCCAGCACCTGCGCGAACTGCTGCGCGAGACTCCGTGTCTTGTCCGGATCCGGACCGCTGACGCGGAACTTCAGCGGCCAGCCGACCGGCGGGCCGAGCTCCAGCGGCGTGACGCGGGCCATGACGTCGTCGAAGCCGGTCGACAGCTCCTTCTCCAGCCGGTCGATGACGGCCTGGCGCACGGCGTGGCCCTTGGTCACCACCACGGCCTGGGCGAAGAAGTCGTTGGCGAGCTGCGCGTCGAGCGGCAGGTAGAAGCGCACCGCGCCCTGACCGACATAGAAGCTCCAATGATCGATGTCGGGATCGGCGGCGAGCAGCTTCTCGACGCGCTCGACCACGACATCCGTCGACTTGATGGAGGCGGTGCGCGGCAGAGTGAGGTCGAGCATGACCTCGGGCCGGTCGGACTTCGGGAAGAACTCCTGGCCGACAAAGCCCATCGCCACGACCGAGAGCGCGAACAGTCCGGCCGTCGCCGACAGCACCAGCCATTTCGCCCGCATCGCCATTTCGAGCAGCGCCTGGAAAGCGCGCGCGATGCGCGAGGGCTGATGGCTGCCGCCATGACCCTTGATGCGATCGGGGAGCAGGAAGACGCCGGTCAGTGGCGTGAACAGCACCGCAACCACCCAGGAGACGACGAGCGCGATCGCCACGACAGCGAACAGCGAGAAGCAGTATTCCCCGGCCCCGCTCTTGGCGAAGCCGACCGGCACGAAGCCGGCGATCGTCACCAGCGTGCCGGTGAGCATCGGGAAGGCGGTGGAGGTGTAGGCATAGGTGGCGGCCGAGATCTTGTCGTAGCCTTCCTCCATGCGCGAGATCATCATCTCGACCGCGATCATCGCATCGTCGACCAGCAGGCCGAGCGCGATGATCAGCGCGCCGAGCGAGATGCGCTGCAGCGAGATGCCGAAATACTCCATCGTGACGAAGGTGATCGCCAGCACCAGCGGGATGGCGACCGCGACGACGACGCCCGGACGCCAGCCGAGCGCCAGCAGCGACACGGCAAGCACAATGGCGATCGCCTCGCCGAGACTTTTTGTGAACTCGCCGACGGATTCTTCCACGACATGCGACTGGTCGGCGACCAGGCCGAGCTCGGCGCCGAGCGGCAGCTCGGCCTCCATCTCATGCATCTTCTCCTTGACGTTATCGCCCAGCGCCAGCGCGTCGCCGCCCGAAGTCATCGAGATGGCGATGCCGACGGCGGACTTGCCGTTGAAGCGGAACATCGGCTGCGGCGGGTCGGAATAGGCGCGCTTGACCTCGGCGACATCGCCCAGCCGGAAGTAATGGCCATTGGCGTAGAAGTTGATCGCCTTGAGGCTTTCCTCGGAGGTGAAGCTGCCGGAGACGCGGATGGCGATGCGCTCGGGGCCGGCATCGACCGTGCCGCTCGGCGTCAGCGCGTTCTGCGCCTGCAGCGCCTGCGACAGCGTGCCGACGTCGAGGCCGAGCGCCGCCACCTTCTGCGTCGAGAATTCGAGATAGATCTTCTCGTCCTGCTGGCCGATCAGGTCGACCTTGGCTACGTCCTTCACCGTCAGCAGCCCGGCGCGTAGGCTGGTGCCGAGATCCTTCAACTCGCGATGGCTGAGGCTGTCGGAGGTGAGCGCGTAGATCAGCGAGTAGGTGTCGCCGAACTCGTCATTGTAGAACGGGCCCTGCACGCCGGACGGCAGTGTCGGCTTGATGTCGTCGAGCTTCTTGCGCACCTGGTACCAGAGCGGCTGAACCTGGTCGCCGGCAACAGTGTCCTTGAGGTTGACGAACACGACGGATTCGCCGGGCTTGGTGTAGCTCTTGACGTAGTCGAGGTCCGGCAGTTCCTCCAGCTTCTTCTCGATGCGGTCGGTGATCTGCTCGACCGTCTCGCTGGTGCTGGCGCCCGGCCACATCGTCTTCACCACCATGGTCTTGATGGTGAAGGGCGGATCCTCTTCGCGGCCGAGGCCGCCATAGGCATAGAGCCCGGCAAGGGCAGCCGCGATCATCAGATAGACGATGAAGCTGCGGTGGCGCAGCGCCCATTCGGAAAGATTGAAGCTGGTCATGATGCAAATCCCTCTCAGCACGCGCGAAGGCGCGTTCCGCCGGCGGCTGCCGGCTGGCCAAAACAAGTGACGGTCAGAGTTCGGTCAGCGCCCGCCGCGTGGCGGGCACTGAGGCAATTCAGGCCAGGCTGTGCATGGTACCTGGCACACGGTAGGGCGCGCGTTCGGCAAGCCTCGGCCTGATGGCTAGGCTGGCGAGATAGCGCTGGAAGGCGGACGCTTCCTGAACCGGCGAGGCGAGCGCGACATGGCCGTCCGGCCTCACCAGATAGGCTGCGTCGCGCTGCAGGCCGGCTTTCCCGGCGGCGTCGGTCCAGGCGAAGGCGTGGACCGGGATGCCGGTCGGCGCGAGCATCGCCCGGAAATCGCAATCGACCTCGCCATAGACATGGACCTGCCAGTCGAGCGACCGCAGCGGCTCGAAATTGTCGCCATTCGCGCCAACAACATAGGGCAGGCGATCGCCGCCGCTGACCTTGCCCGCCACCCCCGAGCTGATCGGCCCGGCGCGATAGTGGATCGCCGCCTGCGAGATGACGCCGAAGAAGGCACGCGAGCCGAACGAGGTGTGCAGCAGCGCGTTCAAAATCTTTGGCATCAGGTAGCGCCGGAACAGACCGATCGCCTTCGAGCGGCTGGTGATGAAACGAAAGGCCGTGTCGGTGCTTTCGATCAGCTTGCGGGCAAAGGCGATGCGCTCCGGCTCGTAGCTGTCGAGCAGGCGAGGATCGGCTCGGCCCTGCACCACGGCGCCTAGCTTCCAGGCGAGGTTCACAGCATCGCCCATGCCGGTATTCATGCCCTGGCCGCCGGCCGGGCTGTGGATATGGCCGGCATCGCCGACGAGGAAGGCGCGTCCGACGCGGAAGCGCTCGGCGACGCGATGATGGACGCGGTAGGTCGAGAACCAGTTGACCTCATGGATCGTGACCCCGGTTTCGCGCTCGATATCGGCGCGGATCGCCTCGAAGCTGATCGTCTCGTCGGCCTCATGCGCCTTCGGCACGATGCCGATGAGGCGCAGCGAGCCCGACTGCCGGACCGGCATGACGATGGCGAAGCCGTAGGTGCTGATCGTCGTGTCCATGCCGTTGCGGGTGACGTCGCCTGTGCCCTTCACGTCGGCGACGTAAAAGGCCTGCTCGTAGGTGCCGCCGGGAAAGCCGATACCGAGCCCATGGCGCACCGTGCTGCGGGCGCCGTCGCAGCCTGCGAGATAGGCTGCACTGACGGTCTCGGTCTTGCCATTCCGGCAAAGGGTCGCGATGACCGCGTCACCCTTGTCCTGGAAGGCAACGAGCTCTGTCCCTCGCTCGACGTCGACGCCGGCGCGTTCCAGATGCGTGATCAGCACGCGTTCATGGATGTCCTGCGGCAGCGCGAAGGCAAAGGAGTAACGGCTGATGCCGCGGCCGAAATCGGACAGTGGCAGCCTGGCGGCGACGCCGGCCGGGGTGTGCAACGTAAGCCGTTCCAGCCGGATGCCCTCGGCAAGGATGTCGTCGACGATGCCGATCTGGCGATGGAATTCCAGCGTGCGTGCCTGGACGGCGAGCGCGCGCGAGGTTTCGCCGGGAGCGGCGGCCTTGTCGAAGATGCGCACCGGCACGCCAAGCCTGGTCAGCCACAGCGCGAGCGTCAGCCCGGTCGGGCCGGCGCCGGCGATGAGGACCTTGGTCTTGGACATGGTCATTTTCCTTCTCCCTCGATGATACGAACTTTTTCGTGCTCCCGCAGCCGGTTCACGCCGGCGGTGACGACCAGATCGCCCTTGGCGAGCCCGTCGCGGACCACCACGCGGTCGGTCTCGTAGCGGACGACCGTGATGGGCTTGAGTTGGACAGCGGACGAAGCGGTGACGACCCAGACGGCCGGCTTGCCGTCCTTGTCGAAAAGCGCGCTGCCCGGCAGCACCACGACCGGGGTGCTGGCCAGTTCGGCGCGGCCGCCGACGCTCGCGCCGAAGCGCATTTCGGCGGGAGCATTCTCCAGCGAGACCTTGACCTGGAAGGTGCGGGTCGCGGCGTCGGCCATGGGCGCGATTTCGCGGATGGTGCCGACCGCGGTGATCGCCGGATTGCTGAGCAGCGAGACAATCACTTTTGGCGGATGCTTCGTATCGGGCGCATTGGCGAAAACCGCTTCCGCGATCGAGAAGACCGCGTCGCGGCTCTTCGGATCGGCGACGCGCACCACCATCTGCCCGACATTGACGGACTGGCCGGCTTCGGCTCCGGTGGCGGTGACGATGCCGTCGAACTCGGCATGCAGCTCGGTATAGCCGAGCTGGTCCTTGGCCATGTCGAGGGCGATGTTCGCCGACTTGAGCTTGGCCTGCGCCGAGCGCAGATTCTTCAGCGTGGCGTCATAATTGGCGCGGGTGGTAAAACCCTTGGCGAGCAGCGCGCCGATGCGGGCCTCCGCAGCTCTTGCCTCGACAAGCACGGCCTGTGCCGCCGCGACATCGGCCTCGGCGCTGGCGAGCCGGTTGCGATAGTCCTGGTCTTCGATGCGGGCGAGAACCTCGCCCTTCTTCACCGTCGCGCCGATCTCGGCGACGCGTTCGAGCAGTTTGCCCGATACACGGAAGCCGAGGTCGCTTTCGAGTCTTGGCCGGATCTCGCCAATGGCGGTTCGGGTATCTGCGTCGAGCATCGGGGCAACCGCCATAGTCTTGACGAGCTTAGTCTCCGGCGCGGCGGGCTTGGCATTCGAGGCCTCGCTTTTGGCGCCGTGCCAGACCATCGCGGCGCCGCAGGCAAGAACGGCAATCGAGCCGGCGATAAGGCGGCGCCTCAGCGGCTTGTTGTGGAAGAGTGCGGCAATCATGTTGTCTCCATGCCCAAGGTTGCGGTCGCGCAGGGAGGATGCGGCGACCGGGAAATATGTCGGCTGGAGAAGGGATCGGGCGTTGCCGCCTGTCTTTCGCCAGCCCGATCTTCTTGGCGCTTCCGGCTCCGGAAATCCCGAACGGTTTCTGAAAATTTTCCGATGTTTGGGTGAGGCGACCTTGGAACGGCGCAGGGAGACGCCGATGCGGACAGTCAAACCGTCCAGAAATAGCGCACGAGGTGGAAGAAGATCGGCGCGGCAAAGACCAGGCTGTCGGTGCGGTCGAGCATGCCGCCATGGCCCTCGATCAGATGCCCCCAATCCTTCACGCCCTGGTCGCGCTTGATGGCGGAAGCGACCAACCCGCCGAGGAACCCCATCGTGCAGGCGACGAAGGCGACGGCCGAGGCCTGCAATGGCGAGAACGGCGTAATGAAGGCGAGCAGCGCGCCGAGCAGGCTCGAGGCGGCGAGCCCGCCGATCAGCCCCTCCCAGGTCTTCGACGGCGAGACCTTTGGCGAGAAGCGGTGCCTTCCGAACAGCTTGCCGAAGATGTACTGCAGCACGTCGCTGCCCTGCACGACGATGATCAGAAAGGCGACGAGCAGCAGGTTGCGCCCCTCGAAGCCGGGCACGTTCAGCGTCAGCAGCGCAGGGACGTGGCTGACGCAATAGACGGCAATCATGATCGCCCATTGCTGTGCCGACACGCGCTCCAGGAAGCGCTCGGTATCGCCGTGCAGCGCCGTGATCGCCGGCATCAGCAGGAAGCAGTAAACCGGGATGAAGATGACGAACAGTCCATACCAGGCGGTCCACACCAGCCAGTATTGGACCGGAATGACGATGCCGAACATGCCGAGCAGAACCCAATGGTCGCTGCGGCGGCTATGCGTCAAGGTTACGAACTCGCGCAGTGCCGCGAACGAGATCAGCGCGAACAGGATGGTCATGCCGTAGCGGCCGAAGAAGAAGGCGACCGTCATCAGCGCCACCATCACCCACCAGGCATTGATGCGCTGGGTGAGGTTGGTGAGCGTCGCGCTGAGCGGCTTCGGCGCCCGCGCCGACAGCACCGCGGCGGTGGCGCTGGCCGTGGTCAGCACCACGAAAAGGCCGATGATCAGGATGCTGATTTCGTGGCGCATCATTCGTCTCGATGGGGACGGGGATTGAGGGCCAGAAGTTCGGCCCGGGCGCGCTCGAGGAAGGCGCGGCGTTCCTCGCCCGGCGCCACCGCCACCGGCGCGCCGAAGACGACGCGGCAAAGCAGCGGCACCGGCAGGAACTGGCCCTTGGGCAATACGCGCGACATGTTCTCGATCCAGCACGGGATCAGCTCCACTTCCGGCCGCGCCATCGACAGATTGTAGAGCCCGGAGCGGAACGGCAGCGGCTCGTCGCTCATGTTGCGCGTGCCTTCCGGGAAGATGATCAGCGAATGACCCCGGTCGAGGACGGAAAGCATGACGGAGATCGGGTTCTCTTCCGGGCTCGTCCATTGCCGGCTGATCAGCACGGAAGACAGCATGTCCTCGGCGATGAAGCGGCGCAGCCGCGACTTTCGCCAATATTCGGCGGCGGCGACCGCATGTGTCGTGGCGCGTTCTCTTTCGCTGAGGCAGGCCGACAAAAGGATGAAATCGCCATGGCTGGTGTGGTTGGCGAAATAGATGCGCTGCCGGTCCGATGGCTGGCAGCCGCTCCAGATCGGACGCACGCCGGTCACCGCCCAGGCCAGCGCCGCCAGGCCGACAGAGGTCGCCGTCTGCAGCAGCGTGAAGGTCCGGAGCGACAGCTTGTTCATCCCGGCATCCAGAATCCGGCTGTCAGGAACGCGATGACGAAGATCGCGAAGGCGATACGCTGCCGGGCAAGCAGGCGGCGCGTTCCGGCGATGCGGTCGTCGAGCGGGCGCGGAGAGGAGGAGGCGGGCTTGAGCCGCATCCGCACCAGCACGTCGTCGGCGGCGGCGCATCCCGAACGCTCATTGTCATGGCTCGCCATCAGTCGGAACAGCAGTGCGTCGAACGCGAGAAGTGCCGAAAACCCAAGCACCACGACGGCGCTTGCCGCCGCGACCAACAGCGCCAGCACCGCGATCGGCGCCTGGAGCGCGCCGCGCGCCGAGGCGACCAAAGGCGCGAAGCCGTCGCAGACGAGCACGATCGCGGCCGGCCATGCGGCGTGTTTGATCAGCATGGCGGCAAGGCCGGCTGTCCGCTGCTGATAGGCTTGGTCCGTCATGCAGGCTCGTCCAGTCCGATCTGAAGATGCACTGGTCGTCCGGACGCGGCGAGCTGTTTGTGCGCCTGCGCCGACGTGTGCGAGCGGCCCGTCGCGACCAGCCATCCGGCGACGACGGTGGCGCTGCGCTGGAAGCCGAGCGCACAGCAGACCAGGACCGTGCCTTGCCGGCGCGCCGGCTCGATCCCCGCCACCGCTTGGTTGAGCACACCCACTGGCGGCGGCAGGAGATCGAGCATGCCGAAGCTTTGCCAGCGGCCCGTCGCGTCTCGCGGCCGCTCAAGCTCGGCGGCGAGATCGATCACCGTGCCGAAGCCGTCAGCCTCAGCGGCGCTCGGGAACCGCCCAAGGAAGATGCCATCGGTGACCGGCACGACCGGCGGCAGCTTGCGCGTCCAAGCCCAGACATTGACCCTGGCGCCTAGGCGATAGGGCCAAAGCAGGATGCGACTTGCCAGCGACACACGGCCATCCGCTGCCTTCTGGAACACTTTCGCGCCGGCCCCGGCATAGGCGAAGGCGATGATGGCCAGCGCCAGCGAAGGCCATAGAAGCAACAAGGCGAGGGCGGAGAAGAGGGCGCCGGCCGCAGCGCCCGTTAGCGCCAGAGCGGCGCCCAGCGCGTAGTATAGCGCAAGCCGCCTTGCCTTGCAGTCGGCGGTCAGGCGGAAACCGGCGAACGGCAGCTCGCCCCGTGCCGGGGAGAGCCACAGGGCAAAGAAGCCGAGCAGCGCGCCGGTCGGGATGTCGATGAAATGGTGCTGCCAGGTCGTCAGCACCGAGGCGCCGATCAGAAAGCACCAGCCGTGCCATGGACGCAGCAAAGGACCGGTGAGGCGCTGGCGCCAGTGATCCCAGACGATCACCAATAGCGCGATGTGCAGCGACGGCGCTTGGTTGAACGGCTTGTCGAAGCCGCCGAGCACCGCAAACAGGAAACCCGGCAGGCCGCTCGTTTCCGGCCGCACGAAGGTGGCGGTCAGCGGAAACAGGATGAAGCAAGCGACGGCGACAATCTGCGCGGTGAGGTAGCGGCCGGCCAGCCGGTCGACGCCCTGGCGGCTGTCGTTGAGCAGGAGCGACAGTCCGTAGAACAGGTTGATCGACCAGTAGGGCACGATCGTCCAGGCGACGAACGGAACATGGTGTTCCCAGGAGAACACGATGCTGCCGACATGGTCGCGCGTCGAGGCGAGCCAATTGGCGAAGCCGTAGGTCGAATAGAAGAACGGCGCGAGGAAGGCGAGCCACAGCGCTGCGCGAAGGACGACACGCCCATAGGGCTCGGCGCTGGGTGAAAGTGGCGGGGGCTCGACACTGGAAGGCATGCGGCGGTGGTCCTAAAGCCGCCTTGCCATCGAGACGGTGAACATGCCCCATTGGTCGATGCGCTGGTCGAGCTTCTCGAAGCCTGCCGCCTCGACCAACTGATCCATCTCGCCTTGCGTGCGCCGCCGCATCACCCAGGCTTGGCCGCCGCGATGCGAGGTCAGGGTGCGCGCGATCATTTCGAGCTGCGGGTGCCAGGGCTGGTTGGTGTAAATGAGCAGGCTGCCCGGTTGCATGGCGCGGGCCAGGCCGCCGAGCGAGCGCGCAATCAGCGCATTGTCGGAGAAGAGCTCGTAAAGGCCGGACACGATGGCGAGGTCCGGCGCCGGATCGAGCGCGGCGAGCCCGTCGCCGTCGAAGGCGTCGGCGCGCTGGAACGACACGCTGGCCGGCAATTGCCGCTCGGCGATCAGCTTGCGGCCGAGCTCGACATTGAGGTCGGAATAGTCGCGCAGCCGAACGCTGGTCGGTTGCTCCCGGCTTTTGTCGATCGCATCGAGGACGTAGCGGCCGTGGCCAGACGCAATGTCCACGATGTTGGTGGACCGCCCAGTGGTCTTCAGTATTGCCAGCGCCGAGCCGATCAGTTCTTCGATGTGAAGCTTGCGCTGACGGATGCCGCGCCAACCGATGGCGTCGAGGAAGGTCCGGTCGACCATGCGGCCGATCGGCCCCAGGCCGCGCGGCTCGTTCTCATAGACATAATCGAGCGTCGAACCGGAATCGAAGCCGGTGGTAACGCCGACCTTCATGCCTTGCGAGAACCAACTGCCGATGCGGATGAAGGCGCGGCTCATCGTCCAATAGAGGCCTTTGGGCGACAGGAGATCGAGCGGCGAGGCGAGGCGGTCGGCCTCATCGCGCGTGTAGCCGGCGATGTCCGCCTGCTGCAGATCGACAGCTGCTGCGGGTGCCGCGAACTGCGCTTCGAGGAACGGCCGGATCAGGTCGAGCGCCTTGGCGCGGTCGCGCTCGCCCAGCGTATCGTGGAAGAAACCAGGCAGCACGTGGCGTTGCTTCGCGCGGCTGCCGACATTGACGAAGAACTCGTGCTGCGGCGCGTGCCGCACCACCCAGTCGCTGCCCGACAGAAGAAGTTGCGTCGGCACGGTGATGGCGCGCGCATCGGCAACGACGCGCGCCGCGTGCTGGTAGAGCTCGAGCAGGATGTTCGAGGCGATTGGCCTTGTGATCAGCTGGTCGTTTTCGAAGGAAGCGATGCGCACAGGGTCATGAGTGAGAAGGTTCGCCTTGACGTAGGAATTGACGAAGAAGCGCCCCTTGATCTTTTGCCACAGTGCGATGCCTTCCTTGGCGAAAGGAACATAGAGTTTCACTGAGAAGGCGGGCGAGGCGAGCACCATGGCGCGCAGTTTGGGCGCATAGTCGTGCACCCACGCGGCCGCCAGCACCGCGCCGAAGGACTGCGCGATCAACGCGATATCCTGCGCGGCAAAGCGGTCCCTGGCGGCGATCTCGCGCATGAAACAGTCGATATCGCGCACCAGCGCGGCGAAGGACGGAGCATAGCCGCGCTCACCGGCGGAGCGGCCGTTGCCGCGCGCATCCCAGGCATAGAAGGCGTAGTCGGGCATGCTGAGTTCGTCGACGAGATGCGCCATGCGGCCGCCATGCTCGTGCCCGCGATGGAAGAGCACGACCGCGCCCTTGGCCGTGGCCTGCATCGCCGGCCAGTAGCGGTAAAAGATCTGCGTGCCGTCATGGCTGCGGAAGGCGCGTTCCTGCGCCTGCCGCGCAAGGCTTTCCGCCGGCGCGCTGGCGACCTGTTCGTGAAGCATGGCGGTTCCCCCGGACGGCATGGCGAGTCTCGGTGCTCAGCCGGTGCTGCCAATAAGACCGGCGCGTATCCGGTTTATGGCGGTCAGCAGCGAAAGCGTAGCCATGGCCGGAAACACAAACGGCGCGATTGCCTCCGGCCAGAGTCCGGCGGCGGCGAGCACGGCGACCACGCCGAGCGCCAGCGCCCTGTCGCTCTTGCCGAACGGCCCGGCATAGTTTCGCCCGATCCCGGCGGCGATGCCGAGCACGCCGGCGAACTCGGTGAGCGCCGCGGCGATGGCAAAGGCGACGACACCCCAGGCGCCGAATTGGGGAAGGGCGGCGAAGGGCAGGATCACCGCGAGGTCGGAGACGACATCGCAGATCTCGTTGAGGTACATGCCGAGCGTTGAGGCCTGGCCATGTTCCCGCGCCATCATTCCGTCAATGGCGTTGAGCGCCATGCGCAGGAAAAGCACAAGGGGGATGAGGAAGAGCAGCAGGTTCCAACCGGGGAGGATCGCGATCGCCGATCCAGCCGCGATGGACAGCAGTGCAGCCGCGATCGTTATGCCGTTGGCCGTCACACCCATCGCCGCCAACCTGTTGACCAGCGGCCGCAGCCTTTCCTGGAAAGCCGGCTTCAGCGCATAGAGCGTCGGCATTGCGATGATCCCCCGATCCTCGCCCTAGATGTATCACAAACATGCCGAACGGCACCAGCACAGCTGCTAAAACACAGTGAATCTCAGGCGGTTGGCACCGTGCCACGCACCCATCGCCTAAGGACGCCGCCGGAACCGGTGCTCAGTGGCGCTTACATGCCGACCTGCGACCATACATCCCTGGCACGGCTGCCATGTCGATTTGCCGGCTTCTGGAACAAAGCATCCTCTTGAATAGTAAGCACGCTTATTATATGTATCGCTCATGGTTTCAGATGGTATCGACAGATTGGGCTTTTTGATCCACGACGTGCAGCGCCTGATGCGCAAGCGTTTCGAGGCGCGTGCCAGCGGACTGGGCCTTTCATCGGCGCAATGGCGGCTGCTCGTCCGCGTCGCCAAGGAGGCCGGCGTCGCGCAGGCGCGGCTTGCCGAGCTCCTCGAAATCGAGCCGATCAGCGTCTCGCGCCTGGTCGACCGCATGGAGGAGGGCGGCTGGATCGAGCGTCGCCAGGACGCGACCGACCGGCGCGTGCGCATGATCTTCCCGACCGAAAAGGCGAACGCGGCCTATGCCGACGTCAAGAGCCTGGCCGGCGAGGTCTATGAGGAATCGCTGACCGGCGTGTCGGCGGAAGAACGCCGCGTCCTGATCCGCGTGCTGGACACCATTGTGCAGAATCTGACGGACGGCGAGACGTCGTCCCTGGAAAAGATCAAGAATAGAGAAGGGCGGGCAGCATGAACGCGGCAGCCAAGATGGAGGACGACAACGTCACCAAGTTTGCGTCAGCGCAGCCGGTCGCAGAAGCCCCGGCGCAGCCGGCGGCCGCTCCGGTCGCGGCTGCGCCCGAGCCGCAGCCAGCCCCGGCCGCGCCAAAGAAGAAGCGCCGCCTCGGCCGCTTCCTGTTGATGGTTGCCCTGCCGCTGGCGTTGCTTGCCGGCGGCGCCTATGTCTGGGTGACGGGAGGCCGCTATCAGGAAACCGAGAACGCCAACCTGCAGCAGGCCAGGATTTCGGTCGCTTCCGATACTGCCGGCCGTATCGTCCAGGTCGGCATCGCCGACAACCAGCTGGTCAAGCAGGGCGACCTTCTCTTCGTCATCGATCCCGAGCCTTACAGAATAGCGCTCGCCCAGGCCGATGCGGCGGTCGCCGCCGCGCGCCTCAATGTCGAGCAGCTGCGCGCCGCCTACAGCCAGGCGATGGCGCAGGAGAAGTCTGCCTCCAGCGAGGTCGACTATGCGCAGTCGCAATATGACCGCGCCGCCGATCTCGCGCAGAAAGGCATCAACGCCAAGTCCTCGCTCGACCAAGCCCGCAACGATCTCGACAAGGCCAAGCAGCAGCTGGCCGTCGCACAGCAGGGCATCGTCAGCGCTAAGGCGGCACTCGGCGGCAATCCGGATATCGAGACCGACAAGCATCCGACCGTGATGGCGGCGCTCGCCGCGCGCGACAAGGCCGCCTACGACCTGGCGCAGACCACCGTGAAGGCGCCGGCGGATGGCATCATCTACCAGGCGGCCTCCTTCAAGGTCGGCCAGTATGTTTCGGTCGGCACGCCGCTCTTCGCGCTGGTCGAGACCGGCGACACCTGGATCGACGCCAATTTCAAGGAGACGCAGCTCACCAACATGAAGCCGGGCCAGAAGGCTGAGATCGTCGTCGACACCTATCCGGGCCGCACCTTCGAGGCGACCGTCAAGGCGATCGGCGCCGGCACGGGCGCGGAGTTCTCGCTGCTGCCCGCACAGAACGCCACCGGCAACTGGGTCAAGGTCACGCAGCGCATTCCGGTGCGCCTGGAGTTGACCGATCCCGACGCCAAGATGGCGCTGCGCACCGGCATGAGCGCGACCGTCACCGTCGACACCGGCGTCGCGCGCGGTCTGCCGTCGATCTTCGGCCACGCCACGGCAGGGGAACACGCGCAGTGACAATACGCCCCCGTGAATCGGGGCGGAGCAGGGGATTGGTCTGATGGGAGGAGTGGGAAGGATAAACGTTTAAGATCAGCCGCTTGGCGGCGCGATCAAAACCGAAACCTTCGACACGGACCCGTCGGTCCTCAGGTTTCCGGGCGGCAGGCATCCGCTCCAACAGAGACTTTCGGTCGATGTAACCCCCACATCGATAGTCGCGTCCCACCGCGATGAGGGTCTCTCAACGGAAGGCTTGCCGCCCAGAAGCCCAGTCTACACGTTTTTGTTACCTGCTGGAAGTTCAGCATCATGAGCACGCCCGAACCCTTCAAGGAAGTGCCGCATCGCGGACTGATCACGGTCGCGCTGATGCTGGCGACGATCATGCAGGCGCTCGACACCACAATCGCTAATGTCGCGCTGCCGACCATGACCGGCGACCTCGGCGCCTCGCCCGACAACATCAACTGGGTGCTGACCTCCTATATCGTGGCCGCGGCGATCATGACGCCGGTCACCGGTTGGCTCGCCGACCGGCTTGGCCGCAAGGAACTGTTCCTTGTATCCGTCGTTGGCTTCACCATCTTCTCCATGCTCTGCGGCCTGGCCTGGAGCCTTGAGACGATGGTGCTGTTCCGCCTGCTGCAGGGCGTGTTCGGTGCCGCCATCGTGCCGCTGTCGCAGACCTTCCTGCTCGACATCAACCCGAAGGAGCGCCACGGCCAGGCGATGGCGATCTGGGGCGCCGGCATCATGCTCGGACCGATCCTGGGGCCGACGCTCGGCGGCTGGCTGACGGAAAACTTCAACTGGCGCTGGGTGTTCTTTATCAACCTGCCGGTCGGCATTCTCGCCTTCCTCGGCATGGCCGCCTATCTCCCTGTCATCGCCAAGCGCGTGCGCGGCTTCGACTTCTTCGGCTTCGCCATGCTCTCGCTCGGCGTCGGCGCGCTGCAGCTTCTGCTCGACCGCGGCGGCGAGGTCGATTGGTTCAACTCGGCCGAGATCTGGATCGAGCTCGCCCTGTCGCTCACCGGCTTCTGGGTGTTCATCATCCATACGGTGACATCAGAGCATCCCTTCATCGATCCAAAGATCTTCCTCGACCGCAATTTCGTGACCGGCCTGGGCTTCATCTTCGTCATGGGTGTGCTGATCCTGGCCTCGATGTCATTGCTGCCGCCGATGCTTGCCAACATTTTCGGCTATCCGACCGTGACGATCGGCGTGGTGCTTGGCCCGCGCGGCATCGGCACGATGATCTCGATGCTGGTCGTGGGCCGCATCATGCACCGGATCGACGCCAGGATCCTCGTCGCCATCGGCTTTCTGCTCACCGCGCAGTCGCTCTACACCATGGCGAGCTTCACGCCGCAGATGGACAACTGGCTGATCATCACCTCGGGAGTCATCCAGGGTCTCGGCATGGGCATGGTGTTCGTGCCGCTGTCGGCGGTCGCCTTCGCCACGCTCGACGCACGCCACCGCACAGACGCCACCTCGCTGTTCAGCCTGGTGCGCAATCTGGGCTCCTCGATCGGCGTCTCGGTGGTCGCGGCGCTGATGGTGCGCAACACCCAGATCAACCACACCGAGCTGTCGGCCTTCATCAATCCGTACAATCCGAACCTGTGGGCTGCCTCTCCGGCGGCCGCCGCCGGCGACCCGGCGGCCCTGTCGCAGGTCGACCGCGCGGTGAATGTCCAGGCGATGATGATCTCCTACATCAACGACTTCAAAATCCTGATGGTTATGACGCTGGTCGCGATCCCGTTCGTCATCCTGCTGCGCAAGCCCAAGGCAGCGCCGCCGGGCGGAGCGCCCGCAGCCCATATGGACTGACCCGGCAAAAGCCGGCCTCCTATCTGCCCAGCACCAGCGCCCAGTAACGCAGGGCAGGATCGCGGCCGTCGCGCACATAGGCCAGTCCGAAGCGGCTGAAGTCCGGGTCGAGCATGTTGCGGCGGTGGCCGTCCGAATGCATCCAGATGTCGAACAGCTTGTGCTGATCGAAGCGGCCTTCGGCGATGTTCTCCCCTGCGGCACCCCGCACACCGTTATCCTTCATCCGCGAGGCGAAATCCTTGCCCCAGCCGGTGGTGTGGCTCATGCGGGCGCGCGACGCCATGTAGCCGGCCTGCTGCAGCGCCGCCTGCTCGAGCTGGGCGTCTGGAATCAGGGCCGGCAGTCCGGCAGACGAACGGATCGTGCTCAACGTGCTTGTGGCGGAGGACGACACGCCGGCGCCTTCGCCGGTCGGCAGCGAGACGCTGGTGCAGGCGGCGATAGTGGTGAGTGCCGCAAGGCCGGCGGCCGTGAGCAATGTGCGTCTGTCGATATTGCGGGAATCGGTGATCAGGCTGGTCATAGGCCTCTGATACCGGCGATCGTGGCTTTTGCCGGGCAGGCGTTGAAAATCGCGTTATGCGGCGACATTCCCTGGAAGATCGGCTATGATCGCCCTGTTCATGAAGTGGCAGCCACGGGCGGCCACCCTGGCGGTGACCGCCCCCCGCACGAAACGGAGGACGGTTATGGCCGGTTTTCATGTCATGGCGGACGCGCATGGGATGCATGTGCAGCCCACGGTGCGCCACATCACCACGTCGGATCTCTGGGATGCGTTGAGGCTCGGCGCCGAGGATTTCTGGGCCAAGCCGTCGCACTATGTGTTCCTGTGCCTGATCTATCCGATCGTCGGCCTGATCCTGACGCGGTGGAGCTCCGGCTCCAACGCCATCCAGCTCGTCTATCCGTTGATGTCGGGCTTCGCGCTGATCGGGCCATTCGCGGCCATCGGCCTCTATGAGATCAGCCGCCGGCGCGAGCTCGGCATGAGCAGCCGCTGGCATCATGCGCTCGATGTTCGCCATTCGCCGGCGCTGCCGTCGATCGCGGTCATAGGCATCCTGCTTTTCGCGCTGTTCCTGTTGTGGCTATTCACCGCGCAGTCCCTCTATACCAGCCTGTTCGGCGCCGAGCCGCCCGCTTCGGTCGGCGCTTTTCTGCGCGACCTGCTGACGACCGGCAAGGGATGGACGCTGATCCTGGTCGGCAACGCCGTCGGCTTCGTTTTCGCCGTCGTCGTTTTGGCCACCACGGTCATTGCCTTCCCGCTGCTGCTCGACCGCGACGTCGGCGCCGTCTCGGCGATCGAAACCTCGGCCCGTGTGGTGATGGCAAACCCGCTGACGATGGCGCTCTGGGGCCTGACGGTCGCCGTGTTGCTGGTGATCGGCTCGATCCCGCTGTTTGCGGGCCTTGCTGTCGTCATGCCGATCCTCGGTCACGCGACCTGGCACCTATACCGCAAGGTGGTCGAGCCGGAGCAGATCCGGCCGGTGCGCCGGCCGATGTAGAAATCTCAAGGGTCGCCCGGGTGCGTTGAGATTCAGGTCAGGCCGAATCGAGAATGATGGCTGTCGAGAACCGGAGCGGAGCGTACTCAAGTACGTGAGCACCGGAAGCGCGGACAGCCGTCATTCGCAGCCCGGCCTCACCTGAATATCAATGCACCTAACGCTGCGCCTCGGTCGCCATCTTCAAGGCCAGCGCCGTCAGCACCGTGCCCATCATCCAGCGCTGCACGATCAGCCAGAAGGGCCGCCCGGCGAGGAAGGTGGCAATCGAGCCGGCCGTCACCGCAATGATGGCGTTGACGGTGAGGCTGATCGAAATCTGCGTCACGCCGAGCACCAGAAGCTGCGACAGAACATGGCCCTTGGCCGGATTGATGAACTGCGGCAGCAGCGACAGATAGAGCACGGCCACCTTCGGATTGAGCAGGTTGGTCATCAGCCCCATGACGAAAAGCTTGCGCGGCCGGTCCCTGGGCAGCTCGCGCACCTGGAACGGAGAGCGCCCGCCGGGCCGCAGCGCCTGCCAGGCAAGCCACAGCAGATAGAGCGCGCCGGCCAAGCGAAGCGCGTCATAGGCGTAAGGCACGGCGAAGATGAGCGCGGTGATGCCGAAGGCTGCCGAGACCACATAGACCAGGAAGCCCAGCGCCACGCCGCCGAGCGAGATCAGCCCGGCTTTCGGCCCTTGCGACAGTGAGCGCGAGATCAGGTAGATCATGTTCGGCCCAGGCGTGAGCACCATGCCGAGGCAGATCAGCGCGAAGGTGAGATGGTTGGCGGCGTCGGGCATGGGACCTCCGGAACGGCCCGAGATGTGCGCCGCTTCGCGGGAACTCGCAAGGGGCTTGGCGGTCAGAGCCTGTTGCGCCAGCGCAAGGCGGGCTTACCCGACCACCCGCAAATTCGACAGCTCGTTGGCAATCTCCTTGAAGTTGTCCGAGAGCGTTGCGCCGGTCGCATTCCAGAACAGCTTGGCCGGTTTGCTGGGATCGGTCGGATCCTTGCGGAAGCGGGAATCGGAAGAGCACGCCTTCAGCGCGGCCATCGCCTTCTGGTCGCTTGCGCTGGTCGACGACATGTCGAGCGCGACCGTCATCACCATGATCTTGGCCGCCTTTGCGTTGCCGCACAGTTTCGCCATCTGCTCGTTCATCGCTGCGGTGTAGTTGCTCGAGGAATAGTTGAACTGGCCGATGGTGCTCGATGTGCCGCCGAACAGGCGGGTGACCGAAGTGCCGTTATAGCCGACGCCGGTATAGCCATAGGCGGCATAGGTCGACTTGTTGCCGGCCGGGTCGGGATTGACCGTCGAATAGGTGTTCTCGCCGTCGGTGAGCACGATGACCACCTTGTCGTTGCCGCGTTCGGTTTCCGGCCGCCCCTCGGTGAAGGGCGAGGCGCTGGAGACGGTGCGCCAGCCCCAGGCCATGCCTTCGGGCACATTGGTGTTGCCGTTGGGCTGCATCAGGTCGATCGCCGCCTTGATGGCCGCCAGCCCATCCGAGGTTGTGACGTCGGTGAGCGGCGTAATCGGCGTGGTGGTGCAGCTGTAGTTCGGGCCGGCCCCCTTCGACAGCACCGGCGCATTGATCGGCCGGGGCATGAAATACTTGGCCATGTTGGATTGGCGCGTCTTGCCGGTGGTGCTCGACGGATCGTCGTTCCACCAGCTGTTGGCCGCGCCATAGGTCACCGGCCTCGGCTCATCCGGGTCCTGGGTCACGTACCAGTGGTTACCGGGTTCGTCCGGAGCGAACATCGGCACGAACATCGTCGCGGGGTCTCCGACGCCAATGCCGGTGTTGTTGGGACCGCCGGATGCCGGCGTGTCGTCGACATTGTAAGGGTAAGGCCGGACCTCGACGCAGCCCTGCCAGCTGGCGAACGGCCCGTAAGTATCGATATAGTCGTATTCGTCGTGGCTGCGCTTGCAAGTGTGGTTGTCGCGATATTCGTCGCAGACGACGCGCTTGCTGCCAGCGATGCGTTCGTGGCTGGTGACGACCTTCATGTCCCGATAGAGCTCGAAGCGGGTCAGTATCTGGCCCTCCTCCGTGCCCCAGCCGGTACCCTTCTTATACCACATGCCATTGGTCTTCTGGGCGTATTTGTCCGGCGCATTCAGCGTCGACCAGTCGAAATTCTCATTGGCGACCGGTGATAGCCCGTAGGTGTCCATCCATGGGGCGTTGTCGTTGTCCGGCCCGACATTGACCGAGGCCGCGAACGGTACCAGGCTGAACTGGACCGGCTTATCGATCTGCTTGATCTGCGAGGCCTGCTGCGCCAGCGTGTCGACGAGTTGCTTGGCGGCCTGCTTGAGCAAGTCGATGCGCTTCTGTCCCGTGCCTGTGCCTGGCGTTGTCATGGAGCCCGAATTGTCGAGCACCATCGCCACTTCCAGCGTGTTCTTCAGCCTCACCTGGGAATCCATGGCGAGGTTGATTGACTTGTTCGCATCGATCGTGGATGCGCCGACAAGCAGCGAGGAGGACGGATAGAAGTAAGGACGGTAGTTCAGCGTCGCGCTCATCGTAAGCAGGCCGCCGCCGGCCTGGTTGGTCGGCAGCGTGATGTTGAGCGAGATATTGGCGGGGTCGATGCTGTTGAGGTTGGCGTTGAAGAAGTCGACGGCGTAGGCCCTGATCTGATCGTCGGTGGCGCCTTCGGCAAGCCGCCGCGCGGCAGCGAAATTGGCGGCGTCGAGGGCGTTCAGCACCATCTGCTTCTGGCGGTTGAGCTCGCTGAAATCGACGGCTATCGCCACCGCTCCCATCAGCGGCACCATGGCGGCTGCCGTCATGAGCGCATAGTTGCCGCGGCGGTCACGGCAGAATTGATGCCAGGATTTGCGCATTGTAGTTGAAGCGGCCCCCCGCCGGCGGATTCTCTGTCGGACCACACTTCCACAAAACGCTGAAGGACCGGTTTGGCAAACTGGTCGATTGCTTAACGGCGACTTCACCAATCGCTAACCAAGCCAATTATGACAGCATGCCTACGATGAAAAACGCCCGCCTGGGCGGGCGTCGTCGATCGTTCGTCGGGCGCGATCAACTGACGATGCGCAGGTTCGACAATTCGTTGCCGATAGCCTTGAAGTCGTCCGACAGCGTGGCGCCGGTCGAGTTCCAGAATAGCTTCGCCGGCTTGCTCGGATCGGTCGGGTCCTTGCGGAAACGCGAGTCCGACGCGCAGGCTTTCAGCGCAGCCATCTGCGCCGCTTCGGCGGTGTTGTTTGAGTCGAGGTCGAGTGCGATGGTCATGACGATTATGTTGGCGGCCTTCGCATTATCGCACAGCGCGGCGAAATGCTCGCTCATTGCCTTCGTGTAGTTGGCATTCGAATAATCGGTCTTGCTGACGCTGGAGCTGGTGCCGAGGAACGGCCGGCCATAGGTGTATGTGCTTCCGAACGGCTTCGATTGGCTGCTCGTGCCGGTGCCATAGGCAGGATAGCCCAACGAGGAATAAATGGCCTTGTTGCCGGCAAGATCGTTGCCGCCGCTGTTGGAGTTCGAGCCCGAGTAGCTCTGCGCGACCACCGATGTCGGCGTGTAATACGTATTGGCGCCGTCGGTAAGCACGATCAGCACCTTGTCGTTGCCTTTCTCCGTCTCCGCTCGGCCTTCGGTGAAGGGAGCGGTGCTGGAAAGCGTGCGCCAGCCCCAGGCCATGCCTTCCGGAACGTTGGTGGCGCCGACATCGACCATGGCGTCGATCGCGTTCTTTACCGTGGTGGCGCCGGCTGAGGTCGAGACATCGGTAAGCGGGGTGATCGCGGTCGTGCTGCAACTGGTGTTGGGACCGGCATTCGAGCCGTAGGCGGGGGTAACCTTGGTGCCGTAGTTGAAATATTTTGGCATGTATTTCTGGCGCTTGCCGTTGTCGGTGTCGTTCAGCACGTCGAGGTGCCAGTTGTTGTTTGCCGGCCGGCCGTTGCCATCGGTATTGTCGGTTTCGTCAGGAGCGAACATCGGCACGAACAATGTCGCCGGCGTCGAGGTCGAGGCGGGCGTATCCAGGATGTTATAAGGGTAGGGGCGCGACTCGACGCAGCCGCTCCAACTCGCAATCGGCGCGTAGGTCATGTTGGACGTGCAAACGTTGTTCCGGTCTTTGGTGCAGGCCGAAATTCGCTGCATCCATTTGTAGAGTGAGAAACGTGTCAGCGGCTTGTCTTTTTGGGTGGTGTCCCAATCGGTGCCGCGCGCATACCAGATGCCGCCGACCTTCTCGACATATCTCTGGGGCCAGGGCGAATTCTCCTGGGTCATCGTCGTCCAGTCGAAATTCTCGTGCTGGATGGGCGAGATGCCGTCTTGATCCATCCAGGCCGCGTCTTTGTTTGCCGAGCCGATATTGACCGAGGCGGCGAACGGAACCAGGCTGAATTGAACCGGCCTGGAAACCTGCTTCATCAATTGCGCCTGACCGGCCAGTTGATCGACCAGCTGCTTGGCGGCACTCTTCAGAAGATCGAACCGCACCTGGTTCGAGCCATGCCCGAGCTCGGTCATCGAGCCCGAATTGTCGAGCACCAGCGCCACTTCCAGCGTGTTCTTGAGGCGGATCTCGGACCTGGCCGAGAAGTTGACGGTGGTCTGACCCTGGGTTCCGCCAAGCAGCGCCACTGCGGCCGGCAGGAAATAAGGTTTGTATTTCAGCGCGGCCTCGAGAATGAGCGTGCCGCCGCCCGCATTGTTGCTCGGCAGGGTTACCGTCAGCGTCGTGTTCGCCGGAAGGACGTGCCTGAGATTGGCCTCGAAGAAGGTTTTGGCATAGGCCTTGGCCTCCGCATCGCTGGCGCCGGCGACGATCTGCTGTGCCGTCGCAATGCCGGCGGCGTCAAGCGCGTTGAGCGTCTCCTGCCGCTCGCGCACCAACTCCGTATAGTCGACCGCCAACGCAACGCCGCCATCAGCGGTATCATCGTGATGGCAGTCATCAAGGCGTAGTTTCCACGCCTATCGCAAAAAAAATCGCGGATCATTGTGCTTACCCCCGCCAAGGACCCATGCTGGAATACGACCATGGTCGTAGTTGGTGTGCTACCATGGTCATAAATCGTTAAATTTCAGCTTGCGCGAAACGATCAACAACGCGCCGCCTTTTGACGGCGCGTTAACCCTGTCTTTGCGAGGCTGCGGCACCACCTCGACAGCTGGCGACCGGGAAAGCTCGTGACAGGATGAAGCGCTTCGGTTATGCGGGACCGGCCGTGGCGGCGTCTGAACCGAAGAATGGCTGTCGCGGTCTTGTCAGGGATCGAAATCAGGGACATGGCATGGCGGGTTCGCCTGACATCATCGCTTCGCTCGACGATCTGGCGGGGCGTTACGCCGCCATCCTGTGCGACGTATGGGGCGTCGTGCACAATGGCGAATGGCATTTTCCGGCCGCGGCGGCGGCGCTTGCGAGGGCGCGCGCGGCCAATGTGCCAGTCGTGCTGATCACCAATTCGCCGCGTCGCAGCGCCGACGTCGTCGCCCAGATGAAGGTCATCGGAGTTCCAACCGATGCCTGCGACCGGGTCGTTACGTCCGGCGACGTGACCCGCGACCTGATCGCCGAAGGGCCCAGGAAGATCTTCCACATTGGTCCCGAGCGCGATTTCACCCTTTATGACGGGCTCGACGTCGATCTCGTCGAGGAATTCGAGGCTTCCGGCATCGTCTGCACGGGCCTCTATGACGATGAGGTCGAGAAACCCGCCGACTATGCCGAATTGCTGCAGCGGCTGCGGGCCCGCAATTTGCCGTTCATTTGCGCCAATCCGGACATCCTGGTGGAGCGCGGCGAGCGCACCATCTGGTGCGCCGGCGCGCTCGCGCGAGATTACGCGCAACTGGGCGGCCGCACGCTGATTGCCGGAAAACCCTTCGCGCCGATCTACGATGTCGCCATGAAGGAGGTCGCTGGCCTTCTCGGCCGCACCGTCGAGCGCAGGGAAGTCCTCGCCATCGGCGACGGCATGATGACCGATGTCAAGGGCGCGGCCGACAACGGCTTCGACGTGCTCTATGTCTCCGGCGGCATCCACGCTCGCGACTATGGCGATCCGCTGCGGCCCGATCCGGAAAGGCTGGCGGGCTTCCTTGAAAAGCACGGCTACCGGCCGGTCGCCGTCATTCCGCGTCTGCAATAGGTTGGTGGTCTGGCCATGACGGGCGCCTCGACATGAAGCAAGCCTTCGAACGTCTTTCGGCGGTCGCGCCGCTGCCCGCGCACCTGCGCGGCGGCGTCGTGGCGATCGGCAATTTCGACGGTGTCCATCGCGGTCACCAGTCCGTCCTGGAGCGCGCGCTGAGCGAAGCCCGCCGCAGCGGCGTGCCCGCCCTGGTGCTCACCTTCGAGCCGCATCCGCGCAAGGTGTTCCGGCCACAGGTGCCGCTCTTCGTGCTGACGCCGCCGCCGATGAAGGCGCGGCTGCTCGCCGGACTTGGCTTTGCCGCTTTGGTCGAGCAGCCGTTCACGCGCGATTTTGCCTCGCTCTCGCCCCAGGCTTTCGTGACCGATGTGCTGGAGAAGAACCTCGGCATCCGCCACGCCGTCACCGGTTTCGACTTTCATTTCGGCAAGGACCGCCAGGGTGGTCCGGCCTTTCTGATGGCGGCCGGAGAACGGCACGGCTTCGGCGTGACGCTGGTCGACGCCTTCCGCGATGAAGGCGCCGAGGTTGTCTCGTCGAGCCGCATCCGCGAACTGCTCGCCGAGGGCAAGGTGGAGGAGGCCGCCGGCCTGCTCGGCTACCGTTTCACCGTCGAGGCGGAGGTGATCGGCGGTCAGCAGCTTGGCCGCACTCTCGGCTTCCCGACCGCCAATATGCGGCTTTCGCCGGAAGCGGCCTTGAAGGAAGGGATTTATGCCGTCCGCTTCCGTCGCGCCGACGGCACGCTTCATGACGGCGTCGCCAGCTTCGGCCGCCGTCCCACCGTCGATGACAATGGTGCGCCACTGCTCGAAACATATGTCTTCAATTTTTCCGGCGATCTCTATGGAGAGACATGCCAGGTTTCGTTCTTCGGCTTCCTGCGGCCCGAGCTCAAATTCGACGGCCTCGAGGCGCTGGTGGCGCAGATGAAAAACGACGAGGCCGAGGCGAGGGCGCTGCTGGCGGGCGTGCGCCCGCTCTCGCAACTGGACGCCGAGATCGCGTTCTAGATCGTCCTGTTGCTTCTATCGCTTCAGCGCCAGTCCGATGGCGATGAAGCTCCAGCCCTGGAACACCAGGTCGATCGCCAGGAATATGCCTAGCACCCAGAGGCTGTTCACCGGCCAACCCATGGCGATCATCAGGCCGAGCAGAATGGTGATGATGCCGGCCGCGAGCAGCCACCCCCAGCCTTCATGTGGCCGGTGATTGAAGGCCACCCAGGACCGCAGAAGCCCCGAAGCGACGAGCGCAATCGCCAATAGCAGCGTCAGCACCGCGGAGGCGAGCAACGGGTTGTAGAAGGCGAAAAAGCCGGCGACGGCGTAGAGCAGGCCACTCAGCAGCCAATAGAAAAAACGTCCCCAGGTCTTGACCCCGAAGGCATGGATGATCTCGATGATGCCTGCCATCAGCATCAACCAGCCGACGACATAGACAGAGGCGACAGTGGCGATGAACAGATTGCCGAAAGCGATGCCGCCGAAGATCAGCAGCAACACGCCGAGCGCAACGAACCATCCCCACTTGTCCCGCGTCTGGCCGATCGTGTCCTTGAGAGCGTCACTTGGCAGAGTCATGGTTTCATCTCCCTCGAAATTCACCACCGGTTGTACGGTGAGAGAAAGCTAAACCCAATAGTATTGTCCGTCCAGCAACACGGGCCGAACCTACGGGCGGGCGGCGGTCCCCGACCGTAAAGGCGGTCGTTCTCGCGACGGCCAAGCTTCGTCCGCGAATGGCGCAAGCACCGCCTCCAGCGTCTCCCGGCCGGCCTGCTCCCAGCTTCGCGCCACGAATTCCGTGGCCTTCGCCTCATACGCAGCACGGGCTGAGGGTGAGGTGATCCAGCCGCGCATGGCGCTTTCCCATCCTTCGGCATCGAGCGGATCAAGGCAGAGTCCCGACGAGCCGACCACTTCGGCGATGGCTCCGCCCGTCGAGGCAATCAGCGCCTTTCCGTAGGCCAGGGCCTCGACGGGCGGCAGCCCGTATCCTTCGTAGAGCGACGGGTACACGCAGAACGCGCTGTTGCGATAAAGACGGGACAACGTTGCGTCATCGACGTTGTCGAGATGGACAAGGCTCTTGCCGTAGTCCGGATGGCTGTGAAGCTTCGCCAGGACCTCTTCGACCATCCAGCCGCTGCGGCCGACGAAAACCAGCTTCATGCCGCTGCGCGCGACCGTTCCGTCAAGGACGAGGCGGCGCCAGACATGCATGAGCAGCGAATGGTTCTTGCGTGGCTCGATGGTGGAAACGAAGAGAATGTAGCGATCCGTCTCGAGCCCGTCCGGCAAGCGGCCGTCCGCCTTCGACTTGCGGGCGCTGTCGCAGCCGAGAGGGACATGCCTCAGCTCCGGCAGGCGGACGCCGAGCTTGGCGGCATGGTCCTCGATATCGGCGGTGACCCGCTTCGACGTCAGGATGAACCGGTCGGCCAGCCTGATCGCCAAATCCACATAGTGCCTGAATCGCTTGACGTCATGCGGCTTGTACCATTCGGGAAACTGGATCGGGATGATGTCGTTCAAGAGCACGATAAGCTTTGCGCCGGCGGAACGCGCCTCGCGCGAAATGGCTTCGATATCGGTGTGCGACCAGTCATTGTTCATCAAGAGCAGATGGTCGCCTGACGCCGGCTTGTATGTGTCGCCAGCCACCGTCCGCATCGGCACGATGCGGACGCGTGACCCGTCGTCGCGAGCGACCAGCCGCCGCTCGTTTGCCTTCATCAGGCGGTTTTCGATCCGCTCAAGGAAAGGAACAAGACTGCTGTGCGGATTGTGTCGGGTGAACGCGCCGATTTCCGTTATCAGGACACGGCGCGGCTTTATGATCGCCATCAGCAATTGCCGCACCCAGTTGGGCCAGCGATCGTAAAACCGCGTCTTGATGCGCGCCGGGTCCGGATAGAAACTCATGTCGCATGAGATATCGCCGGCGATAATCTCTGCCGCCATTTGCGGTGAAACCTGCCTGAGGACCCGGTCGATCGGGTCGAACACGGTGAACGCCACCTCGGAGGCGTTGAACGCGGCCGCCGCCGCGCTGTAATGCCGCTGAACGCGAACCAGGCCGACCGGAGGTCCGAGCCAGCGCGCCATGCTCGTGAGATCGACGACAAGCCGCATCAGCCGGGCCGCATCAGTTCGGCCGCATCTTTGCAGGGCGCGCGATCATCCTGCGCCAGGCCAGTCGAGGCCCGAGCGCGAGCGTCCTGAAAGAGGGGGCCCCGACAGCCGCGAGGAACAGCAGCTTGCACGTGACGGCCATGGGTATGCCCGCGCTTCGCAACAGCAATTCGATGTCGCGTCTTTCCAGGCTGGAGACGCCGACCCCCGTGCCGGCGCGCCATGCCAGAAAACTTGCGATGGCCTGCGCGGGTTGGCCGTTCACGTCGAACGGCTCGGCGCGATGGCGACGCAACAGCGCCGACTGCCTGGCCAATGCCGCGGCCGCCTTTTGCTGGTCCTGCTTCACCCGCGATACTTGTCCCGGATGCGACCTCAGCTTCACGAGCGGCACTTCCATATTGGCCAGTTTTCCCGTCTCGGAAAGCCGCAGCCATAGATCGTAGTCTTCGGCGTAGGTGAACGCGCGACGATAGCCTCCCGCGCGCCGGACAGCCTCGGTCCGGAACATCACCGTCGGATGGAGCATGGGATTATACCTGGCAAGCGCGTCCCGCAACGGGTCGTTGCCCACGGGGACGTCGATCGGCCTCAACAGCTTTCCCTCCGGGTCGATCTGCAATCCCGCCGTGCCGAGCAGCTGCAAATCGGGATCAGCCTCGAAACGCGCCACCTGCAGGCGCAACCTGCTGGGCAGCGAGACGTCGTCGCAATCCATGCGCGCCACGAGAGGAGCCTGCGCGAGCGAAATCCCCATGTTCAGCGCATCGACGATTCCCTTGCCGCTGTTGGCGACCATTTTGACGCGGCTGTCACGGTCGCTGATCGACGTCGCGATCGCGGCGCTGTTATCGCAAGATCCGTCGTCGACGACGATCACTTCGATATCCGCCAGATCCTGGTCCAGGATGCTTTGCAGGGCCTCGCCGACATATTGTGCGCCGTCTCTCACCGGAATGATCACGCTTACTGTCGGCAATAGAATGGTCCTTGCGATAATCGGCCGCGATCGAATGGCCGTCGATTACCGGATGCGGCAGCCAGGTCTCAAAAATTCCAATTCCAGAGTTCAGTCGATCTGTCGACTGTCAATTTCCTTGTCTGGCCGGTCCGAGGAGGCCTCAAGGGCGGGGGCGAGCAGCCGCAGGACCGCTTCACGCTTTTTCGCCTTCAACAACGGGTCGCCGTCGAGGCCGACTTCATGAAGCCAGCTTCCCCGCCATTCGCAATAGGCCTGTCTGAGATCAATCCCCGGCAAGGCGGCGAATGCATTTATCGGCCGTTGCGGCACAGTGTTCGGGTCCACGTCCCAATAAAGCACCTCCCAATTGGCTCCGCCCGTGTCGAGGCCGGCGAACCAGTCGAGTCCGAAATCGAGAGGCTCGCGGCCAACGGCGTCGAATCGAAAGAAACAATAGCCGGCCCACAAATACCATCGCGCGCCTGCCCAGCGCAGGTCGCCGTAAAAGGCCGCGGCTTCAAGAGGCTCGAAGGGATCGCATCGCTGCGTGGGGAAAAGATCCTGGTCCAGGAATCCGAACGCGGCCGGTGCGGCAGGCTTGAGCACATTGTGCCACATCCAGTTGAGCGCCGCGCCGTGCGACCGGCTCGGGTTTTTCACAGTCCACGGATTGGCCGGCAGCCTGATATAGGCGGCCCCACGGTCCGCGCAAACGCGTCTGTTCTCGTCTGCGGAAGCTTCATCGACGCTATTGTCGGCCACGATATGGAGATCGTGACGAACAAGTCCTCTGGTCAGTCGCAAATGCAGATCCAGGCATTGGGCATCGCCGAAGGCTACCGTCATCAGGACATGGCGGCCCCGGGCGGCGGCACGAATATCCTGGATACTGCCATCCGTGGCCGGTTGACGCAGAAAGCTCCGGTCGATTCGCCGGTAACGGGCAGTCTTGATGGCGTGTATTGGCGGCTGCAGCCTCAGCCATTGCCGCCAGTCATATTCGCGCAGGGCCTTTGGCACGGTATGGCGGCTTTCAATCGAGTCCGGCCCGGCAATCGCGGTCGATCAGGGGAATTTGCATGGGCGCGCGCTCCAACTGGCTTTTGGAAAAGCTCGAACGCGGCAGCATCCAAGTCTCTTGATAACCGATTATATACAGCATATTCGTATTTTCGACACGACTGACATTTACGCGCCCTGCTTGTTTGTTTGAACGGAGAAGTCCGGGCGCACCCGGATGCTCTCTGCCGACCTGACTGGGGTAAGACGGCGCTCCGGAAGATGCGATGAGAATCTGCTGCGCAATCTCTGCCCTCTTTATGAACGGGGGGCTGCAAAGGGATTGTCTCAATATCAGCGACCGCCTTATCCGGCGCGGCCATAGCGTGACGATCCTGACGACGCGTCAGGTCGGTCATGTCGAGAGCTCGGCGACAATAAAGGTCCATCCGGCACGGGTTCTCTCCAACCCGGGCACCGAATATGCGCTGGGAAGGACCGTCCTGGCGGCCCGGCGGGATTTCGACTGCGTGGTCGGGTTCAACAAGATGGCTGGCCTGGACATCTACTATGCCGGCGACCCACCTTACTTTGCCTCGAAGCTCGGCTGGTGGCGGCCGTTTTCGCCCCGCTTCATTCGCCAGCAGAACCTCGAATCGATGATCTTTGCCCCCGGCAACGCCGCGCAGATCATCGCGCTCAGCGAAAACCAGGCAGCGCTTTACCGCGACTTCTGGCGAACCGAGGGATCCCGCATCCACGTTGTCGGGCCGACGCTCGATCCGCGGCGCTGCCGACCGGAACTGCAGGCCGGTGACCGCAGTGAGATCCGCCATCGCTTTGGGCTTCCTCGCGAAGCGGTCATTGCGTTGAGCATCGCCAACAGATTGAAGGTGAAAGGTCTCGACCGGGCGGTAAAGGCTCTAGAGCCGTTCCCGGGGATACATTGGCTGGTTGCCGGCTTTCGAAAGGGCAGTGAGGAAGAAATCCGGCTTCGCGGCCTGATCGCCAAATCCGGGATGTCGGATCGGGTCACGCTGATGGGCATCCAGGAAGATATCCCGGCGATCGTGGTTGCGAGCGATTTCATGTTGCACGCGGCGCGCCTGGAAAATACCGGCACGGTGATCCTCGAGGCGCTCGCGAATGGCCTGCCGGTTATCACCTCGGACGCGTGCGGATATGCAAAATATGTCGAGGCCAGCGGAGCGGGACTGGTCGTGGCCAATCGCGACGATCCCGAAATCTGGCGGCAGGCGATCCTGAGGGCCGGCGATCCGGCGGTCCGCGCGCAATGGCACCGGGCGGCTCTTGCCTATGGAGCGTCAAACCCGCTTACCGGCGGACTGGAAGCGGCCTGCGATCTGATAGAGACCCTGCGCCACAACCGGCGTGCCGCTTAGCACAGCGACATAAGCAATCCCAAATCGCCAAGCGCGCTGCCGCTGTGCTGGCGCATGCTACCGTCAGGAAGGGTGGTTCCACTGCCGTCCAGAGTCGCCGCTATTGCAAAGGCGCGCCGAAGCTGGTGTCATCCCGTTTTTGCACCACTGGTGAGGTACGGTGATGAAGCGCTCTTGTGGGCTTGCCCTGATTTCCTCGACTCTCGCTTTGTGTGCTGCCGCTCCGGTTTCCGCCTCCGCAGCCCAGCCAGGCGATCCGCCGGATGGCATTTCCAAAATAGAAACGGTGGTCGTCATCTTCGCGGAGAACCGCGCTTTCGACAATCTCTATGGTCATTTTCCCGGCGCCGAGGGCATCGACAAGGCGAGCCCGGAAAGCCTGCAGCAGCGTGACCGTGACGGTTCCGTCTTGTCCGAACTGCCGCCGGTCTGGGACGGGCTGACTGCCAAAGGCGTGACGCCGCCGGTGACGCAGTCAATGACCGAGCACCTTCCGAACGCGCCTTTCACCGTCAACGACGCGAAAGGTTTCAACGTCCCGCTCAACGTCATAACGCACGATCTCTGGCACCGCTATTACCAGAACCAGATGCAGATCAACGGCGGCAAGAACGACATGTTCGTCGCCTGGGGCGATTCAGGCGCCATGCCGATGAGCAACTGGGACACCTCCAAGGGCGATATGTGGGCCGTTGCGCAGAAGTACGTTCTGGCCGACCATTTCTTCATGGGCGGCTTCGGCGGCTCTTTTTTCAATCATCAATGGCTGATCTGCGCCTGCGCGCCTTATTATGCGGATGCCGACAAGAACCCGGCCAAGCCGTCGATCGCGGTGACGGACGCTAGCGGCACAGCACTGAAGGTCGCGGACAATTCGCCGAAATCGGCGCGCGACGGCATCCCGAAATTCGTCTCCGACGGCAATCTGACGCCGGATTTCTACGCGGTGAACACGATGCAGCCGCCCTACCAGCCGAGCGGCAACGATCCGGCGCCCGGCGGCGATCCGCGCCTGGCCGATCCGGCCAAGCCCACGACATTGCCGCCGCAGACGGAGCCGACCATCGGCGACATGCTCAGCCTCAAGCACGTCAGCTGGGCGTGGTATTCGGGCGCCTGGCAGTACACGCTTGAACACGGCAACCACACGCCAATCCCGAATTTCCAGTATCACCACCAGCCGTTCAACTATTACGCCAACTTCGCGCCGGGCACCGAAGCCAGGCGCGAGCATCTGCGCGATGCCGGGCTGAGCGGCGTGAGCTTCATCCAGGCCATCGACGATGGCGTCCTGCCACAGGTCTCCTTCTACAAGCCCCAGGGCAATCTCAACGAGCATTCCGGCTATGCCGACATCCAGGCCGGCGACCACCATATTGCCGATGTCGTCGCGCATCTGGAGAAAAGCCCGCAATGGCCGCATATGCTGGTCGTCGTCACTTATGACGAGAATGGCGGCATCTGGGATCATGTCGCGCCGCCCAAGGGCGATCGCTGGGGTCCCGGCACGCGCATTCCCGCGATCATCATTTCTCCCTTCGCCAAACACGGCTACGTCGATCACACGCCCTATGACACGACGTCGATCCTGCGCTTCATTACAGAGCGCTTCGAGCTGCCGGTCCTGCATGGCATCGTTGTCCGTGACAAGGCGGTCGCAGCGCATGGCGAGCCGCCGCTCGGCGATCTCACCGGCGGGCTCGATCTGAATTGATGGCCCGTATCCGGAGGACGAAGATGGACGCTGACAGGATTGTCGCGCTGGTCACCGCCGGCGGCATCGAACTCACCGACCGCCGGCGCAACGCCAGCAACGACGGCTGGTCACTCAGCTTCGCTAACGGCGCCACGGTGGAGGTGGGTGACGACGGATCTGCGCGTATTGGCGGAAAAGGTGCCAAGGCGGTGGCCAGGCTGCTGGACCCGCCGGTCGCGCCGCGCAGTGCCTGATCCGGCGAGCCGTCCTCATCTCCGCATGCTGCCGACCATGCACCGATTTTAAGTCAAATTTTACCGAACGCACGGCATTGCGTTGGGCGTCGGCGGGTGGTGCTGCCGGCGCGTTTCACGTAAGGGGTGACAATGCGTATTGGCGGGAAGATTCCTCTGGCTGTCGCCGTGAGCCTGTTCACCCTACCTGTCGCCCAGGCGGGCGAGGGCGGCTGGATATCCGGTGACTGGTATCTCACCCTCGGCGCCACGGCTCTCGTCGCGCCGAATTTCGAGGGCGGCAAGAGATACATGTTGAGCGCCCAGCCGATCATCTCGCTCGGTAAGGTGGGTCCCGAGGCGCGCTTCACCTCGCGCAACGACAACATCTCGCTGGCGCTGATCGATGACGGTTCCGTTCGCGCCGGCTTGACCGGCAAGTTCGTATTCTCGCGCGAGAGCAAGGACGAGTTGAAGGGCCTCGATCCGGTTCGCTGGGGCGGCGAGGCGGGCGGATTCTTCGAATTCTACCCGCTGGATTGGGTGAGGGCGCGGGCGGAGCTCAGGCACGGCATTCGAGCCCATAACGGTTTCGTCGCGGATATTGCCGCCGACGCCTTCTACGACATCACGCCGACGGTCCGCATTTCCGGCGGCCCGCGCGTCTCTTTCGCCTCGTCCAACTATTTCGACGCCTATTACGGCGTCAGCGCCAAGGAAGCGGCGGCTTCGGGCTTGAGCGAGTACCATCCGGGCGGCGGCGTGAAATCGACAGGCCTCGGCGGCGCGATCACCTGGAAAGTGACGGAGCCGATGACGGCGAGCGTCTTCACCGAGTATTCGCGCCTGATAGGGCCGGCTGCCGATTCCAGCCTGGTCAAGGAACGGGGCGACCGCAACCAGTGGACCTTCGGTGTCTCGACCACTTACCGCTTCAATTTCACAATGTAGGTCGTGAAAGCGGCTTCACGCCTTGAAATCCGCGCTTTATTCCTGTCGCGCCATCCGCTAAAAGCCACGCCATGACGAGCTTTTCGCGCCTTTTCGCGATCGCGATACGAATTACGGGCCCGGTGTTCCGGGCGGCCTGAGCGCCGCTGGAGCCGCCGGGAGTTTCGCGCGCGCCCCTCGCGTTTTTCATGAACATCAACGCATATCGCCCGAATGTGGCTTCGGTTTTGGGAAAACGATACGCGTCAAAGCAAGACTTGAACGCCCGGCTTTGTCGTCGGGTACCCTGAGATGGCAGATCAATGACCGACACCGTTGAGACGATCGATTATTCCAAAACGCTTTATTTGCCGCAGACGGATTTCCCGATGCGCGCCGGGCTGCCCGAGAAGGAGCCGGGCCTGGTCAAGCGCTGGCAGGACATGGACCTTTACAAAAAGCTGCGCGAGGAGGCTGCCGGCCGCGAGAAATTCGTACTGCATGACGGCCCGCCCTACGCCAACGGCAACATCCATATCGGCCATGCGCTGAACAAGATCCTCAAGGATGTCATCAACCGCTCCTTCCAGATGCGCGGCTACGATGCCAATTACGTGCCGGGTTGGGACTGCCACGGCCTGCCGATCGAATGGAAGATCGAGGAGCAGTACCGCGCCAAGGGCAAGAACAAGGACGAGGTTCCGGTCAACGAGTTCCGCAGGGAATGCCGCGACTTCGCCGCCAACTGGATCAAGGTGCAGGGCGGCGAGTTCCAGCGCCTCGGCGTCATCGGCGATTTCGACAATCCCTATACGACCATGGCTTACCATGCCGAGTCGCGCATCGCCGGCGAGCTGCTGAAGTTCGCGATGTCCGGCCAGCTCTATCGCGGCTCGAAGCCGGTGATGTGGAGCGTGGTCGAGCGCACCGCGCTTGCCGAGGCAGAGGTCGAGTATCAGGACTATGAGAGCGACACGATCTGGGCGAAATTCCCGGTCGCGAGCCTCGCCCAGCCGGTCGCTGGCGCCGATACGGCGCCAGCGCTGGATGAGACCGCGCTCGATCTCGTCGAGGCGCATGTCGTCATCTGGACGACCACGCCCTGGACCATCCCCGGCAATCGCGCGGTCAGCTATTCGCCGCGCGTCGCCTATGGCCTCTATGAGGTGACGGCGGCCGAGAACGCCTTCGGCCCGCAGCCCGGCGAGAAGCTGATCTTTGCCGACGCCTTGGCCGAGGAATGCGCCGCCAAGGCCAAGGTTACATTGAACAGGCTTCACAGCGTATCGGCCGAACAGCTTGGCAAGCTTACGCTTTCGCATCCCTTCAAGGGGCTCGGCGGCGGCTATGAATTCCCGGTGCCGATGGTTGCCGGCGAGCATGTCACCGACGATGCCGGCACCGGCTTCGTGCATACCGCGCCCGGCCATGGCCGAGAGGACTTCGACGCCTGGATGGAAGCGGCCGCTGACCTGCGGGCACGCGGTGTCGATACCACGATCCCCTTCACCGTCGATGATGCCGGCTTCTTCACCAAGGACGCGCCGGGCTTCGGCCCGGGGCGCGAAGGCGGCGCGGCGCGCGTCATCGACGACAACGGCAAGAAGGGCAATGCCAACCAGGCGGTCATCGACGAGCTGATCAAGCGCAACGCGCTCTTCGCGCGCGGCCGGCTGAAGCACAGCTATCCGCACTCCTGGCGCTCCAAGAAGCCGGTCATCTTCCGCAACACGCCGCAATGGTTCGTCTATATGGACAAGGACCTCGGCGACGGCACGACGCTGCGCAGCCGCGCGCTGAAGGCGATCGACGATACGCGCTTCGTGCCGGCGGCGGGCCAGAACCGCATCCGCGCCATGATCGAGGAGCGCCCCGACTGGGTGCTGTCGCGCCAGCGCGCCTGGGGCGTGCCGATCGCCGTCTTCGCCGATGACGACGGCAACGTCCTGAAGGACGAGGCCGTCAACCGACGCATCATGGATGCTTTCGAGAAGGAGGGCGCCGACGCCTGGTTCGCCGAGGGCGCCAAGGCGCGCTTCCTCGGCAACCACGATGCCTCGAAATGGCACCAGGTGATGGACATCCTCGACGTCTGGTTCGACTCCGGCTCGACGCATGTCTTCACGCTGGAAGACCGCCCGGATCTCAAATGGCCGGCCGACGTCTATCTCGAGGGCTCGGACCAGCATCGCGGCTGGTTCCATTCCTCGCTGCTCGAAAGCTGCGGCACCAGGGGCAGGGCGCCTTACGACACGGTCATCACCCATGGCTTCACCATGGATGAGGAAGGCCGCAAGATGTCGAAGTCGCTCGGCAACACCGTCGTGCCGCAGGATGTCATCAAGCAGTCCGGCGCAGATATCCTGCGGCTTTGGGTGGTGACGACCGATTATTGGGAAGACCAGCGGCTCGGCAAGAATGTGCTGCAGACCAATATCGACGCCTACCGCAAGCTCAGGAACACGATCCGCTGGATGCTGGGCACGCTTGCCCATGACGATGGCCAGGATGTGCCGGTCGAGGCCATGCCGGAACTGGAGCGGCTGATGCTGCACCGGTTGTCCGAACTGGACGAGGTGGTGCGCCAGGGCTACGACGCGTTCGAGTTCAAGCGCAACACCCGCGCATTGCTCGACTTCATGGTGGTGGAGCTCTCGGCCTTCTATTTCGACATCCGCAAGGACGCGCTTTATTGCGACGGGCCGTCCAGCCTGCGCCGCAGAGCGGCCGTGCAGGTGGTGCGCCACCTCTTCGAGTGCCTGGTGAAGTGGCTCGCGCCGATGCTGCCCTTCACCACCGAGGAAGCCTGGCTCGACCGCCATCCGGAAGCCGTCTCGGTGCATCTCGACCAGTTCCCGGCAATTCCGGAAAGCTGGAGGAACGAGGCGCTTGCCGAGAAATGGCGCAAGGTCAGGCAGGTGCGCCGCGTGGTCACCGGAGCGCTCGAGATCGCAAGGGCCGAGAAGGTGATCGGCTCCTCCCTGGAAGCCGTGCCGGTGGTCACCCTCGACGACGCCGCGCTGGAAACGGCGATCGCTGATGTCGACATGGCCGAGATGGCGATCACCAGCGACCTCGTCATCAGCCGTGGCAAGGCGCCGGAAGGCGCCTTCACGCTCGACGACGTCAAGGGCGTGGCGGTGGTGGTGGAGAAAGCCGAGGATCGCGGTCTGGTCAAATGCGCGCGCTCCTGGCGCTACACCGCCGATGTCGGCCAGGATCCGGAATTCCCGGATGTCTCGGCCCGCGATGCGGCCGTGCTGCACGAGCTAAGAGCATTGGGCCGACTGTAGCCACTGTTTATAAGCCGGTGCAAAAGTGCCACGCCGGGCGGCCTGAAACCGCCCATGCGTTGCCCTTAACAAGTGGTTGAGGTAAACACGCGACACTCCGGCAGACAAATTGTCGCCGGATTTCCATCGCAAGTGCGGGGAAGAAGGGGACCGTGCCGTTGGCCGGTGGCGACCGAAAGGCTGTTAGAGTGGGACTTTTTGGCATGACCGACAGAACGTTTGCGCGCGCCGCGCTGGTGGCGCCGCTTGTGGTATCGGCCATCGCTTTGTCCGGCTGCATGAGCTCGCCCACCTACGGAACCGGCAAGACGGCTGCCGCGCAGCTGTTCGACGATGTTTCCGGCGCCGCCTCGATCACGCCGAAGCGTCGCGATCCGATCGACTACAAGCCGCGTCCCGACCTGGTGAAGCCCGCTCCGGGGCAAAAGGAAAGCCTCCCACCGCCGCAGCAGAGCATTCAGACGGCGAGCGCCGACTGGCCCGAATCGCCGGAGGCGCGCCGCGCCCGCATCCGTGCCGACGCCACCGCGCACCAGAACGATCCCAACTACCAGCCGGAAGCAGTCGAGGACGTGCAGACCGATCCCGAAGCGGTGAAGAAGGCGATGGCCGAGTCGGGCTCCAGCCATCCGCCGCGCTGGTCGCCGGATGATTCCAGCGCTACGCGCCGCGCCGAGATTCAGCGCCGGCTCGCCGAACAGAAGCAGGGCGACCCGACTGTTCGCAAATATCTGAGTGAGCCGCCGCTCGCCTATCGCCAGCCCGCCGACACCGCGCCGCAGAACGAGCTCGGAGAGGACGAGTACAAGAAGGAGCGCCGCCTCAAGGCGCAGGCGGAAGGCAAGAAGAGCGGCTGGTTCGATTGGCTGGGTCTGTGAACAGCGAATAGTGAAAAGTGAATAGTGAATAGTGAATAGTGAATAGTAGCATCTATTCACTACTCACTACTCACTACCACTCGCCGCCATTCCGTCTCTCCCGAAAGAAATCCTTGAGAATGAGGGCGGCGTCGCTCTCGCCGAGCCCCGGATAGATGTCCGGCATGTGATGGCAGGTCGGTGACGCGAAGAAGCGCACGCCGTTGATCACCGCGCCGCCTTTCTCGTCGGCGGCGCCGAAATAGAGCCGCCGCAGCCGGGCGAAGGAGATGGCGCCCGCGCACATCGCGCAGGGTTCCAGCGTTACATAAAGGTCGTGGCCCGTCAGCCGCTCGCTGGCGAGCTTGCGGCACGCCTCGCGGATCGCCAGCATCTCGGCATGCGCGGTCGGGTCCGACAGTTCACGCGTGCGGTTGCCGGCTTTCGCGACCACGGTGCTGCCATTGGCGATGACGGCGCCGACCGGCACCTCGCCGCGGCCGGCGGCCGCCTCGGCCTCCTCAAGCGCCAAGGCCATGAAATGCGGTCGTTTCAAGCGGTTTCCATTCCGATTACTTCTCGCCACCCGGGAGTGATCCTGTTATCTAGCGCGAGACCTTGAAAACCGGAATCGGTTTTTGCCGCGCGGCTGGATGCGCAAAATCAAGAATGACACTGCCTGCGTTGGGCGTCCGCAAGGGCGCGCGGCGTCGTAGCAGGCGAAGACGGACAAAGTAATGGACGACGACAAGAAATCTCCACGCGGGCCGCGCAAGGGCGGCTCGAAACCGGCCGGCCCGCGCGGCGGCAAGCCGGGCTTCGGCGCCAAGAAGCCGTTTGCCAAAGGTGAGCGGCCGGTGGCCGCCGGAGGCGAGCGCGGCGACTTCAAGCGCAGCGATAAGCCACGCGAGACAGGCGAGGGCGCGGAGCACGGCGAGCGACCGTTCCGCAAAGGTCCGCAGCGCGACGGCAAATCCTTCGAAAAGCGTGAAGGCCGCAAGCCTTATACGCCGCGCGGGGACCGCCCGATGGCTGCGGAAAGCGGGCGTCCGGCGCGCGACTTCAAGCGCAGCTACAAGCCGCGCGAGGTCGGTGAAGGTGCAGAGCGCGGCGAACGACCCTTCCGTAAAGGCCCGCCGGGCGACGGCAAGCCCTTCGAGAAACGCGAAGGCCGAAAGCCTTACGAGTTGCGCGGCGACCGGCCGACGACCGCTGAGGGCGAGCGCGGCGAACGCCGTTTCGACCGCCCCAAGCGCGAGTTCGGCGATCGTCCCGGACGCGACTTTGCCGACCGGCCGAAACGCAATTTCAGCGATCGTCCGCGCGCCTCAAAGCCGGAAGGAGGCTTCAAGCCGCGGCCGCGTTCCTCGGAAGCCGCGCTGGAGAGCGGCGAGCGCATCGCCAAGCGGTTGGCGCGCGCCGGTATCGCCTCGCGCCGCGACGCCGAGGAGCTGATCGCCGCCGGCCGCGTCAAGGTCAACGGCAAGGTGCTGGACTCGCCCGCTTTCAACGTCGGCGCCAACGACGTCATCCATCTCGACGGCACCGAGATCCCGCCGATCGAGCGCACGCGCCTCTTCCTGTTCCACAAGCCGGCGGGCGTCGTCACCACCAACCGCGATCCGGAAGGCCGCAAGACCGTGTTCGACGTGCTGCCATCCGATCTGCCGCGGCTGATGACGATCGGCCGGCTCGACATCAACACCGAGGGCCTGCTGCTTTTGACCAATGACGGCGGGCTGGCGCGTGTGCTCGAATTGCCGGCCACCGGCTGGCTGCGGCGCTACCGCGCGCGCGTCCATGGCAAGGTCGAGGAGAGCGCGCTTGCCGGCCTGCGTGACGGCATCGCCGTCGACGGCGTCTTCTACGGCTCCATCGAGGCCTCGCTGGACCGCGAGCAGGGCACCAATGCCTGGCTGACGCTCGGCTTGCGCGAAGGCAAAAACCGCGAGGTGAAGAACATCCTCGGTGCGCTCGGCCTCGAGGTGACGCGGCTGATCCGTATCTCCTACGGGCCGTTCCAACTGGAGGACCTGCCCGAGGGCCATGTGCTGGAGATCAAGGGCCGCGTGCTGCGTGAACAGCTTGGCGAGCGGCTGATCGAGGAATCCGGCGCCAATTTCGATGCCGAGATCCAGAAGCCGTTTTCCAACAAGCCGGTGCGCGGCGGCGGGCCGCGCCGTGAAGACGTCGAACGGCCGAAATTCACCCGCGACGGCGACCGCCGGCCGATCGGCGAGGGCGGGCTGATCAAGGCGCGCAAGCGCCGCGAAGACAGCCGCGACGAGGCGCTGAGCAAGCTTTCGACGAAACCGGACAGGGCGTTTGGCGAGCGCAGCGCGAAGTCCGACCGCGGCGGTTTCGGCGACAAGCCTCGCAGTGGGTTCGGCGAGAAGCCCCGCTTTGGTGGGAGGAAATCCGAGCGCGAGCAGAGGCCGATCGAACCGCCGAGGCAGCGCAAGGCCAATGTCTGGATGGCGCCGGGCGCCAGGCCGATCGGCAAGGGCAGGGCTGAGGCCGATGCCGCCAGAGCCGCCGAGGCGAAGAAGCGCAAGGCGTCGTTCAAACCGGGCGGCAAGGGCAAACCGGGCGCAAAGCCGTTCGGCAAGCCGCGCGGCGAGCGCCCGGAAGGCGATGGCGGCAACAGGCCGCGCGGTCCGAAGAGGGGCGGCGATGCGGATCGTCGGCGGTGAGTTCCGCGGGCGTCCGCTGGCGACGCCGAGAAGCAATGCCATCCGCCCGACCACCGACCGCACCCGCGAGGCGGTGTTCAACGTTCTGGCGCATCGCTACGCGGAAAAGCTCGAAGGCGTCCGCGTGCTCGATCTCTTCGCCGGCACCGGCGCGCTCGGGCTTGAGGCGCTGTCGCGCGGCGCTTCATACTGCGTCTTCATCGAGGAATCGACGGAGGGGCGAGGTCTGATCCGCGAGAATGTCGAGACCTATGGGCTCACCGGCCGCACCAAGATCTTCCGCCGCGACGCCACGCATCTCGGCGACGCCGGCACGATCTCGCCCTTCGGGCTGGTCTTTGCCGACCCGCCCTATGGCAAAGGGCTTGGCGAGCGCGCGCTGCGCTCGGCCAAGGCCGGTGGCTGGCTTCTGGCTGGCGCGCTCTGCGTCGTCGAGGAGGCCGCCTCGGCGCCGTTCGAGCCAGGCCCCGGTTTTTCCGTGATCGACGAGCGCAATTACGGCGAAACGATCATCCGCTTCATCGAGGTGGAGTGAGCGAGGCGCGTCCCTTCTCTCGCATGGGAAGAAGGAAAAGGCACAAGCGCCTCGAAAATGCCGAACAATTCACTTTGCCTCGCCAGCGAACCTTGCCTATCGTCGCAACCGGGACCGGAGACCTTGATGACAACAACGGGGATTGGGCTGCGAGCGGCGCTTCTTGTCGGCACGCTGGCGCTCGCCGCGGCTCCGGCCCGCGCGGCAGACGACAGCGCGGTCAAGGATTTCCTGCTCGACAACGGCATGGAAGTGGTCGTCATCCCGGACCACCGCGCCCCGATTGTCACGCATATGGTCTGGTACAAGATTGGCAGCGCCGACGAGCCGCCCGGCAAATCCGGCATCGCGCATTTCTTCGAGCACCTGATGTTCAAGGCGACGACCCACCACGCCGCCGGCGAGTTCGACCGCGCCGTGGCCGAGATCGGCGGCTCCAACAATGCCTTCACCTCCTATGATTACACCGCCTTCCACGAGACGGTGCCGCCTTCCGCGCTCGAAGAGATGATGGGCTTCGAGGCCGATCGCATGCGCAACCTCATCCTGACCGACGATGTCATCAAGACCGAGCGCGACGTGATCCTGGAGGAGCGCCGCTCGCGCATTGACAGCAATCCGCAGGCGGTGCTCGACGAGGAGGTCGACGCGACGCTCTGGCAGAACCAGCCATACCGCATTCCGGTGATCGGCTGGCTGCAGGAGATGGAAGAGTTGAACCGTCCGGACGCGAAAGCCTTCTACGACGCCTATTATCGGCCGAACAACGCTGTGCTGGTGGTGGCGGGCGACGTCGATCCCGACGCGGTGAAGGCGATGGCCGAAAGGACCTATGGCAAGGTCGCTCGCGGCCCGGACCTGCGGCCGCGCATCCGCCCCGTCGAGCCGGAGCAGAACACGAAGCGCACGGTGACGCTGACCGACGCGCGCGTCTCAGTGCCGAACTTTTCGACGCAATGGGTGGTGCCGTCCTATCACACGGCCAAGCCCGGCGAAGCCGAGGCGCTCGACCTGCTTGCCGAGATCCTTGGCGGTGACAACCGCAGCAGGTTGTACCAGCAGCTGGTCGTCAAGCAGGGTATCGCTTCCGAGGCCGGCGCCTACTTCCAGGGCACCATGCTCGACGCCACCAACTTCACCGTCTATGGCGCTCCGCGCGGCGACGCCAGGCTTGCCGATGTCGAAGCGGCGGTCGATGCCGAGATCGCCCGCATCGTCAAGGACGGCGTGAGCGACGACGAACTGGAGCGGGCCAAGACCCGCTATGTGCGCTCGATGATCTTTGCGCGCGACAAGCAGGAGGATATGGCCAACATGTATGGCTCGACGCTTGCCACCGGCGGCAATGTCAAGGACGTCCAAGAATGGCCGGACCGCATCCGCAAGGTAACCGCCGACGAGGTGAAGGCGGTCGCCGCTCGCTACCTGGTGCTCGATCGCTCCACAACCGGCTATCTCTTGCCGCAGCAGCAGGCGGGGAATTGATGATGAGCATGGCAATCGCAACGACAAAGAGCATCTCGTACCCCGCGGCGGAAGGCGGCAGGGTCTACCGCGCCGTCGCCACCCTTTGCTTCGCCCTGTTCTTCCTGTTTTTGCCGGTGCTTGCCGCGCGCGCCGAGATGAATATTCAGGAGGTGAAGTCGAAGAAGGGCGTCACCGCCTGGCTGGTGGAGGACCATTCCATTCCGCTGATTGCGATCCGCTTCGTCTTCGACGGCGGCACGGCGCAGGACCCCTCCGGCAAGGAAGGCCTGGTCAACCTGATGACCGGACTGTTCGACGAGGGCGCCGGCGACCTCGACAGCGAGGCCTTCCAGATGAGGCTCGACGATGCCGGCGCCGAGATGAGCTTCCAGGCGGCGCGCGACGGCACCTATGGCTCGATGCGCATGCTGTCCGACCGGAAGGACGAGGCTTTTGGCCTGCTGAAGCTGGCGGTGAACAGCCCGCGCTTCGACCACGCGCCGATCGACCGCATCCGCGCCCAGATCCTCTCCGGCATTCTCGCCAATGAGCGGGACCCCAACACGATCGGCCAGCAGCGCTGGCTGCGTGCGATTTATGGCCAGCATCCCTATGCGCGGCCGGACGAGGGTAACAAGGACAGCCTCGCCACCATCACTGCCGACGACCTCAGGGCCTTCCACAAGGCGAACTTCGCCCGCGGCGGCCTGCATGTGGCGGTCGTGGGCGACATCGACGCCGCCACCTTGAGCGGCAGGCTTGACGAGGTGTTCGGCGAGCTGCCGGACAGGCAGACGCTGGCGCCGGTTGCCGACATCAAGCCCAAGCTCGGCCAGCAGCTCGAAGTGAATTATGACTTGCCGCAGACTTCCCTGCAGCTTGCCTGGCCGGGCGTGAAGCGCAGCGACCCCGATTTCTACGCCGCCGTGCTGATGAACGAGATTCTCGGCGGTTCGACATTTACGTCGCGGCTTTACGAGCAGGTGCGCGAGAAGCGCGGCCTTGCCTATAGCGTCAGCTCCGATCTCGTCGATCACGAGCATTCCAACGCGCTGCTGGTGACGACGGCGACGCGTTCCGACCGCGCCGCCCAGACGCTTTCGATCGTGCGCCAGGTGGTGAAGGACATGGCCGAGAACGGCCCCACCGAGGAGGAACTCGCGGCGACCAAGAAATACATGATCGGCGCCTACGCCATCAACAATCTGGATTCCTCCAGCTCGATTGCCGCGACCCTCGTGGAACTGCAGCTCGATAATCTCGGCATCGATTATATCAAGCGCCGCGCGGCTCTCATCGACGCGGTGACGCTGGCCGACGTCAAGGCGGCGGCGAAGAAGCTCCTGTCGGCCGACCCCGCGGTGATGGTCATCGGGCCGCCGCTGGTGCAGGTGGCCGGAGGCGGCAAGGGATGAGCCCGACCTTCGGGGTGGCCTTCGGCGGCGGCGGCGCGCGCGGTCTTGCGCATATCCATGTCATCGAGGCTCTCGACGAGCTCGGCATCAAGCCGACGGCGATCGCCGGCTCCTCGATCGGCGCCATCATGGGCGCCGGCATGGCGGCGGGCATGACGGGCGCCGAGATCCACGACTATGCCCGGTCGATCCTCGGCAGCCGGGCCGAGGTGGCGGCGCGCATGTGGCGCTCGCGGCCGGGCACGATCGCGGAGGCCATGCAGGGCGGCATCCGCGTCAGCCAGTTCAACATCGAGCGCATTCTGAAAGCCTTCCTGCCCGAGGCGATTCCGCAGACATTCGAGGCGCTGAAGATCCCGCTCAAGGTGACCGCGACCGATTATTTCGGTCACAGCCTTGCGGTGTTCACCGAAGGCGACCTGCATTCGGCGCTTGCCGCTTCGGCGGCGATCCCGGCGGTCTTCCGTCCGGTGACGCGCGAGGGCCGCGTGCTGATCGATGGCGGCATCTACAACCCCGTGCCTTTCGACCTCATCGAGAGGGACGCCGACATCATCATCGCAGTCGATGTCGTCGGCGCGCCGAGCGAGGCCGAGCGCAGGCATCCGACCACCGTCGATCTGATGTATGGCGCCACGCAACTGATGATGCAGTCGATCATCGCCAACAAGCTCGGGCAGCACCCGCCGGACATTCTGATCCGCCCGAATGTCTCGAAATACCGCGTGCTCGAATTCCTCAAGATCGAGACGCTGATGGCCGAGACGGTTGAGATCAAGGACGAACTGAAGCGCGCCGTCGAGAAGGCCGTGGAAGCGCAAGTCGGCAGGCGGGGCGAGACCCCTATTTAAGCGAATCAGCTCCGTCCGATTCGCGCCGCCCGTAGCCAATCTCCGTTGTTGGAATGGCCGGTCTCATCGTGCTCGATAAGCCGCGCTCACACCCCAGGCCATTGCCGAACAAAGAAAAGCCGCCACTGGTGAACTGACCGCTTCGGGAGTCAGTTCACCATGTGGCGGCTTTGTGTCCTGTCCGCTAACAGATCAGAACTTGTAGTTCAGACCAATGCGAACGGTGTGAAAGGCGATCTTGTCCGTCAGCGTGTCGGGCCCGACGGTAATAACGTCCGCTTTCCCGAGATCGGTGTAGAGGTATTCGGATTTGATCGTCCAGTTGGTATTGATGGCGTATTCGGCACCGGCGCCAATGGTCCAGCCGGCCTTGGTCTTCGATCCGCTGACTGCTGGAACCCCGATATCGGTCTTAAAATGGCCGTAAGCGAGACCGCCCGTGCCGTAAATCATGAAGCGGTCAACAGGCGTATAGCCGATGCGCGCGCGCAGCGTCCCGAACCAATCGACCTTCGTCTTCAAAAGAGTGATGGGGAAGGAAAGATCACCCTTGATGTCGGCGCCCTGGAAATCGGTCTCGACACCATACACCACTTGGCCGGATTGCCAGTTGTAGCCGGCCTGAACACCGCCCAAAAAACCGCTTGAGCTGACGTCGATACTCGTAGGGGTGCCGGTGGCCGTGTGTTTGAACGTGCCGAAACCGCCGCCAGCGTTCACGCCGATATAAGCGCCGGTCCAGTCGAAGGAGGCGGCAACTGGCGCCTCCTGCAAGACGTCGGCCGCGTAGGCGGTGCCGCTGGCGAGGACGAGAGCGGTTGCAAGAAGAAGCTGTTTCACGGGATGGCCCTTTCGTTGCCAAAACTGCAAAGCTGGAAGGGCTTGACCGCCGGAATCCGTGCGATACGCCCACCGCAAACCTCTCGGTCTGCTTCCATGCTAGGTCGGATAATGCCCCCCAGAAGGGCCTAAATACCACCTAAGCGCGAGTAGCCTTGCCGCCGAACTCGGCCGGTTGTCAATCTTGCCAATTCGAAGACCCGAGTATTTTTCTCAGGAGATGCGGGAAAGCCACACACGCTCGGAGCGGGCGCGTCGCGAAGTGGCGGCATTGAAGCGGTCGTCGGCGGCAGCCTGGAAACTGTGCCGCGAGGTGGAGAATCCTCGCTCAGTGCTGGAAATCCGATACGGCACCGCACATTCATCTAAGCCGCCAAGACTACCGGGGTCGCCGATTGCGCCGCTGCGACATCGCCGAGTTTCCGCTGCCCGAGGGCGTCCGCTTTGTCGGATGGGCGCTCCCCAGCTCGCGCACAGCGGCTTCGGATGCGTGCTTTGCACTGTAGCAGCCAGAAGCATGACTGCAGCGAGTCAACTGGCTCTTGCTCGCTCACCCGCCTCTTCGATCTTGTCCAGAACGGCTTCGGGCGCGACGTCGCGCTTCAATTCCTTCAATTCGTCGTCCGCTTCGATTTGCACATCCAGGTGCTTGGCAATCTGTTCCACCAGCCTGATGAGCCTGGTCGTCTCGTGTTCGTTGAGCAGGCTTACCTGCAGATCGAGGTCCGCCCTGGCGTCATCCTCGGCGGCCATGCGGTTCTGGTTGATCAGCACGAAGGTCGACAGAAAGATCGCCTCGACCGAGGCAAACATGGCCAGGACGACCAAAGAAGGGTCCCACGGCTTGATGAGGTTTATTATTCCGACATTGAGGACGATCCAGGCGCCGAAGAAGACGAGGTGGATATAGACGAACATCATGCTGCCGGCGAAGCTGCTGATTGCCGCCGCCGCGCGCTGCTCCAGGGATGCTGCCTTCGCCTCGCGCTTCCGCCTCTCGATAAGAGCGTCGATGTTGCGCGCCAGGGCAGGGGCGAGGCCTTCCGCCGCCGGCGTTGTCGGAGTGGCGTAGCGATGATCCTCTGGGGCGGCTGTGGGACCCATGAAGTCTCTCCCGTTTAGGCAGCCTAACTCCCTGTTCGGCAATTCGCTCCATCCGATATCGAGAGATACGAAATGCCCGGGACCTCGTTCCACCCGGCAGCGGGGCCGGCAGCCCGCTTGCACGGCTCCATCCGCGTTGAGTTCGATGGGCGAGAGACCTATTTAACGGGGATGTCCGCGCGCCGAAAAATCGACCCGACCGCAAAGCTGGTCGCAGAGTGGCCGCTGTCCACTGCGGCGACGCTTGGATCGTCGATGAGGGCGAGAGGCATTTTTCTTGAAATGCGGGCTCGCCTTCCGATCGCCTTGAGAAAGCTGCTCCATATCGAGTCCAGGGTGCTCACCTTGCGCCTGCCGGAGGGCTCGGATGCCGACGCCGGGGCGGCATCGGCGGTCGTGTCCAAAGCCATGCAGAATATCGAAGAGCTCCCCGTGATCCCTCGCGAAGTCGAGGACATCCTGACGATCTCGGCGGGCGAACGGCACCGCTGGCTGAAAGACGGTCGGCTGAAAAGCGCCGGGACCAGAACGGTCAAGCTTCGCGGACGGGCAAGAAAGATCACCTTTCACGTCTTCGACCCGCGCCACATCGAGGATGTGCTCGACCGCGACCTCGTCACCCTCTGGCGCGAGCAAGACGCAGCAACAGCTGCCGAGAACCGGCGTCGAGCCGCCGGCAAGGCGGCCCTGATGCGCGCTCAAAAGAGCCGCGCGGCCGCAGGTGCGGATGACAGCGGACGGCCCGAAGCCTCTCGCCTGCGCGGCTGGGAAGATTTCGAGAGCGACGGACTGCTGCGCTGACTGCCTTGCGGACGCGCCCATGCGCGGGCGAGCCGTGGCACGCCAGCAGCGATAGGCCAGTTTCCATCCGCGCCCGAAGGAAGAGCCGGGCGAGGGGAACCGCCCCCATGCGCGATGCTTTCAGCTGCGCGTGCTGCCACAGCCGTCGGGCCAAAGCAACAAAGGAGCAGTCTGGGCGTTCTGATCAGCCGCTTGCGGAGCAGCCGAACACATGACTATGCCGCAAATTCTGTCGTTCGCCGTCACCTTCGTGATGATGGCAGCGTTCGTATGGGGTCGCTATCGCTATGATCTCGTCGCTGCCGCGGCATTGTTGCTCGCTCTCGCCGCTGGGATTGTGCCGTTTGACAAAGCCTTCAGCGGGTTTAGCGACGATATCGTGATCATTGTCGGCAGTGCTCTGCTGGTGAGCGCAGGCATAGCGCGATCGGGCATCATGGAACTCGCCATCCAGCGCTTTGCTCCGAAATTGTCGGGAGTTCGGTCGCAACTGGCGCTGCTGGTGATCGTGGTGACGTGCCTGTCTGCCTTCGTCAAGAATATAGGCGCGCTGGCGATCATGATCCCGATCGCCTTTCAGTTCGCGCGCCGGTCGAGCACTTCACCGTCCATATTTCTGATGCCTATGGCGTTCGGGTCGTTGCTCGGTGGTCTCATGACGCAGGTGGGCACTTCCCCGAATATCGTTGTCTCCCGAGTGCGAGAGCAGTTGACCGGAACGGCGTTCACAATGTTCGACTTCGCACCCGTCGGAGCGGCTGTAGCCGTCGCTGGAATGATCTTCCTGATGTCTTTCTATTGGCTGTTGCCAGTGCGCGAAAAGCTCGGCGGGGCGCTGAATGAAGCCCTCGACATCAAGGATTACCTGACAGAGGCTCGAGTTGTCGGCGATTCCACCGTGCTTGGGAAAACGGTCGCGGACGTCATGAAGCTTGCCGGCGGCGATGTCATCGTGACGTCGATCTTGCGCAAGCGGACGATGCGGATGACGCCGCTGCCCGACGCTGTCCTGAAGGTGGACGACATCCTGTTGCTCGAAGGCGACCCGACGGCGTTGGATCGACTTGTCTCGCAAGGCAAGCTCAGCGTCACGGGCGATCGGGGGACTGATGATGCCACCAGCAGCGAAATGGTAGCCATTGAGGCCGTAATTGGTGAAACCTCCTCCTTGATCGGCTGGACGGCCCAGCGACTTGCCCTCTACGATCGCTTCAACGTCAACCTCCTGGCAGTGAGCCGTCGCGGCCAGCGCCTCGACCGCAGGCTCGCCAATGTCGAGCTAAGGCTCGGCGACGTCGTCGTGTTGCAGGGCAATGCAACGACAATGCCCGAGACACTGCGCGAACTCGGCTGCCTGCCACTGGCTGAAAGGCCTATCCTTCTTGGCAGCGTTCGCAAAGGTATCGTGCCCGTGGCAATTCTCGCTCTTGCCATGCTCACGACTGCCGTTGGCCTGCTCCCTGTCCCCGTCGCCTTCTTTGCGGCCGCGGTGGGGATGGTGCTTTTCAAGGTCATCCCGCTCCGCGACGTCTACCAATCGCTGGATGGTCCAATCCTCGTGATGCTCGCCGTTCTCATCCCGGTGAGCGATTCGCTGCGCACGACAGGGGCGACCGGACTGCTTGCCGCGGAGCTTGCCAGGTTCGGGACCATTCTTCCGGCGCCGGGCGCACTGTTGCTCATCCTCGTCGCCGCCATGGCAGTGACGCCCTTCCTCAACAATGCCGCCACCGTTCTTGTCATGGCGCCGGTCGCCTCGGAATTCGCCGCCGATCTGGGCTACAGGCCGGAAGCATTTCTGATGGCTGTCGCCATTGGCGCCGGCTGCGACTTCCTCACGCCGATCGGGCACCAATGCAACACGCTTGTTATGGGGCCGGGAGGCTATCGTTTCAGCGACTATCCGCGTCTGGGGCTGCCGCTGTCCTTCCTTGTCATCATTGTTGCCGTGCCCATGCTGGCGATCGTATGGCCAATGACCTGACAAGCCATGGAGGAATGCGAACGACCTCGCTGGGAAGCGAGGAGTTCACCGCAAATTGCTCTTTGGGAACAGAACGCGATCGGGTTCGGCATTCATTCGCGCCAGCATTTCCTTGATCAGGCGTGTTTTGGTGCGTCCCGCTTCCTTGGGCGGCACGAGGTAACGCACGATGGCTTCGAGCCAGGTATTTTCGCTGACGCGGAAATGAACCACCGGATGCTCCTTCACTTGCAGCTCGTCCACCGGCGTTTTCGACAGGATGTCCTTATAGACCTTCACCTTCTGGCTCATGATGTCGCCGATCTGCTCGTCGACGACCTCTCTCATGGTTTTCGCCACGAATTCCAGATCGCTCTCATAGGCGAGCTGGAACTTGATTTCGTTCCAGACATAGGGAAACAGCGGCCAGGAATAGTTGAAGACCGGCGTGTCGAAGACGGTGGAGTTCGGGAACTTGATGACGCGTCCGCTCGGATGATCGGTCCAAAGGTGTTCGCCGCCGAATTCCCATAACGTCGTGTCGAGATAGCTGACGTCGATGACATCGCCATGGGCATCGCCGATGCGAATCCGGTCGCCAACGCGGTAAGGCGCCCGGGCCAGAATATAAATCCAGGCGATGAAACTGGAGATCGGCATCTGCAGCGCGAAGCCGAGTGTCAGTGAAATCAGGCCGAGCGAAACAACGGCGGCGTACCAGTTCACGAACAGAACTGAAATGGCCACGAAGACGACGGCGATCACCACGATCAATCGAAAAATTCGTTTCAGGTTGAAACGCGAGACACGATTGGGAATTCGGCCGATGAGAAAGACTTCGGTGATGTTCGCCACCGTCAGCATGACGAAGATGAGAAGGCCGCCCCAGACATAATTCAGCACGCGAACGCGCAAAGACGCGTCTAGCCATTCCAGGCGCCAATTGATGAGAAGTTGGACGGCAAAGAGCAGCAAGGCAGCGGCAGCGAAGCCAGCCGTCCACCAGAGGTCTTCCTTGCGAAAGCTGAAGCGGAATTTTTCCTCGGGTTTTTTCGCCTGCTGCTCGATGGTTTTCGGATCGGCAGTCCGCTGTGCGGCCCGTTCGAGCCGGGAAAGGTTCTCCTGTTCCTTGTCGCGCGGTTCCATGGCTTCGCCATCCGATGTCGCAACAACATCCAGCAGCGCCTTATCGTTCCCGACGGCGGCATTGCGATGAGGCGCTCGCCAAGCTCGGCGGATCTCGTCGCCATGTGCGACGTGCTCGAACCGGATCTGGGTTTCCTCGGCCGCCTTCAGACCCGGACCTGGCCGTCGCCGTCCCGGTGGCGCGAGTTCGGCGCGACGGCGACGCCTAGTTTCCGAAAATGGCGTATGCGTCTCTCCAACGAGCACCTGCACCACTTCGACCGCGACTCGCTGGTGGCGCTGCTGGCGCATCACGGCTCGAATGCGTGACGCTGAACGGATTCGAGGACGGCATCAGGCTGCGGCCCGGCGAGGTGGGGCCGAATATTTTGTCGGGGTTGTTTAGGAGACGGCAGGCAAGTTTCCATCCGGCGAGGGGCTCATCCGCGATGGTCTTCACTCCGCAGGCTGATCGGCACACCAGGCGAGAAGCACTGGCGCAATGGGGGAAAGGGGTGGTTTGCGGGATGCTCCATTCAAGCAGAAAGCGGTGTGGGGTGGAAGGATGGGCGACTAAAAGCCAACATCTCGTGCCATGGCAGGAGACAGTTGTGGCCTTTCGCCAAGCATTACTTTTCATCACAAAGATATAAGCCTCCGCTCTGATCCGATTTAGTATCGACCCATGCGAATCGAACTCTCAGAGCAGTCTATTGAAGCGCTCGCGGAGATTATCTCCGGTGGGGCGGCCAACGGCTACGAGCCGCCGATCGGCCTTTATCGGCAGGGTTGGCGGCTTGAGGCTTGGTTCAAAGGGTTCGGTGTTCCCTTCGACATCAAGGCTGAGAGCCGGCTCCCGGCCACGAAGACTGCGATCCGCGGGGCTGTCTTCATCGACAACGATAATGGTGATCTGCTCAGGCGGATCATTGAAAGCTCTGCAGATCCCCGGGACTTCATATCGGAACCCGAGCGGCACTTGGCCGTCGTTGACTATCTCAACAAGCACTTATTCTACGATGGCCTGAAGCTCGAACGCGCGGGTCGAACCATGCGCCTGGTCGAGATTGCGGAAGCCGCAGCCGCCACTGGTGAACTGTCGGCCATGGCTGCCGGTATTGATTTCGACACCGTCGGCCGAGATCTCGATCGCGCCCTCCGTGCGGTTTCTGACGATCCAGAAATTGCCGTCACTGCAACGTGTGCTGTCGTCGAAAGTGTATGCCGGTCGATCCTTGTGGAGCTTGAGATCGATTTTCCGACCAAGCAGGATGTATCGAGCCTCTATCGGGCAGTCCGGGAACCACTGGGGCTCGATCCGATGAAGGAGGGTTTGACACCGGAGATCGTCAACGATGTAAAGTCGGTGCTTTCCGGATTGGTGACAGCTGTACAGAGCATAGGGTCCCTTCGAACCCACGTTGGCGGTGCTCACGGCAAGGAGAAGGGCTTTCGCCGGATCGACGCCCGCATCGCCAAGCTCGCCATTCACTCAGCCTCGGCAATTGCGCTGTTCATAATCGAGACGTGGCAGATAAGGTATCCCGGCCGAAAGCTGCCGCTTCGCGACGAATCTAGAGAGGCATCATGAGTGCACCGATCATTGCCGGCCCGCCCCCAGATCGCCCGGGCGGATCAAGCGTCACCGGTGTCCTACCCCCCTTGCCAACCCCGCCGCCTTCCCCTAATCTCCCCTTGAGAAAACCTTTTCCCAAACCGCCCCGCGCTCGCTGATCTCACCCGTCAGCTTCGCGCGGGGCGGTAAGAGAAAACCTTTTCCCAACTTGAGGGTGCACTTCGAAATATGTCCGCCGACGCCGAGCCAGCGCCAGTTTCAGCCAAGCCGCCGGTCACGCTGCGCGAGGTAGCGGCTGCGGCCGGCGTCAGCGTGGCGACGGCGTCGAAGGCGCTGAACGGGCAGGGGCGGATGACCGCGGAGACGCGTGAGCGCATCCGCGAGACGGCGCGGCTGCTCGGCTTCCGGCCGAACAGCCTGGCGCAGAGCCTGTTGCGCAAGCGCAGCTTCACCGTCGGCCTGCTCACCAACGATACCTATGGCCGCTTCTCGCTGCCGCTGATGGCCGGCGTTTCGGATGCGCTGGTCGACAATGGCGTGTCGGTATTCCTGTGCAATGTCGAGGACGACACAAGGCTCGGCCAGCTGCATGTCGAGGCCATGCTCGACAAGCGCGTCGACGGCATCATCGCCACGGGAAAACGCATTGATCGCCATCTGCCGGTCGACCTTTCCAATCTGCGCATTCCGGTCGTCTACGCCTTCACCCAGCCGGATCCCGGCGCGGTCGGCCTCGTCTCCGACGACGCCGGCGGCGCGCGGCTTGCGGTCGAGCACTTTTTGCGGCTCGGGCGTCGTCGCATCGCCCATATCACCGGACCGGCGAGCTTTGCGGTGGTGCATACGCGGGCCGAGGCCTGCCGCGATGTCCTGAGGGAGAACGGCCTGGCCCTGAGCGAGCCGCTGCTTGGCGCCTGGTCGGAAGGCTGGGGGCACGAGGCGGTGGCAAAACTGTTCGGCAAGGCGGGCAGGGAAGGGTGGCCGGATGCCGTCTTCTGCGGCAACGACCAGATCGCCCGCGGCGTCATCGACGCATTGCGCGAGCGCGGCATCCGCGTGCCCGAGGATGTCGGTGTCATCGGCTTTGACAATTGGGAGATCGTGGCCGAGGCGACGCGCCCGCCGCTCACCTCGGTCGACATGAATCTTTCGACGCTCGGCCGCGAGGCCGGGCTCGCTCTGCTTTCGCTCGTGGGCGGCCAGTGGGCCGCGCCGGGCATCAGGAAACTGCCGTGCCGGCTGGTGGTGCGTCAGTCATGCGGCAGTCCGCCGGGATGAAGCAACAAGGCTTAAGCGCCCGGATCCGCCGGGCGCGTGGCCAAAACAGGGAGGAGAACCATGAGGAGGAGTAACGTGAAGACCATGCTTGCCAGGCTGATGTTTGCCGCAGCCGTGATCGGCGGCGGCCTGCAGGCGGCGTCCGCCGAGACCGCCAATATCTGGGTGCGCGCCGACGGCTCGAACTTCATGCCGCGCATCGTCGATGCCTTCAACAAGGCGCATAAGGACCAGATCAAGCTCGACATCATTCCCAATGCCGAGATCATCCCGAAATACGGCGCGGCCGCCGCCGGCGGCACCGCGCCTGACGCGCTCTCGCTCGACCTGATCTACACGCCGTCCTTTGCCGCCGCCGGTCAGCTCGAGGATATCACCGACTGGGCGAAATCCTTGCCCTATTTCTCCAGCCTCTCGCCGGCGCATGTGAAGACCGGCACCTATAAGGGCCGCATCTACGGCCTGCCGTTCTCGGCCGATTCTTCTGTGCTGATCTGGAACAAGAAGCTGTTCAAGCAGGCCGGGCTCGATCCGGAGAAGGGGCCGACCAACTGGGCCGAGATCGAGGCGGACGCCGAAAAGGTCAACGCGCTCGGCGGCGACATCAAGGGCTTCTACTTCTCCGGCAATTGCGGCGGCTGCAATATCTTCACCTTCACGCCGCTGATCTGGGCCTCGGGCGGCGACATCCTGTCGGAGGACGGCTCGAAGGCGACGCTGGACAGCCCGCAGCTGCGCGGCGCCATCGACCTCTACCGCTCGATGGTGAAGAAGGGGCTGGTGCCCGAGGGCGCGCAGACCGACACCGGCGCCAACTTCTTCGCCGCCTTCGCCGGCGGCAAGATTGGTCTCTCGCCGTCCGGCGCCTTCGCCATCGGCGCGCTCAACACGCAGTATCCGGACGTCGACTACGGCATCACCTTCCTGCCGGGTAAGGATGGGGGCTGGTCGTCCTTTGCCGGCGGCGACAATTTCGTCGTCACCAAGGGCACCAAGAAGATCGCCGTGGTGAAGGAGTTTCTGGACTTCGCCTATTCGCTGGAAGGCCAGACGATCCTTGCCAAATATGGCAGCCTGCCGGTGCGCGGCGACATCGCCAAGGAGGCGCTGAAGGATCTCGACCCGCGCTACCAGGTGGCGGCCGAGGCGATGGCCAAGGGCAAGACGCCTTATTCGGTGGTGTTCAACGACCTCATCAACTCCGCCAACGGCCCGTGGACGCAGATGATCAACGAAGTGTTCTTCGGCGACGATGTCGACGGCGCCATCGCCAATGCGCAAGAGACGATGCAGTCGATCATCGACCAGGCGCCGAACAAATAACCAGGGCCAGCCGGCGGCGGGGATCGCGCAACGCCTCGCCGCCAAGGCTCTGACCGGCCGCCCGCCCCGTCTCCCTGGCCGGGCGGCCGGATGATGTATCCGCTGAGTGGCAGGGACTATTGCGTTGAGAAAGCTCTCAAACATATCGATGGGCAGCCGGATTGCGATAGGCAGTTCGGGGCGCCGGCGGGCTGGCTCCTCCTTCTCCCCTTGTGGGAGAAGGTGGCCGAGCGAAGCTCGGTCGGATGAGGGGTGCTCCAGCGGAGTGAGACGCCGGCATTCCCTGGGAGCCAAGCCATGACCGCCATCACCGCGGCCTCCGCGCCCGTCCGCTCACGCGCCGGCGTCAGCCGCCGGCAATGGGTGGGCCTGCTCTACGTCCTTCCGGCGGTCGCTTTCGTCACCGTCTTTTTTGTCATCCCGCTCGGCATGACGGCGTGGATGTCGCTCAACAACTGGCCCTTGATGGGCGAGCATTCCTTCGTCGGCCTCGACAATTATGTCGCCATCCTGCACGACACGCGCTTCTGGAATGCGCTGAAATTCACCTTCTACTATACGGTGGTCGTCACCATCGCGATCTTCGCCGTCGCCTTTCCGCTGGCGATCTTCATCGAAAAGCCGCGTCCGCTCACCAATCTCTACCGCACCGCCTTCTTCATGCCGGCGGTGGTCGGCTTCGCTTCGGCGAGCCTGCTCTGGTCGTGGCTCTTGAATGTCGATTCCGGCTTGTTCAGCCCGGCCGCTTACGACCTCGGCCTGACCGAAAGGAAGGTCAATCTGCTGGCCACTTTCCAGCCGGCCTTCTGGTCGATCATCGCCATGGTGGTCTGGAAGGTCGCCGGCTTCACCATGATCATCCTGATGACCGGCCTGCAGTCGATCCCGCAGGATCTGCAGGAGGCGGCCGTCATCGACGGGGCAGGGCCGTTCGCCAGGTTCAGGGCGATCACCTTGCCCTTGATGCGCCGCACGCTGGCGCTGGCGCTGATCCTGTCGGTCGCGGGCTCGATCCTTGCCTTCGATCAGTTCTACATCATCCTGCGCGGCGGCCCGCGCAACCAGACGCTGACGGCGGTCTACTGGATATTCAACCAGTCCTTCGTCTCGTTCAAGCTCGGCTACGGCGCAGCACTTTCGATGGTGCTGCTGGTCATCCTTGTGGCGCTCAGCCTCGTTCAGCTCTGGCTGCTGCGCAAACCCGAGGGGCTCGACTGATGGCCGAAGCGATGTCGCAGAACCGCAAGGCGGCCTTCAGCTTTGCGAGGCACTCCACCGGCATGATCGCCTCGGTCCTGTTCTTGGCGCCGATCGTCTGGACCGTGCTCTCCACCTTCAAGCCGGCGCAGGAAGCGCGCCAGCCGCCACTGCCGCCTTGGCCGACCACCAGCTTCTCCGTCGAGAATTACGAGACGCTGAACACCTTCGGCGACGGGCTTTGGGCCTCGGCGCAGAACAGCATCTATGTCTCGGTGATGACGGTGCTCTTGTCGGTGCTGGTCAGCGTGCTCGCCGGCTATGGTTTCTCGCGCTTCCGATTTCCGTTCCGGGATTTCTTCTTCGTCCTCATCCTGTCGACGATCATGATCCCGTTCCAGTCGATCCTGACGCCGATCTTCCTGGTGCTGACCAAACTCGGCCTGCACAACACGCTGACCGGGCTGGTCTGCGTCTATGTCACGCTGCAGCTGCCCTTCTCGATCTTCATGATGCGCAACGCCTTCGACGCCGTGCCGCGCGAGATCGAGGAGGCCGCGCGCATGGACGGCGCCAACAATGTCACCATGCTGGTCAAGGTGATGCTGCCTTTGGTCTGGCCGGGCGTCGTCACCATCGCGCTCTTCGCCTTTCTCGGCGCCTGGAACGAGTTCCTGGCCGCGCTCGTGCTGATGACCGACCAGTCCAAATTCACCCTGCCGGTGATGATGACGGCGCTTCAGTCCGGGCGCTTCGGCGCCATCGACTGGGGCGCGGTGCAGGCTGGCGTCACGGTGATGATGGTGCCCTGCCTGATCCTCTTCCTGGCGCTGCAGCGCTTCTACATCCGCGGTCTCATGGCCGGGGCCGTCAAGTAATTCGAATGGAGTGAAGTTCATGACCGTATCGCAGCCCGCCGCCGCAACCGAGGCCGCCAGGCCGAAGCTCGCCTTCCGGCCATTGCCAGTGCCGCAGGTCGATGTCCGCGGCTTCTGGGGCGACCGTGTCGACGCAGTTGCCGCCAAGACCGCCGGCATCCTCTACGACCGCTGCGTCGAGGCGCGCATGCTGGAGCAGATCGATCCGGACCGGCCATCGCCGGGCGTCGTCATCCCGTTCCATTCGCCGTCGCCGGACGAGGCGGACGCGCAGGGCGCCGAGTTCACCGGCTCGACGGTGACTACGCAGATGTTCTGGGACTCCGACTGGGGCAAGACCATCGAGACCGCCGCCTATTCGCTGTACCGGCGCCGCAATCCGGACCTGGAAAGGAAGATCGACGCCGTCATCGACATGTACGAAAAGCTGCAGCAGGAGGACGGCTATCTGTCAAGCTGGTACCAGCGCATACAGCCGGGCCTGCGCTGGACCAACCTGCGCGACTGCCACGAGCTCTACTGCGCCGGCCACCTGATCGAGGGCGCGGTCGCTTATTATCAGGCGACGGGAAAGCGCAAGCTGCTCGACATCATGTGCCGTTACGCTGACCACATCGCCTCCATGTTCGGTCCCGAGCCCGGCAAGAAAAAGGGGTACTGCGGCCATGAGGAGATCGAACTGGCGCTGGTCAAGCTGGCGCGAGCGACCGGCGAGAAGAAATACATGGAGCTCGCCAAATATTTCATCGACCAGCGCGGCCAGCAGCCGCATTATTTCGACGAGGAGGCGCGCGCCCGCGGCGCCGATCCGAAGGCCTATCACTTCAAGACCTACGAGTATAACCAGTCGCACAAGCCGGTGCGCGAGCAGGACAAGGTCGTCGGCCACGCAGTGCGCGCGATGTATCTCTATTCCGGCATGGCCGACATCGCGACGGAATATGGCGACGACACGCTGCGCGTGGCACTCGACCGGCTCTGGGACGATCTCATGACGAAGAGCCTCTACGTCACTGGCGGCCTCGGACCGTCGGCACACAATGAAGGCTTCACCAGCGACTACGACCTGCCCAACGAGACCGCCTATGCCGAGACCTGCGCTTCCGTCGGCCTGGTGTTCTGGGCGAGCCGCATGCTCGGCATGGGCCCGAACGCCCGCTACGCCGACATGATGGAGCGGGCGCTGTATAACGGTTCGATTTCGGGCCTCTCGCTCGACGGTTCGCTGTTCTTCTACGAGAATCCGCTGGAGAGCCGGGGCGGCCACCATCGCTGGAAATGGCACCGCTGCCCGTGCTGTCCGCCCAATATCGGCCGCATGGTCGCTTCCATCGGCTCCTATTTCTATGGCCTCGCCGACGATGCGCTTGCCGTGCATCTTTATGGCGACTCGACCGCGCGATTCGAGATTGCCGGCCGGCAGGTGAGCCTCGTCCAGACCAGCAACTATCCGTGGGATGGCGCGGTCGCGATCGAGGTTGGGCCGGAAGCGCCGGTTGCGTTCACGCTTCATCTGCGTGTGCCTGCCTGGTGCCGCAAGGCAGCGCTTCGGGTCAACGGCAAGCTCGTCGATCTCGAAGCGGCGACGGTCGACGGTTATGCCGCGATCCGCCGCGAATGGCGCCAGGGCGACAAGGTCGAGCTCGACCTCGAAATGTCGATGGCCCGCCTCTTCGCCAACCCGCAGGTGCGCCAGGACATCGGCCGGGTGGCGCTGGCGCGCGGCCCGCTGATCTACTGCGTCGAGGAGACCGACAATGGCGGCGGGCTGCACCGTGTCGCCTTGCCGCGCGAGGCCAGGCTCGAGGCGCATGTCGAGCCGAACCTGCTCGGCGGCGTCGTCACCCTTTCGGCCATCGGCAGCAGGGCCGATACGGAAAGCTGGGGCGCCGATCTCTACCGCCCCGAACCGCCGGCGACAAAGGAAATGAAGCTCAAGGCAATTCCCTATTTCGCCTGGGACAACCGCGATCCCGGCGAGATGCTGGTCTGGCTGAGGGAGGGGTAGGGCAGCACGCTACAAATGCACGTAGGCCGTCAGTGGCAGGTGGTCGGAGGCGACGCGCGACAGCGGCGTGTCATGCGCCTCGACGCCTGAAACCAGACCGTGCCGGTTGCCCATGATGCGGTCGAGCGCCAGCACCGGCATGCGGGACGGGAAAGTGGGCACCGCCGGCGGCGCCGGCCCGAAGGTCGTGTGCAGCGTGTTCAGCGCCGAGCGGTTGCCGAGCCGCCATTCGTTGAGGTCGCCGAGCAAAAGCGTCGGCCTCTCGTCGGCGCTGCTCATGATGTCGAGCACCACGCGGGCCTGCTCGGAGCGCGAACGGCGCAAAAGGCCGAGATGAGCGGCGATGACGCGCAGCGATCGTTTCTCGTCGAGATCGATTTCGGCGACCAGCGCGCCGCGCGGCTCCAGTCCCGGCAGCTTGATCTGGTGGACGTCGCGCACGGTGCCGCGCTTGAACAGAAGCACGTTGCCGCGCCAGCCATGCCCCTTGCCGTTTCCCGTGACCGGCACCGGCACCAGCCCCGTTTCCAGTTCCAGCCGGGCAAGGTCGAGCAGCCCGGCCCTGTCGCCGAAGCGGTTGTCGGCTTCCTGCAGGGCGATCACGTCGGGGCTGATCTCGCGGATGACGCGGGCCGTCCTTTCGGGATCGAACCTGCGGTCCGTGCCGATGCATTTGTGGACGTTGTAGGAGGCAACGACGATTTCAGTGTCGTTGACGCGCTTGCGCGGCGTCGCCTTCGCCTTGCGCGCATTTCTGCGGCGTATCGACAAGAGCACGGTTTCTGGCAGGCTGCGTCCCTTGATGTCGTCTATCTCCATGATCCTGCTGCTCGATTTCCTGCGCTAAAGATAGGGTGATCCCAGCCACAGCAAACGGTCGAAGACGCGGATTGGGAACGGCCTCGCCTTCAGCGTCTGCAATGTCACCGGCTGTGCGGTCGAGATGGCTGCGCCGATACGGGCGTCGATCTCGGCGGCGAAATTTTTGTCCAGGACTTCCAGGTCGATCTCGAAATTCAGCCGTAGCGAACGGGCGTCCAGATTGGAGGAGCCGACATAGGCCCACACGCCGTCGATCGCCATCAGCTTCGAATGGTCAAACGAGCCTTCGTGGCGCCAGACACGGCAATAATGCTTCAGAACCTGGTCGAACTGCGCCATCATCGCATGATCAACAAGGAAAAGATTGTTCACCTCCGGCACGACGATGTCGATTTCCACGCCGCGTCGGCCGGCCGTGGTCAATGCGCTGATGAACTCCCGGTCCGGCAGGAAATAGGGCGACATGATGCGGATCGACTTGCGGGCGACCGAAAACGCCCCCATCAGCAGCTTGAGATTGGTTTCGTTGGACGCGTCTGGCCCGGTCGCCACCGCGCGCACCAGCATCGGCTGCCCCGGCGGCGGCATGGCGCGCTCGACCTGCCAAGGCCCGTCCTTCAACGCCTCGTTGCCGGCGAACCGCCAGTCCTCGGCGGCGACCGAGAAGAGATCGGCCACCACCGGCCCGGTGACCTCGAAATGGGTGTCGCGCGAACTGTCGGAACCGGCGAATTCGGCCGAGAATCCCTTGCGGATGTTCATGCCTCCCGTGAACGCCACCGTGCCGTCGACGACCAGGATCTTCCTGTGGGTCCTGAGATTGGCATAGGGAAGTCTCAGGCCCATGACGATGTTGCCGTTGAAGAGATCGACCGGAACGTCCGCCACCCTGAGCTGTTTCAGGATGCTGGGCACCGAATAGCGCACGCCGACGGCGTCGATCAGCACGCGCACAGCGACGCCGCGCTTGACGGCGTTGCCGAGCGACTGGACGAAAAGCGCTCCGACCGCATCATTGTCGAAAATATAGGTTTCCAGAAGCACGCTTCTTTGCGCCGCGTCGATCGCACGGCACATGGCCGTATAGGCCTCGTCGCCGGTCTTGAGCACGGCGATGGTGTTTCCCGAGGTCAGCGGACGCCGCGCCACCCTGTCGCCAAGCGTCTTCAGCCCGGTGAAACGCTGGCCGAATTCGGCATTGATCAAGGCTTCCAGCGCGACGTCGCGGTCGTGCCTGGCGGCGGCCTCGAGCGAGCCCGGCCGCATGGCGCTGATCGTCGCGCGACGGATGCGGTTAATGCCGGCAATGGTGTAAATGATCGCGCCGAGGAAAGGCGACAACAGCATCACGCCCACCCAGCCGGTGGCCGCGCGCACGTCTTCCTTCGTCATGATGGCGTGGACAATGCCCACTGCCGCCATCGCCAGCGACAGGATCAGGATAAGCGTCGACCAGTGACTCGCTATAGCCTCGAACATCGGCCCGACTATTGTGCGAGCCGGCGCGGAAGGCAATGCGGGCGGGTCATTCCCGCGCTCATTCGGATGCCTGAAACCGGGCGGCGAGAACCGCGCTCATCCGGTCAGCCAGTTCCGCGACCGGCCCCGTTTCTTCGCAGGCATAGAGGGAGACCACCATAGAGGGCTCGTAGCCGACTTACAACTTTCTGAAGAAGCCCGACAGAATGTTCGGACCCGCTTCTCCGGGCCGCAGCCGGATCCCGTCCTCGAAGCAGTTCAGCGTCACGCATTCGAAGCCGCTATGCGCGAGCAGCGCCACCAGCGAGTCGCGGTCGAAATGGTGCAGGTGCTCGTTGGGCAGACGCATGCGCCACTTGGCGAACCACGCGTCGCCATCGGCGCCGAGTTCGCGCCAGCGGCAATAGGGGACGGCGACGGCCAGGTGTCGGGCCTGAAGGCGGGAAAGGAAACCGAGGTCCGGGATGTGCTCGAGCACGTCGAACATGGCGACCAGGTCCCATGAGCCGGCGAGCGCCTGATCCCAGTCGACAAAGCGGACACCCTTGGGCAGGGGAAACGCGGCGATATCGCAGCCGGCACAATCGGCGACCCCGGTTATCCTGGCGGCTTCGATGAACGTGCCGGTGCCGTATCCGATCTCCAGCACCGAGCGAGGAATCTCACCCGTGATTCCCAGCACCCAGCCAAGCCGCTGATAGCCGAGCTTGATGGTCCGGTCGCTCAGGTCCTCGTAATAAGAAATGTATTTCTTGTCGTACTTGATCGGTGTGTACTCGATCTGGTGGATGACTCCGAACCTGTCCACCTCATAGTTGTCCAGCATGTTCGCGCGCGGCCCCCGGAATTCCTTACATGGTCAGTTACACGCAGCTGCGGTCTTGAGGGCTTGGGCACGGGTCGATGCAGGCAAATTGCCGATCCGCCGAACGGAAGCGTAGAATTTCGGATAGTCGCCGGAGCATAAGCCGAACAAGCGAAGGAACGCCGGAACCTCTTCGCCGTAGACGGCGGTCGCCGCGAGCTTCGCGTTGTTGATCGGGCTGTCGAACCAGGCGTCGTATCCGCGGTATCCACCCCAGCGCCTGTCGCGCATCTGCCGGTAGCGCATCCGCAACCTGTCGATCGTGGCGGCTTTGGCGGCCGCCATCTGCTCCGGGCTGCGCGGGCTCGCATAGACCTGCCTCAACTCGTCCCGCGTCTTCGATATCAGTCCGAGAAAATCCGCCATGCGCTTGCGATCGGCTTCGTAGCTGCGCAATCCGGCGCGATTGCCGGTGGCGCGGAGCCATTTCCTCGTACCGGTGGTTTCGACGGTAACTGCGAAGGCCTCGTTGAACGCGGAGTCGCCGTTCACGTAGATTTTCTGATGCGCCAGCTCATGGAAGATAAGGCTGGCGAGATAGGTGTCGTTCTGGCGCAGCATGGTGCTGAGCAGCGGATCGCTGAACCAGCCCAGCGTGGAATAGGCCGTGATGCCCGTCACATAGACGTCCAGCCCCTGTCGTTGCAGTTCGGCGGCATTTGCGAGCGCGTCTTTGCGCGAAAAATAGCCCTTGTAGGGAACGCAGCCGAAGACCGGAAAACACCATGTTACCGGCGCGAGAGAGAATTGCGGCGCGGCAAAGACCGCCAGGGTCACGTCGTTCCGGCCGACGTCGACATAGCTGCGGTAGCTATTGTTATCGGGCAGCGCCAGTTCTTCCGTGGCAAAGCGGCGGATGGCGCTGGCCGACGTCAACTTGGCGCGCAACGGTTCCGGCGTTGAGGGATCACGGATCAGCTTTCCGATATTCTTGCGCGCCGCCATGATCTCAACATGGCCCTCCAACGACTGCGCATAATAGGAAATGCTGGTGCATCCGGCCACGCCGGACGCCATGATCGCCGCGGCAAGCAATCGAAAAACGCGCTTCACAGCTTGCCCACCGCCAGCTCATCTCCTCCGGGGCAAATGTCGCCCTTTGCCCCGGAGTCTCAAACAGGCGCACCTGTTTTCGTCAAGGCCTGGAGGGCGGCGGCCTGACTTTCGATTTTGGCAGATGGACTGGTCATACGCCAGGCGGCGCTCAGGAAGATCTCGCTCCCCAATGGAACCGAAGCACGGGTCGCGCGTTGTGGGCCTCGCGGGGGTGTATCCGCAAGGGGCACTTTTCATTCCACGACAGTCTTCATTGTTATCGGCCGGGGCTGTGAGGGGCGCTGTGAGTACGCTGAAATCCAAGCCGCAGTTGGACCGCCGCCAGATTTTGAACGCGCTCAAGGCCTTCCGACGAGGCGACTTCTCTGTGCGCATAGACAATGTCTATGAAGGGCTCGATTCCGACATCGCAGACACCTTCAACCAGATCGTGGAGATCAACGATCAGGTCACGCGCGAGTTTGAGCGGCTGAGCAGGGTGGTCGGCAAAGACGGGCGGATCGGTGAGCGCGGCCACGTGCGCAACGCCACAGGGAGTTGGGAAACAAGCGTCCGCTCCGTCAACGATCTGATCGAGGACATGGTTCAGCCGACCACCGAGGTGGCTCGCGTCATTGGTGCGGTTGCCAAAGGCGACCTGTCGCAAACCATGATGGTGGAGATCGACGGCCGGCCTCTGCGAGGCGAGTTCCTCCGTATCGGCAAGGTCGTCAACACGATGGTCGGGCAGTTGGGCTCCTTTGCTTCGGAGGTGACCCGCGTTGCCCGCGAAGTGGGCACCGAAGGCAAGCTCGGTGGCCAGGCGCGCGTGAAGGGCGTGGCGGGTACCTGGAAAGACCTGACCGACAACGTCAATGCCATGGCGACCAATCTCACCGGGCAGGTCCGCAATATCGCCGAAGTCACTACGGCCGTCGCCTCGGGCGACCTGTCGAAGAAAATCACCGTCGACGTGAAAGGCGAGATCCTGGAGCTCAAGAACACTATCAACACGATGGTGGACCAGCTCAATTCATTCGCCTCGGAAGTGACACGCGTCGCGCGCGAGGTCGGCACCGAAGGCAAGCTTGGCGGTCAAGCGCGCGTCGAGGGCGTCGGCGGCACCTGGAAAGACCTTACCGACAACGTGAATTCGATGGCCGAGAACCTGACGGGTCAGGTCCGCAACATCGCCGAGGTGACGACAGCCGTCGCGCTCGGCGACCTTTCGAAGAAGATCACGGTCGATGTGAAGGGCGAAATTCTCGAACTGAAGAACACCATCAATACGATGGTGGACCAGCTCAATTCCTTTGCCTCGGAAGTCACTCGCGTGGCACGCGAGGTCGGTTCTGAGGGCAAGCTGGGCGGCCAGGCCCAGGTGCGTGGTGTCGCCGGCACGTGGAAGGATCTGACGGACAATGTGAACTCGATGGCAGAAAACCTGACCGGGCAGGTTCGCAACATCGCGGAAGTGACCACGGCGGTGGCGTCTGGCGATCTGTCGAAGAAGATCACCGTGGCCGTCCAGGGCGAAATCCTGGAGCTCAAGGACACCATCAACACCATGGTGGATCAGCTCAATTCTTTCGCATCGGAGGTGACGCGCGTTGCCCGCGAGGTCGGTACCGAAGGCAAACTTGGCGGCCAGGCCGACGTGAAAGGCGTCGGCGGCACCTGGAAGGACCTGACCGACAGCGTCAACCTGATGGCTGCCAACCTTACAGGCCAGGTGCGCAATATCGCCGAAGTGACCACGGCCGTCGCGCGCGGCGACCTGTCGAAGAAGATCACCGTCGACGTCAAGGGCGAAATCCTGGAGTTGAAAGACACCGTCAACACCATGGTGGATCAGCTCAACTCCTTCGCTTCGGAAGTGACGCGCGTGGCGCGCGAAGTCGGTTCGGAAGGCAAGCTTGGCGGGCAGGCGCACGTCGAAGGCGTTGGCGGCACCTGGAAGGATTTGACCGACAACGTGAACGCGATGGCCGGCAATCTCACGGTGCAGTTGCGTGACGTCTCCAAGGTCGCGACCGCGATCGCCACCGGCGACTTGACGCAGAAGATCACGGTCGACGCGCTGGGCGAGATCCTGCAGATCAAAGACGTCATCAACACGATGGTCGATCAGCTCAACTCATTTGCGTCGGAAGTGACCCGCGTCGCGCGCGAGGTTGGCTCGGACGGCAAGCTGGGCGGCCAAGCGCAGGTTCGCGGCGTGGCCGGCACGTGGAAGGATCTGACTGACAATGTGAATGCCATGGCCGCGAATTTGACCGGCCAGGTGCGCAACATCGCCGAGGTGACGACGGCGGTGGCCCTTGGCGACCTTTCCAAGAAGATCACCGTCGACGTCAAAGGCGAAATCCTGGAGCTGAAATCCACCATCAACACCATGGTCGACCAGCTCAACTCCTTCGCCGGCGAGGTGACGCGTGTCGCCCGCGAGGTCGGCACCGAGGGCAAATTGGGCGGCCAAGCCCAGGTCCGCGGCGTCGCCGGCACGTGGAAGGACCTCACCGACAACGTGAATTCCATGGCCGAAAACCTCACCGGCCAGGTGCGTAACATCGCTGAAGTGACCACCGCCGTCGCACGCGGCGATCTGTCGAAAAAGATCACCGTGGACGTCAAAGGCGAGATCCTGGAGCTGAAGTCGACGATCAACACCATGGTCGATCAGCTGAACTCCTTCGCCGGGGAGGTGACGCGCGTGGCGCGCGAGGTCGGCACAGAGGGCAAGCTCGGCGGCCAGGCACGCGTCGAGGGCGTTGCCGGCACCTGGAAGGACCTGACCGACAATGTCAACCTGATGGCCACCAACCTTACCAATCAGGTGCGCGGCATCGCGGATGTCGTGACCGCGGTGGCGCAGGGAAATCTGCGCCGCAAGCTCACCGTCGACGCCAAGGGCGAGATCGCCTCGCTGGCCGACACCATAAACGGCATGATCGAGACCCTCGCCACCTTTGCCGACCAGGTGACCAACGTCGCGCGCGAGGTCGGCATCGAAGGCAAGCTGGGCGGCCAGGCTCGCGTGCCAGGCGCGGCAGGGCTCTGGCGCGACCTGACCGATAACGTCAATCAGCTGGCAGCCAATCTCACCACCCAGGTGCGTGCCATCGCCGAAGTGTCGACGGCGGTGACCAAGGGTGACCTGACACGGTCCATCAGCGTCCAGGCATCAGGCGAAGTGGCGGCGCTCAAGGACAACATCAACGAGATGATCCGCAACCTCAAGGATCAGACGCTCAAGAATGCCGAACAGGATTGGCTGAAGACCAATCTGGCGCGGTTCTCGCGCATGCTGCAAGGTGAGCGCGATCTGGCGACGGTCTCGCGTCTGATCATGTCGGAGCTGGCGCCGCTGGTGAATGCGCAATACGGCGTCTTCTACGTGACCAACCGGGAAGAAGACGAGTCCTATCTCGAGCTTGCCGCGTCCTACGGCGCCGATAGCAAAGCGGTGATGAAACAGCGTCTTGATCTCCGGGAGGGGCTGATCGGCCAGAGCGCTGCGGACAAGCGTGCGATCGTTCTCGACAATGTGCCGCCGGACTTCCTGCGCATCACATCCGGCCTCGGCAACGCCGCACCGGCCAATGTCATCATCCTGCCCGCGCTCTTCGAAGACGAAGTCAAGGCGGTAATCGAGCTCGCCTCCTTCAGCGAATTTCGGGACACACACCAATCGTTCCTGAACCAATTGATGGAATCGGTCGGCATCGTGCTCAACACGATCGCGGCGACGATGCGCACCGAAGGGCTGCTGAAACAGTCGCAATTGCTGACTTCGGAATTGCAGGCGCGCCAGACGGAACTGACCAAGAAGCAGGAGGAACTCCACGCCACCAACGAGGAGTTGCAGGAAAAGGCGCAACTGCTCGAAAACGAAAAGAAGCAGGTCGAGAACAAGAATCTGGAAATCGAAATGGCTCGGCGGGCACTTGAGGAGAAAGCCGAACAGCTCGCCCTGACCTCCAAGTACAAATCCGAATTTCTGGCCAATATGAGCCACGAGCTCCGCACGCCGCTGAACTCGCTGCTCATTCTCTCGAACCTGCTGGCCAGCAACCAGCAGGGCAATCTCAACGACAAGCAGGTCGAGTTTGCCCGAACCATCAATTCGGCCGGGACCGACCTGCTCAGCCTTATCAACGACATCCTCGACCTGTCGAAGATCGAGTCCGGCACCGTCTCCGTCGAGATCAACGACATGCCGCTGGCGCATCTGCGTCAACACATGGAACGCACGTTCCGTCAGCTGGCCGCCGACAAGGGATTGGGATTCACCATAGAACTTGATCCCGGCCTTCCGGAGACGGTGCGCACCGACGAAAAACGGCTGCAGCAAATCGTGCTCAACCTGTTGTCGAATGCATTCAAATTCACCTCGACCGGTAAGGTCAGCCTCACCTTCAGGCCGGAGAAGACCCCGCGGCGCAACGGTGCCCAGGCGCCGAAGGCGCTCGCTATCGCGGTCACCGATACCGGCATCGGCATCCCGGACGACAAGCAGAAGTTGATCTTCGAGGCTTTCCAGCAGGCCGATGGCACCACCAGCCGCAAATATGGGGGCACCGGGCTCGGCCTGTCGATCAGCCGTGAAATCGCGCGGCTGCTCGGAGGCGAGCTGAGGGTGGAGAGCACGCCAGGCAAGGGCTCGACATTCACGCTCGTAATCCCGTTGGACGGTCCGAGAGCGGTTTCGCAGCCCGTCATTGTCGAACAGGAGGTGGTGGCTCCGGCGGCTGGTGTTTCCGTTCCGGAACTGATCGATGATCGCGATGCCCTCTCGCCCGAAGACAGGGTCGTGCTTATCGTCGAGGACGATCCCACCTTTGCGGGACTGCTGCTGGGCATGGCGCGCTCGGCGGGCCTCAAGGGCGTCTTGTCCACCGCGGGCTCCGGGACAGTGGCGCTGGCCAGGAAGCTGGTTCCGGACGCAATCACGCTGGACCTGGGACTTTCGGATATAGATGGTTGGGTGCTGTTCGATCTTCTGCGGCACGACCCCAAGACCGCAGGCATCCCGATACATGTCATCTCCGGTGCGGAAGATACGGCGGGCCTGTTGCGCAATGGCGCCGCCAGCGTCTCAACAAAGCCGGTATCGTCGGACGACCTCATGAAGGTGTTCGAGGACATTCAATCGAGCAAGTTGCGCGTCCAGCGCAATGTCCTGATCGTGGATGTCGATCCCGAGCGGCGGCTTGCCCTGGTCGAAGCGATCCGCGACGGCGTCACTTTCGTCACGCCTATCGGTCGGATCCCCGCAAATGGGCGGGGAATAGACTTCGACATCTATGACGCGATTGTGCTGGGCTTTGGGAGGTCGGGCAAGGACAACGCCAAGATGATTGAGGAGATCGCGGCCTCGCTTGAGAGCATGTCATCCAAGCTCGTGTTCTTCGCACCCTATCCGGAGGCCCTGGAGCAGCTGATCGGGCTTAAACCGGAGTTGGCGGACGTTGCCCGTGCCGAGAATTTTGGCCAGTTGGCGCTGCTGATGTCGGCAACTTTGCCGCGGGACAGTCACACCAACGGGACTGCGGCCTCCCAACGATCGGACAAGATCGACCTTGCCGGCGCCAAAGTCCTCATCGTCGACGACGACATCCGCAACATCTATTCGCTGACCAGCGTGCTCGAAACCTATGGCATCCAGGTTTTGCATGCCGAGCGTGGTCGCGACGGCATCGCGCTGCTTGAGCAAAATCCAGACATGGACGTCGCGCTCATCGACATCATGATGCCTGAGATGGACGGCTACGAGACGATGCGGCAGATACGCGGCATGCCGCCAATCGCGCACGTCCCCCTCATCTCGGTGACTGCCAAGGCAATGAAGGGCGACCGGCAAAAGTGCCTTGATGCGGGTGCTTCGGATTACATAGCCAAGCCTGTGGATCTCGACCTTCTGCTCGCGCTGCTCCGGGTCTGGATCGGTCGATCGAGACAGCACGCCCTCCCGGCAGAAAAGCTCGTGGCGGCCATGTGACGGGTCGCCAATGCAAAGGATGCTGAAGACCAAATCCGAGCATCGTGCAGCCCTGTCAGAGGTGGCGCAAGGCGCGCGCATCCTCGCCGTTGATGATGACCATCGCAATCTCCTTGCGATCAGCGAAGTCTTGGCTGGAGTAGGTGAGGTTGTCTGCGCACACTCCGGCGAGGAGGCATTGCGGTTCCTTTTGAAGGAAGAGTTCGCCGTAATCCTGCTGGACGTGCTGATGCCGGGATTGGACGGATACGAGACGGCCTCATTGATCCGCCAAAGAGAGCAGTCGAGGCGCACTCCGATCATCTTCCTGACCGCGATCAACAAGGAAGAAGCGCATATGCTGCGCGGCTACGATGCCGGTGCGGTCGATTTCGTCTTCAAGCCCTTCGATTCAGCCATGCTGCGTTCGAAGGTGGCAGTGTTCGTCGAATTGCACGAGAAGAGCCTGGAAATCCAGCGCAAGGCGGTCGTGGAGCAGACGCTGCTGGAGCAGGCCCTGGAGTCGCAAAAGTCGAGACTCGAGGCGGAGCGAGCCTTGCGTGTCGCCGAGCAGCGGCAGGAAGCTATCCTGCAATCGGTTCCGGTTTGCTTTCATGCCCGGTCTCTGGATCCGCCATTCGACGCTCGCTTCGTCACCAGTGGTATCGAGCGGTTGACGGGATTTTCGGCCGAGCGGCTGACGTCCGAACCTGGTTTTGGCCTCAGCCGCGTGCACCCGGACGACTTGCCGGATGTCAAGGCCACTCTCCTCGGCGCCAAGGCGGCCGGCTCGTACAGCTGCGAATTCCGTTGGCATTGCGCCGATGGCAAATACCGGACCTTTCTGGACCAGGGGATCGTTTCGCACAATCCACTGGAAGGTACCGACGAGATCGTCGGCACGCTGCTCGACATCACCGAGCGGCGCGAGCTTGAAGACAGGTTGCTCAAGGCGCAGCGCCTTGACGCCATCGGCAAGCTTACAGGCGGACTTGCCCATGATTTCAACAACCTGCTTGCAGCGATCCTCAGTGGGCTCGGGCTGCTCGAGCGCAGCACTGCGCTCGACGAGCAGGGGAAGAAAGTGCTCGATCTTACGAGGCGTTCCGCCAAGCAGGGCGCCGACCTGGTCAATCGCATGCTCGCCTTCTCCCGGCGTCAGCACCTGAAGCCTGAACCTTTGCAACTGGCGGGGCTGATCGAGCCGCTGAACGGGCTCGTCGCGCCGGTGCTCGGAGGTTTGGTTCGCTTTGAATGGCAAATCGACAACTCGGTTTGGCCGGTGCTGGTGGACGCGGGCCAACTCGAACTCGCTCTCATGAACTTGGTTTTCAATGCCCGCGATGCAATGCCTACGGGAGGTTCAATCACCATACGCGCCGAGAATCACACGGCCCACGTGAGCTCCGACGAACTGGGCGCGGGCGACTATGTCGTCATCTCGGTCATCGATACCGGTTCAGGCATTCCGGCCGATCTCGTGGCGAAGGTCATAGAACCCTTTTTCACGACAAAACCCGTCGGCAAGGGCACCGGCCTTGGCCTCAGTACCGTCTACGGCTTTGCCAAGCAGTCAGGCGGCACGCTTCGGATCGAGAGCGTTGTCGGGCGAGGCACGGCGATGCATCTGTGGCTGCCACGATCGTTGAAGCAACCGGCCCGATCAGTCGAGCAGGGGCAGGTCAGCCAGCCGCGCACTAACGGCGATGGCGCCCAGCCGTCTGTATTATTGGTCGACGACAGCGATGCCCTGCGCGAGTTGACCGCAGCGTCCTTGAGGCAAAGCGGCTTCGCTGTGACATGCGCAGCCGGCGGTGCCGAGGCATTGGCCAAGATCGAGAAGGCGCCGCAGGATTTCGATGTGATCGTCACCGACTTTGCCATGCCGCTCGTTTCAGGTCTGGACGTGATACGATTTGCGCGCAACCTGAAGGCGGATTGGCCCGCGGTCATCATTACGGGTTACGCCGACACCAAGGCGATCGGCGATCTGCCGGCGGATGTTCCCTTGCTGGCGAAACCCTACAAAGACCGGGAGCTTGTCGAGTCTATTCTGCTGGCGAAACAGACGCGCGGCCGGGCCTGAAATCGTGGCCGGCGTATCGTCAATCTCAGCCCCGCCTCCCCATCAGCCGCAGCCACGGCGCAAGATGGAACCCCGCCATCAGGAGATACATCGGCACCATGCCGCTGAGCACCGAGGCGCCTGACATGCACATCATGTCGTGGCCGCCATAGGCAGCCGTCAGCAGGGCCATTGCCGCGAACGTCGGCGCGGCGGCGAGGCAAAGCCAGTCGGCGAGGCCGAAACCGCTCAGGCGAGGGGAGGGATCGTCGAAGCTCATGATGTCCACCTTCTGGAGTGGTCAGGTTTACAAGCGCTGAGGGAGGGAAGGGCGTGGCGAGATCGGCTCCGGCGGCATGCGGCGCGCGCCGCCGGAGTCGCCTCACGCTCAGGCGCTCTTGTTGCGGAACGCCGCTTCGCCGGCATCCGACACCTCGACCCATCTCTGGTCGGGCGCGGCACCCTCTTGGTAGTTGTCGTGCCAGTTCCACCACTTGTAGGTCTGGGTCTGCGGATAGCCCTCGGGCGAATCCTCCCACACCTCCTGGCGGCCGAGCGGCGTGACGTCGAGATAGCTCCAGACGGTGCCGAACGCCTCGTCGCCGCGGTTGTTGACGAAGTAAGTGCGGAAGATGCGCTTGCCGTCATGGATGAACACGTTGTGGCCATGCCATTCGTCGACGCCGAAATCCTTATCCCAGCTGTCGGTGATGGTGTACCAGGGCATCTTCCAATCCATCCGCTCCTTCAGCCGCTGGATATCGGCCTGCGGCGCACGCGAGGCATAGGCAAGCGTGGTGTCGCGGGCGTTGAGATGCGCGAGGTTGCCGACCATGTCGGCGCCGAGCGAGCAGCCGCGGCAGGCGTGTTCCGGCCAGCCATAGACGCCTGGCTCGAAAAAGGCACGGTAGATGACCAACTGGCGGCGGCCTTCGAAGAGGTCGAGCAGGCTCGTCTTGCCGTTCGGACCTTCGAAGACATAGTCCTTCTTGACTTCCATCCACGGCATGCGGCGGCGCTCGGCGGCCAAAGCGTCGCGGGCGCGGGTGAGTGCCTTTTCCTTGACCAGCATCTCTTCATACGCGCCTTCCCACGCTTCCTGCGAGACGACCGGCGGTGTCTTCATGTGTTGGATCATTGCTCTTGTCCCGTTCTTGGGTTTGGTTGGGGGTGACGAGGACAGACATAGGGCCGCATGGTTCGATGGTGAGAGTTACAAGTGTGACGCGATTTGATCCGGCGCACCCTGAGACGACGGCATGGATTCGCTGATCAATGCCGCCGGCCGCGCGCTTGCCGCGGGCGATCCGCTTGGCGCCTTGAAGCGCGTCGCGCTGCGCGACGACGCGCCGGCGCTGGCGCTGCGCGGCATCGCGATGGCGCAGCTCGGCGATTTCGCCAAGGCAAAAGCGCTGCTGAAGGACGCCGCCCGCGCCTTCAGCCCGAAGGAAGCGGTAGCGCGCGCCCGCTGTGTCGTCGCCGAGGCCGAGATCGCATTGGTCTCGCGCGACCTCGGCTGGCCGGAGAAGGCGCTGCGGGCCGCAAGGGCGACGCTTCAATCGCATGGTGATCGCTTGAACGCCGCCTATGCCGGCAGCCTCGAGGCGCGCCGCCTGATCCTAATCGGCCGGCTCGATGAGGCCGAGCGGCTGCTCTCGGATTTCGATCCGGCGCCGCTGCCGCCGGTCGCGCGAGTCGCGCATGAACTGGCCGCGGCCGGCATCGCGGTCCGGCGCCTCAGGACGAAGGCGGCGCGCTCCGCGTTCGGCCGGGCATCGCTTGCCGCTTATGAAGCCGATATCGCGGCATTGAAGGCCGAAGTCGAAGCGGCATCCCTGGTGCTGAAAACGCCGGTCGGCCGGCTGGTCGCGCGCGGCGTGGAGAAACAACTGCTGCTCGACGAAGTCGAGGCGCTGCTCACCTCAGGCGCGCTGGTCATCGACGCCTGCCGCAATGTCGTGCGCGAGGGCGACGCGGTCGTTTCGCTGGCGACCCGGCCGGTGCTGTTCGCGCTGGCGCGCAGTTTGGCCGAGGCGTGGCCGGCCGACGCATCGCGCGAGATGCTGCTGAGGCGCGCCTTCCGGGCAAAGCATGCCGATGAATCGCATCGTGCGCGGCTCAGGGTCGAGATGGGACGGCTGCGCGCCGAGCTCGCCGGCTTGGCCGAGATCAATGCGACTGCCGGCGGGTTTGCGATCGTGCCGCTGAAGGCCGCCGAGGTCGTCGTGCTGGCGCCGCCGGTCGAGGAGGAGCACGGTGCGGTGCTCGCTTTCCTGACTGATGGTGAGGCCTGGTCGAGCTCGGCGCTGGCGATCGCGCTTGGCGCCAGCGCGCGCACCGTGCAGAGGGCGCTGGAGGAACTGTCGGCACGGAACAAGGTGCAGGCGGTCGGTCGCGGGCGGGCGCGCCGTTGGATGATGCCGCCGGTGACCGGATTCCCGACTGTGTTGTTACTCCCGGGTCCGCTGCCGACCGATTAGTCTGCGGCCATTGTTCGAATGGAGATCGAAATGAAACGAGCCGCTGCCGAGATCCTGCGTGAATACGGACCGTTCCCCGGCGTCGAGCGTATCAACGGCGTTACCTATGACGGCGAGAATGTCTGGTTCGCCAGTGGCGACAAGCTGAACGCGCTCGATCCCGACACTGGCATGATCGTGCGTACGATCGATGTCGCCTCGCATGCCGGTACCGCCTTCGACGGCGAGTATCTCTACCAGATTGCCGAGGATCGCATCCACAAGGTCGACCCGAAGATCGGCAAGGTTGTCGCCACCATTCCCGCTCCTGGCAACGGGGGTGACTCGGGGCTCGCCTGGGCCGAGGGTTCGCTCTGGGTCGGCGAATACAGGGCGCATAAGATCCATCAGATCGATCCTGAAACGGGCAAGGTGATCCGCACGATCGAATCGAAGCGCGTCGTCACCGGCGTCACCTGGGTCGATGGCGAGCTCTGGCATGCCACTTGGGAGGGCGAAGAGGGCGATCTGGTGCGCATCGATCCCGACACGGGCGACGTGCTGCAGGAGCTGGCGATGCCCTCCGGCGTATCGGGGCTGGAATCCGACGGCGGCGGCTGCTTCTTCTGCGGCGGCGGGAGCAGCGGCAAGATCAAGGCCGCGCGGCGTCCGGGACATGGAGCAATTCCAGGAAAAGTGTGAGCGGTTTTCCGTCCGGAATTGCGTAAAGAGATAGGGCGTTTCGCCGTTTCCGTGAAACGGTGAAACGCACTAGCGGCGGCAAATAACTGGGAGAGGGGGCGGCCCGGGTCAGGCCGCCTCGCGTACCGGCTGCGTCATGGGCTTGTTGGAGGCCTTCGTGGCGTTCGGCCCATCGACATGCGCCCAGGCCGGCCGCTCGAACAGGAAGGCGCCGAAGCCGATGCGCTTGACGATGAAATAGAGCACCACCGGGCTGATGACCGAGACGAGCAGCACCGCCAGGCTCAGCATGCCGGTGTCGGTCAGAAGGCCGCTTGCCAGCATGACACCGCGGAAGATCGACATGGGGATCGTGAAGGCGACATAGACCACCAGCGAATGTTCGCCGAGCCACCGCAGCCATTCCATCGAGGCGAATTTCGACAAGAACCCGCCGGCGACGCACAGCGCCACCGCGCCGGCGACAGCCAGCGCCAGATGCAGCGGCGGCCATGTTGCCAGGCCCATCTGCATGCCGACCGGCTGCACGGCGTAGCCCGGCGAAAAGACGAGCAGGCCGTTGACGACGGCCCAGGCGAGCAGGCCCGCAACGGCGATCGCCGGCCGTGCCTGCGTCCACGCCACCAGCCGGAAGATCGCCGGCGCAAGCACGAAGCCGAGATAGAAGAACACGAAATAGGCCGCGAACTGCTCGAGCGCGTAGCTGTCCGGCTTCGGCGCCCACATCTGTAGCGCGGCGGCAGCCAGGATGACGATCAAGTGCGGCACGCGGAGCTCGCGCAGCACACGGATGGCGACGCCGAACACCGCCAGCATGTAGATGAACCACAGAACGCCATAAGGCTGGACGATCGCCATTGCGAGGTCGTGCAGCATTCCTGCCGGATCGCCGCTGAAGATGCCGATCTTCAGCCCGATCGAGATGATCGCCCAAAGCACGTAGAAATAGAGATAGTGGACGACACGGCGGTCGACATAGCGCCGCCACGGCCGGTCGATCACCTGCGACAGGAACAGGCCCGAGATCAGGAAGAATTCCGGCATGCGGAAGGGCGTCGCAAAGCCGATGGCGTAGTGCAGGAAGCCGACGCCGCCAGTGTATTCGCCGGTGTTGTAGGCCGAATACATCATCACCACCAGGATGATGGAAAGGCCTTTTGCCGTATCCACCCACGGCATGCGGTTCGGGTTGCTCATGAACGATCTCGAGGAAATTCAACTGCCGCAATTCTAGCGGACCAGCGAATGGCTCGCAGCAACAAGCTTACGATATCGTAAACGGAAACCTTGTTCCGGGCCGGCGTTAACCATCGCCAGGCGCCGGGAGTGCAGCGGCGGCATGCGTTTCGCGCATCGCTGTCGCGACGATCACACCCGACAGGAAGGTTAGCGCCGCGATTGCTCCGATCGCCGCAACGAAGCCGAAGAAGTCGGCGACCAGGCCGGCGGACAGCGCACCGATCGCGTAGCCGAGGTCGCGCCAGAAGCGATAGACGCTGAGCGAGCGCGCCCGCCAGGAGGGATGCGAGGCGTCGGACACCGCCGCGATCAGGCTCGGATAAACCATTGCCGTGCCGAGCCCGAGAAGCACGCTCGCCAGCAGCCACCAGCCAAAATCGCGCGTCATGGCGGTCAACAGAAGTCCCGCCGCCTGCACCCACATGCCGGCGACGATCAGCCCCTTGCGACCCCAGCGGTCGCTCAACGGCCCGGTGGCGACCTGAAGGATGCCCCACACTGCCGGATAGACCGCCTTGAGGATGCCGATCCGCTCGATGCCGAGGCCGTTGGCGACGAAGAAGAGCGGGAACAGCCCCCAGCTCATGCCGTCGTTCAGGTTGTTGACCAGCCCGGCCTGCGAGGCTGCGAACAGATTGCGGTCACCGAAGGAGGTCAGCATGAAGATCTCTCGGAAGGCGAGCGGAGAAGCCTGTTTTGGATGGTCGGCCAGTTCCAGCCGCACATGCTCGCGGGTGTCGCGCACGAGCAGGATCGACAGTGCGGCGCCGAGAACCGCATAGCCGACGCCGAGATAGATCGGCACGGGGCGCAGCCCGTAACGGCTCGCCAGATAGCCGGTGAGGAAGGCGGTCACGCCGACGGCGAGGTAGCCGGCGAACTCGTTGAGGCCGACGGCAAGCCCGCGTGACTTCGGCCCCACGAGGTCGACCTTCATGATCACCGTCATCGACCAGGCGAACCCCTGGTTGATGCCGAGAAGGGCGTTGGCGGCGACGATCCAACCCCAGCTCGGCGCCCCGATGATGATGAACGGCACCGGCAGGCCGAACAGCCAGCCGAGAATCAGCACGCGCTTGCGGCCCCATGTGTCGGCAAGCTGGCCGGAGACGAGGTTGGCGCAGGCCTTGACCACGCCGAAGCTGACGATGAAGGAGGTGACGAGCGTGGTGGAGGCGACGCCGAATTCCTCCGCGCCGATCAGCGGCACGACGGTCCGCTCGATCCCGACCATGCCGCCGACGAAGGCGTTGATCAGCACCAAGAGCGAAAACTGCTTCCAGTTGGCCTTGAGGCCGAGCGCGACGCCAGGCGCGGCTGCGCTCAAGATTTCGCTCCGGCGTTCGTGGCCCGGTTCCGGGCGGCGTCCGGGGGCGGGGGAGGGATGTCGGCGGTCATGGCGGCGACGAACTCACCTTCGTCCTCGATGCGGAAGGCCTTATTGAAGCGCCGCTCGAAGCCGATGGTCGATGTCGGCTTGCCGCTCAGCGAGCGGCCGCAGACCGAGCCAGAATAGGCGCCGGGCAGCACCTCGATATGGTCAGGCAAACCCTTCAGCCGGCGCGCGCTGGCATAGAGCGCGCGAGCCCCGTCCTCGGCACTGGAGGCGAGTTCGGTGCGGCCGAGATCGCCGACCATCAGCGTGTGCCCGGTGAGCACGAACCAGGGTTCGTTCGACCGCGTCCGGTCGGTGACGAGCAGGCTCAGATGCTCCGGCGTATGGCCTGGCGTATGCATCACCGTCGCCGTGACATTGCCGAGCTCGAGCACCTCGCCATCCTTGACGCGCCGGAACGGAAAGCCCGTCTCGGCGCCCTCGAACAGCACGTATTCGGCGCCGGTCGCCTTAGCCAGCGCCCGACCGGCCGATATATGGTCGGCATGGATATGCGTGTCGACGATATAGAGGATGCGCATCCCTGTGGCGCGCGCCGCCTCGACATAGGGCGCAATGTCGCCGACCGGATCGACAACGGCCGCTGACGCCTTGCCGCCGCAGCCGAACAGATAGGAAGCGGCGACCGGATCGGTGTGCAGGAACTGCCTGAGAATCATCGCTTTCCTCTCCGCCGCACGGCTGCCTGTGCGGGCCGCCCGGCTTGACAGCAATGGCCGAAACCGTCATTCAACAATTCTGTTGAATGACGGTGCTTGACGGAAAGGCCGATGTCAATCCGCAATCCGAAACAGGCGCTCTACGAACAGTTCGCGATCGTCGCCAAGGCGCTCGGCCATCCGCTGCGGCTGGAAATGATCGAGCATCTGGCGCAAGGCGCGCGCAGCGTCGAAGCGCTCGCCGCGAAGCTCGGTCAGCCGATAGCCAACGTCTCCCAGCACCTGCAGGCACTGCGCCGCGCCGGCATCGTCTCGGCCGAACGCGACGGCAAGTTCGTGCATTATTCGCTGAGCGATGAGAGCGTGCTTTCCGCCTTCGCGTCGGTGCGCGGTGTTGCCGAGCGGCAGCTTGCCGAGGTCGATCGCATCGTGCGCGGCTATTTCGACGCGCGCGACGACATGCGGCCGGTCACGCGCGAGGAACTTCAGAGGCTGATGCGCGATGGCCTTGTGACGGTGATCGACGTTCGACCAGCCGATGAGTTCGCGCTCGGCCATGTGCCGGGCGCCACCAATGTCCCGTTGGGAGAAGTCAAGGCGTGGTCCGGCAGCGCCGACGCCGGCAAGGAAGTCATCGCCTACTGCCGCGGCCCATGGTGCGTGATGTCCTTCGAGGCGGTCGCGGCGCTGCGCTCTCTAGGTCATTCCGCGCGTCGACTGGAGGACGGGATGCCGGAATGGAAAGCCGCCGGCCTGCCGGTGGAAGTGTTGGCTGGTATTGCGGCTAAGTAGGCGGGGCGGAATGCTCGCTAGCCGAAAGGCCACTGAGCGCCAATTGCAACCGTTCCGGATACGCCGCTGAGCTTGGCGGCAACGTCGACGTGGCTTTCGGCGCGATGGCGCCAACCTGGTTCGGACATCGTCCCGGCAGACACGTTGAGGACTGCGACTCCAAGGTCCGCTTCGTCGCTGCAGTGCTGATTGCCTCTCGGATCCGGGTTATTGGCGTGGCCTTCTGTCTTCGTTCTTGGCGAGGCGATCCAGCAACTTCCGAAGCCGCTCGGGCAGCCACTGCTCAACGCGAAAAATCGGCAGTCCACGCAGATGACGCCGCACCGCCTCATTCGCGAATTGGCGGCGTAATAATTTGGCTAGATCCTTGCGTCGATCTCGGGGCACAGCTTCCGACCTGCTCAACGGTCAAACCGGGCTCAATTAGAATTGTTCCTGTGCCGAGCCGCGAACGAATGAGCGAACTGGCGCTCGTCCTGCCTGGGCCCACAGGTGCCGTTCGGATTGGGTCCCACGGCCCGTCGTCCGCGCCAGTCGCTGTGCCGGAACGGCACAAGTCCTATTGCGAAACTGCGCAAAGCGCATATCATTTGCGTGGTGGGATGGACGGTATTCGGCGGTCGAAGGGCAACAAGCCGTCGACGCGCGTTGCGCTAACAGACTCGGTCGGACTCTATTGAGCCGCGCCCCGGGGATCAGGCGATGCAGCAAGGGGGTATGAATGTTGCGGCTACAGGGCCCGGCCGGCGTGGGCTGGCCGATGGCGATACTGCCCGGGAGCAAACCGTCCTCTTCCGCTTCACCGACCGATTGTATCGAGCCAAAACCGTTGCCGAGATCTACGACGCCGCTTTGGATGCCATTTGCGACGCGCTTGGTTCGTCACGCGCCTCGATCCTAAGATTTGACAGCCACGGCGTCATGAGCTTCGTCGCGTGGCGCTCACTCTCTGAAGAATACCGAGAGGCAGTTAACGGCCATTCGCCTTGGACGCGCGGTGAGCACAATGCCGAGCCGATCTATGTCGAGGACATTCGTTGCAGCGGTGAATCTCAGCAACTCATCGACACGGTCCTTGCGGAAGGAATCGAAGCGCTGGCCTTTATCCCGCTTGTCAGCTCCCGCGAGCTCGTCGGCAAGTTCATGGTCTACTATCCAGTACCCCATCACTTCACTGATCGTGAACGCGAACTGGCGTTGACCATCGCCCGCCAGCTCGGGTTTGCGATCGAGCGGAACCGGGCGGAAACGACAGCAGCGCGACTGAGCGCGCTTGTCGAATCCTCGGATGATGCCATCAGCGCGACCGATCTGGAAGGCATCATCACAGACTGGAACAGCGGAGCCGAACGCCTTTACGGCTACAGCCGACGGGAGATTATCGGGCGCCCGCTGATCTCGCTGATTCCGCTCGACCGGCAACACGAGGAGCGGCAGATTCTGTCCCGCATTCGCAATGGTGAGCATGTTGAGCACTTCGAGACCGCACGCCTGCGCAAGGACGGCAGTTTGGTACCCATCTCTTTAACGGTTTCCCCTATCGCGGATGCATCGGGCAAGATTGTCGGCTCGTCCAGAATTGCCCGCGGAATATCCGAGCGGCTGCGCGCGCAAGAGCAGCGGGAGCTGCTGCTTCGCGAGATGGACCACCGCGTGAAGAATCTCTTTGCGATCGCAAGCACCATCGTCAAACTGAGCGCGTCAGCCGCTGAAACGCCGGCCGTGCTCGCTTCCATCGTTTCTGACCGCCTCGGCGCCCTCGCGCGGGCGCATGCGCTGACGATGCTCCCCTCGACTGGCCATTCTGTTCAGGTCGCGACGAGCCTACATGCATTGATCGCCGCAATCCTCGCGCCATACCGCCATGGCACCGACGAGCATCCCCGCTTCGCGATCAGTGGCATCGATGTGCCGGTGCCTTCAGCAATGATCACGCCGCTTTCTCTCCTGCTGCACGAATTCGCCACCAACGCTGCCAAATACGGCAGCCTCTCGGCGGCAGATGGGTCGATAGAGATAGCTTGCTCCGATCGGGACGGCGCGGTCCTCATTCGATGGCGGGAGATTGGCGGACCACCGCCGGACGGAACCACAAAAGAGGGCTTCGGCACCCGCTTAGTCCGCGCCGTGGCAAGCCAGCTCGGCAGCGTCGACCGAATGTGGGATCCCGCCGGCGTCGTCATCGAGCTGACGATTGATGGTCAAAAATTTTCGGCCTGACCCGCCGAGCCGCATCTTGCCCCCCCACTGCCCGATAAAGCGCGACCGGCTTCAGGAATGGGCAGCCACGCTCGATCGTTCAGTCAGATCTCGCTCACAGTCCCATTGCAAGTGACTGGGCGCCGTCATCGTCGCGAAGGCCCGCAGGAACCCTCGTTGCCAACAAAACGTTTTCTTGTAGGTGGCCAAAGACGGCCGCAAGGAGGATACGAAAATGAAACTCAAGCTACTTGCACTGAACGCGATTGCCCTCACGATGCTGACTGGGGCCGCGATAGCGGGCTCGACATCTGGTACCTCGGCGCTCGACGACCCGGCCAAGATGTCGCCGTTCTTTACCGACGCTGGGATGAAAACCCTCCGGAGTGAAGCCGACTTTAAAACGGCGTGGATGGCGATGAAACCGGACGAGCGCACCGCGGTATTGAAGGACTGCGGCGATACGACTCTTAACAAATCGCACGCTGAATTTTGCGCTATGGCAAAGAAGATGGGAGGCTAAGCGGCCTCCCTGGCATCAGGCATGCCTCAGGTGCCCGGCTAAGGCAGGCCGGCCGGGTGACAGACCACATTCATTGGCCTGCCCCAGCTCTCAGTCCTTGGCGCGCTCGACATAGGAACCGTCGGCAGTCATCACCACGATGCGCGTGCCGGCGGAGATGTGCGGCGGCACGGCGGTGCGCACGCCGTTGGAGAGCACGGCGGGCTTGTAGGAGGAAGACGCCGTCTGGCCCTTGGTGACCGGCTCGGTTTCCACCACTTCGAAGACGGCGCGCTGCGGCAGCGTCAGCGAGATCGGCACGCCATTGAACTGCGCGAGCTGCACGGCCATGCCTTCCTGCAGATAGGGCGCCATGTCGCCGACCACGCTTTCGGAAGCCACGACCTGGTCGTAGCTTTCCGGGTTCATGAAGTGAAAACCTTCGCCGTCGGAATAGAGGAAGGTATGCTCGCGTTCCTCGACATAGGCGCGCTCGACCATTTCGGTGGTGCGGTAGCGTTCCGACACTTTCACCCCGTCGCCGATGCGGCGCATGTCGAGCTGGGTCACAGGCGTGCCCTTGCCAGGGTGGATGTTTTCGGCAAAGAGGATGACATAGAGCTTGCCGTCCTTATCGACGACGTTGCCTTTGCGTAAGGAACTGGCGATGACCTTGACCACGATATTCGATCCCGTTCGAGTTTTTCGGCCTGCAAGCGTCAATTTCCGCGAAGCGGCGACGGCGGCCATCGCGTGCGCCCTAGCGCATCTTGCGCCGAACCGCCAGCCTTCCGCGCGATTTTCCTGCCCATGACCGCCGCTTCGCCCTGGTGGAGGCCTGATATCCATGCCGATCGCCGGCCACGGCTGATGGCGCGCAATGCCATCGCCGCCGCCCTTCGTGGCTGGTTCGTGCAACGCGACTTCGTCGAGGTGACGACCTCGGCGCTGCAGGTTTCGCCGGGCAACGAGGCGCATCTCGCCGCCTTTGCCACCGAGGCGATCGGGCCCGACGCGTCGCGCCGCCCGCTATATCTCCACACCTCGCCGGAATTTGCCTGCAAGAAGCTGCTTGCCGCGGGCGAGGAACGTATCTTCAGCCTCGGCCCGGTCTGGCGGAACCGAGAGCGCGGACCGCTGCATCACCCCGAGTTCACCATGCTCGAATGGTATCGCGTCGGCGAAACTTATGAGCGCCTGATGGAGGACTGCGGCGAATTGCTAGCGCTCGCGGCGGAAAAGGCCGGCACCCAGAGTTTCCGCTTTCGCGGCCGCGAGGCCGATCCCTTCGCGGAGCCGGAGCGGCTGAGCGTGGCCGAAGCCTTCGCCCGTCATGCCGATATCGACCTGCTCGCGACCGTGTCAGCCGACGGCAGCACCGACCGCGACGCGCTTCATGGGGCGCTGGTGGGAGCCGGCCTGCGCACCGCGCCCGACGACAATTGGGCCGACCTGTTCAGCCGGGTGATGGTGGAAAAGATCGAGCCGGCGCTGGGGCAAGGCCGGGCCACCATCCTTTACGGCTATCCGATCTCCGAGGCGGCGCTCGCCCGGCCGAGCGCAGACGACCCGCGCGTTGCCGAGCGCTTCGAGCTCTATTGCTGCGGCGTCGAGCTCGCCAACGCCTTCGGCGAGCTCACCGAGCCGGCCGAACAGCGCCGCCGGTTTACCTCAGAGATGGACGAGAAAGAGCGCGTCTATGGCGAGCGCTATCCGCTCGATGAGGATTTCCTCGCGGCTTTGGCCCTCATGCCGCAAGCAAGCGGCTCGGCGCTGGGCTTCGACCGGCTTGTGATGCTGGCGACCGGAGCTACCAGGATCGATGACGTGGTCTGGGCGCCGGTGGCCGACTAGTCCCTGTGTCCGCTGCGGCAAAGCATCTCGCACGGACCGGGGCGATTGCCTTGAGATTGCCGCATCCGCCATTGCACTAGCGTTGGTGCAACAATAAATGGTGCGAATGCATCCATAACGGTGCCCATGGCATTCATGGATGGTGCGAAAGCGTCCATGTTGGGGCGCAGCATCCATAGCCGGCAGGGTCCCCTGACGGCTTGCTTGAACAAACAGGAATAAACTATGGTCGACCAGCTCGACGCAGCAAAATTGACCGATCGCGTCGCGGCGCTCGTCGAGGCCGCCAAGCGCGCCGGCGCCGACGCGGCCGACGCGGTGGCGGTGCGCGGCCGCTCGGCCGGCGTCTCGGTTCGGCTGGGCAAGGTCGAGGGCACCGAATCCTCGGAGAGCGAGGATGTGTCGCTGCGCGTCTTCGTCGGCCAGCGTGTGGCGAGCGTCTCGGCAACCGCCGCTTCCGATCCGAAGGCGCTTGCCGAGCGCGCGGTGGCGATGGCGAAGGTCTCGCCCGAGGATCCGTTCCAGGGCCTCGCCGATCCCGCGCTGCTTGCCCGCAATTTGCGCGATCTCGACCTGTTCGACCCGACCGAAGTGTCGGCAGACCAGCTGAAGGAGGCAGCCCTTACCGCCGAAGCGGCCGCATTGGCTGTCAAGGGCGTCACCAATTCCTCGGGGAGCAGCGCCAGCGCCGGCCTGGGCGGTCTTGTGCTCGCCACCTCGCATGGCTTTGTCGGTCAGTATGTCGCCTCGCGCTTCTCGCGCTCCACCAGCGTCATTGCGGGTGAGGGAACCGCGATGGAGCGCGACTACGAATTCTCCTCGCGCCAGCATTTCGCCGATCTCGACGCGCCGGAAGAAATCGGCCGCAAGGCCGGCGAGCGCGCGGTGCGCCGCCTGGGCGCCCGTAAGGCGGCGACCGGCCCGGTCGACGTGGTGTTCGATCCGCGCGTGGCGCGCGGCATAGCCGGCCATCTCGCCGGCGCCATCAACGGCGCGGCTGTTGCCCGCAAGACCAGCTTCCTGCGCGACATGATGGGCAAGCAGGTGGCTTCGGCCTCAATCACCGTCACCGACGAGCCTCTGCGGCGGCGCGGCCAGGCGTCGCGCCCCTTCGACGGCGAGGGCGTCGAGGGCGAGAAGCTGCTAATGGTCGAGAAGGGCGTCTTGAACCACTGGTTCCTGTCGACCTCGGCCGCGCGCGAGCTTGGTCTCGTCACCAATGGACGCGGTTCGCGCAGCGGCTCGTCGGTCTCGCCGTCCTCGACCAATCTTGCCATCGAGCCCGGCGGGCGTTCGCCGGAGGATTTGATCGCGTCGTTGAAGAGCGGCTTCTATGTCACCGAGGTGTTCGGCCAGGGCGTCGACATGGTGACCGGCGAATACAGCCGCGGCGCCTCCGGCTACTGGATCGAGAACGGCGTCCTGGCCTATCCGGTCGCAGAGGTGACGATCGCCTCGAACCTGAAGACCATGTTTCTCAGCATGGAGCCCGCTAACGATCTCGACCGCAATTTCGGCACGGCGGCGCCGACGCTCCTGATCGAGGGGATGACCCTTGCCGGCGCTTGACCAATTGACATCGAGCGGCGCCCGCGAAGATCTCGCTTTGCTGCGCGAGGCCGCCCGCGAGGCCGGCGCCATCGCCATGCGCTATTTCGGCAACAACCCGCAGGTGTGGATGAAGGGCGGCACCTCGCCGGTGAGCGAGGCCGATCACGCGGCGGACGCCTATCTGCGCGAGACCTTGCTCAAGGCGCGTCCGGATTATGGCTGGCTGTCGGAAGAGACCGCGGACGACCATGCGAGACTGTCGGCGCGCCGCACCTTCGTCGTCGACCCGATCGACGGCACGCGCGGCTTTCTCGATGGCCTGCATTCCTGGTGCGTCAGCGTCGCCGTGGTCGAGGACGGGCGCTCGCTTGCCGGCGTCCTTGAATGCCCGGCCAAACGGGAGACCTATTGGGCGCTGCCGGGCGAGGGCGCCTATCTCAACGACAAGCGCATCCATGTGCGCCCGCTAGGTGAAAGCGTCGACATCGGCGGACCCAAGCCGCTGGTCGACCTGATGCCGCATGCCTGGCAGGACAGGCTGCGCCGGACGGCCTACATTCCCTCGCTTGCCTACCGGCTGGCGATGATCGCCGCCGGCAAGCTCGACGCGACCTTCGTCAAGCCGAACGCGCATGACTGGGACATCGCCGCCGCCGATCTTATTGTGACCGAGGCCGGCGGGGCGCTCCTCGACCGCACCGGCAAGCCGCCGCGATATGCCGGCGAGGTGATCAATCACGGCGCGCTCGCCGCCGGCAGCGGCGAACTGCTTGGCGTGCTGGCCGGCGTCATCGCCGGCGTTGACCAAGGGTGAGTCGGCCCGCAGTTCCAAAATCGGCCGCTTTGGGCTAAACGTTTCACAAAATTCATGAATCTGCGAAGGATCGGCATGGCCGTGGAAGACGGAAAGAAGCAGCTTTTGCACCTGGTTTTCGGTGGCGAGCTGAAAAAGCTGGGTGGAACCGAGTTTCGTGACCTGGACGCGCTCGACATTGTCGGCATCTACCCCGACTATCAATCGGCGCACGCCGCATGGAAGGCGAAGGCGCAGGCCAGTGTCGATAATGCCCACATGCGTTATTTCGTTGTTCATCTGCATCGTTTGCTCGATCCAGAATCGAAGGTCGGCGGTTGACGTCGATGGAGCATGAAGCGGTGAAAGGGGCGACCGGGCGGCGTGCAGCCAGGCGCGGCGGCACGCGCACCCTGTGGCGGCGTATCCGCGAACCTTTGGCGCAGTCGAGTTTCGTCAAGAACTTCATCGCCAGCCTGTTTGCCTGGTTCGTGCGTCTGATTCGCATCACCAGCCCGCTGGTCAAGGGCTCGACCCAGGTTGCCGGCGGCGCTTACGCGCATCTTGAACCCGGCATCATCGCGCTCTGGCACGGTCAGCATCTTCTGACCCCTGCCTATTATCCCAAGGGCCGGCCGCTGGTCGCCATGGTCTCGCGCAGTGCCGACGCGGAGCTCCAGGCGCTGATGATCGAGAAATTCGGCATTGAGGCGGTGCGCGGCTCCGGCGGCCGCAACAGTTCGAGGCATCTCGACAAAGGCGGCGCCAAGGCCCTGATCGCGCTGAAGAAGTCGCTCGTTGCAGGCAAGAACGTCGCCATGATCGCCGACATTCCGAATGGCACGCCGCGCGATGCCGGGCTCGGCATCGTTCTTCTGGCAAAGCTTTCCGGCCGGCCCGTCCTGCCTGCGGCCATCGCCACCAGCCGCCGCAAGGTCTTGGAGAAGAGCTGGGACAAGACCACCATCAACCTGCCTTTCGGCCGCTCCGCGGTCATCGTAGGCCCGCCTGTCTTCGTGCCGGCCGATGCCGATGATGCCGAGATGGAGCGCAAGCGCCAGGAGGTAACCGTCTCGCTGAACGCCGCGACGGCCGAGGCCTATCGCCTCGTGGACGGCCGCAAATGAGCGAGCGTTGGGCGCGTGCGGCCCTGACCGCCTACCGCTATGCGGGGGCGGTCGCCTATCCGCTGATCGGTCCTTATGTCGCCTGGCGCGCCTCGCGCGGCAAGGAGGATCGCGCCCGCCGGCGCGAGCGCTACGGTGTCGCCGGCCGTCCGCGGCCGGAAGGGCCGGTGATCTGGATCCATGCGGCGAGCGTCGGCGAGACGATCGCGGTGGTGCCGCTGGTCCAAAGCATCCTCGATTATGGCGTCAACATCGTTCTGACCACCGGCACCGTGACCTCGGCCAAGGTCGCCGAGGAGCGCCTCGGCAGCCGCATCATCCACCAATATGTACCGCTCGATCTCAAGCCCGCTGTGAGCCGCTTCCTCGACCACTGGCGGCCGGAACTGGCGATCATCGCCGAATCGGAGATCTGGCCGATGACCATCCTGGAGCTTGGCGCCCGCAACGTGCCGCAGGTTCTGGTCAACGGTCGGTTGTCGGACCGCTCTTTCATGTCGTGGAAGAAGCGCTCCAGCGTCGCCGAGGCGCTGTTCGAGAATCTCGCCCATGTCATCGCCCAGTCGGATGTCGACGGCGAGCGGTTCCGCGCGCTCGGCGCCCGGCCGGTCACCGTTTCCGGCAACCTCAAGGTCGACACCAACCCGCCGCCCGTCGACGAGCGGGCCTTAGCCACCCTGCAGCGCCAGATCGGCGCTCGCCCGACCTGGGCGGCGATCTCGACCCATGACGGCGAAGAGGTTGTGGCCGCTGAGGTCCATGCCAGCCTGCATAAGCGCCATCACGGGCTCTTGACCATCGTCGTGCCGCGCCACCCCGACCGCGCCGATGCGCTTGCCGCGCAGATTTCCGGCATGGGCCTTTCCGTGGCAAGGCGCAGCAAGGGCGACCGCATCTCGCCCGATACCGATATCCTTCTGGGCGATACGATCGGTGAAATGGGCCTTTACCTGAGGCTGACCGAGATCGCTTTCGTCGGCCGTTCGCTGACTTCGCAGGGGGGCCAGAACCCCCTCGAGCCGGCGATGCTCGAAACCGCCGTGCTGGCAGGCCGCAACGTGCAGAATTTCCGCGAGGCCTATCAACGCCTGCTCGACAGCGGCGGCGCCAAGCTGGTGCGCGATCGCGACATGCTGACCGGCGCCGTCAATTTCCTTCTGACCAACGAAGCGGCGCGCCACGAAATGATAGCGGCGGGTGCTGCCACCGTCGACGAGATGCGCGGCGCGCTTGCCCGCACGCTGAAATCGCTGGAGCCTTACATCCAGCCGCTGGTCGTCAAGGCGCGCCTCAAAGGCGCAAGCGGGCGCTAGAGCCGGATGATTTCAGGTCGATTCGACCTGAAATCTGAATCCGGCTCTAAATCAAAGAGGGAGAGCATGATGTCGACCGAAAACCGCTTCACACTTTTCGGCATCATGCTCTAGGTATGATCCCAAAAATCGAATCCGATCTTGGAAAGGATCACGCGCACAACCGAATTGCGCGGAACCCACGCGATGACCAGTGAAGCGCCACCCTTCTGGTGGGAAAAGCCGGACTGGCGCGTGCTTGCGCTGTCGCCGGCCTCGGCGATCTATGGGCTGGTCGCCGGCCGCCGCATGCGCCATGCTCCGCGCGAGAAGGTCGCAGCACCGGTGCTGTGCGTCGGCAATCTTACGGTCGGCGGCAGCGGCAAGACGCCGGTCGCCATTGCTTTGGCAACGCAAGCCCGGCGCATGCAGCTCACGCCGGGCTTCCTCTCGCGCGGCCATGGCGGCTCGTTTGCCAAGCCGCATGTCGTCGATGCTCACCATGACGCCGCCAAGCATGTCGGCGACGAGCCGCTGCTCCTGGCCGAACATGCGCCTGTCGCAGTGACGGCGAACCGCGCTGCCGGCGCGAAGCTGCTCATCGAGCAACATGGCTGCGACTTCCTGATCATGGATGACGGGTTCCAGTCGGCGCGCATCCATATCGACTATGCGCTGGTGGTGGTCGACGCCCGCTTCGGCATCGGCAACGGCCGCGTCATCCCGGGCGGGCCGCTCCGTGCCAAGGTCGTTGACCAGCTGGTGTTCACCAGCGGCTTGCTGAAGATGGGTGAGGGGACCGCCGCCGACGGTGTCGTGCGCCAGGCGGCGCGCGCCGGGCGGCCGATCTTCCTGGCGCATGTCGAGCCGGCTGACCCGTCGCGCTTCTCCGGTGGCCGCTTCCTTGCCTTCGCCGGCATCGGCCATCCGGAGAAATTCTTCGACACGGTGCGCGGCGCGGGCGGCGAAGTTACGCTGTCGCGCGCCTTTCCGGATCATCATTTCTATGCCCAGGACGAGCTTGCCGATCTCCTGACGCTTGCCCGGCAGGAGGGGCTGCGCCTCGTCACCACGGCAAAGGACGCTGCGCGGCTGCGCCACGGGGAGACACCCGCTGGCTTCCTCGATCGACTGGATGTGCTCGACATCGAGGCCGTGTTCGAGCTCGATCATGTGCCCGAGCGCATTATCGACGAGACGCTCGACGCCTGGCGCCAGCGCAAGATGCGGGGCTGAGCTCCGAACAGGATGTCAAAGGTGTGAGGCGGTCCTGCGACCGCCGTCAATTGCCGTTGATGAGGCGGCGGAAGTAGCGAGCCGTCTCGCGGAGCCCATCCTCGAGAGCGACGCTAGGGGACCAGTCCAGCATCGATCGCGCCAGGCCTATGTCGGGTTGCCGCTGGCGGGGATCGTCTTGCGGCAGCGCCTTGAACTCGATTTTGGACTTGCCTCCGGCAATGCCCAGCACAAGTTCGGCCAGTTCCAGGATCGTGACTTCCGCCGGGTTGCCAACGTTGACGGGGCCAACGAAATCGTCGGGCGTGGCCATCATCCGAACCAGGGCATCCACAAGATCCTCGACATAGCAGAAGCTCCGCGTATGGCTGCCGTCACCATAGATGGTTATCGGCTCGTCCCGCAGCGCCTGGACGATGAAATTGCTGACCACGCGCCCGTCCGACGGGTGCATGCGAGGCCCGTATGTATTGAAGATGCGCACCACCTTGATGGGCACGTTCGACTGACGCCGATAGTCGAAGAACAGCGCCTCGGCACATCTCTTGCCTTCGTCGTAACAGCTGCGGGGCCCGATCGGATTGACATGCCCCCAATAGGCCTCGGTCTGGGGATGGACGTGCGGGTCGCCATAGACCTCGGATGTCGAGGCCTGAAGGATCCTTGCCCCGGAGGCGCGTGCGAGATCGAGCATGTTGATCGCGCCATAGACGCAGGTCCGGGTCGTCTCGATCGGAATGCGCTGGTAATGAACAGGCGAGGCCGGGCAGGCGAGATTGAAGATCTGATCCGTTTCGACTTTGAGAGGCACGGTAACGTCGTGCCTCAGAAACTCGAAACGTGGATTGCCCAACAGGTGGTGGATGTTTTCCTCCAAGCCGGTGGAAAGGTTGTCGGCGCATATGACCTGCCGTTCCTGTGTCAGCAGCCGGTCGCATAGATGCGAGCCGATGAAGCCCGCCCCACCCGTTACAAGAACCTTCACAATAATCCCCGTAACCGTCGCCCTTTGGTGTCTATAGCCCCGGAAACGCGAAGGTGTCAGCACCGAAATGACGGGCCTGGACCATCAGTAGGAGGGAAAAGGTGGCTGCGCCTATCCCGCCTGCCGCATCGCCTTCAGGATCGCCTCGTCGCGCTCGACGTTGAGCTTGCTTTCGAAGTCGAAATGCCAATCCCTTTCGCGCGGCGCTGAAGTCGAGGCGTCGCCGCGCCGGATTTTCTGGTTGAGGTCGGCGAGCGAGCGCGACCAATAGTGATTGATCCTCAATATATCGAGCTTGGGAGGCATGCCGGGGACTACGGCCCGTCGATGGGTATCCATCCCTTCGCCGGACAGGAATTTCGACAGATGGACGCCCGGCTTGTAGACCATGCGGGGGTTGACGATTGTCTTGACTGTCGTGATGTCCGGCCCGGCCCGCATCGTATAGGCTTCGACCACCGGACCCTTAGGCCTTCCGACATGGCCGGAGGAACCGTAAAACGCTTGCCAGACACAGACGCCCGGCAGGTCGCGATAGTCCCTGAGAACGGAGCGCACGTCACGCCCGTCGGGCGCGAAAAGAAACTCGTCGATATCGAACAGCCCGATCCACAGCGCTTCACGCCAGTGCCTGCGGATACAATCCTTATAGGCCGACAACTGCCCCACCGGCCGCGGCCAATCGATCAGCGTGACCAGCCCTTCCTGGATGAACGGCTCCAGCACCGTCCTAAAGTCGTCGGTGGAGAAGTTATTGTAGAGGTAGAAATGCTCAAATCCCACACTGCGGTGGAAGCTGATCCATTCGGCCAGGAACGGCGCTTCCTCTCGGAAGATGGCGCAGGCCGTCAGGTTGAACCGTGGGGCTTTCGACACCGCCCGGTCGCGCAATCTCGCACGCATGACAAGCGGCATGCGAACAAAGATCTTGAGAGATTTTCCGAAGTTTTTCAATGCGGTACCCTTAGCGCGGTCGAGGTTGGTTGCCACGGCGCCATGGGCTCACATGGCCTATCCCCGCTTGCGCAATTCCGGGTGCATCTCGATCTCACGGGCAAGCGAGACCGCGGCGTTCACATAAGGCTCCTGCCGGGCGACGCTCCAATATTTGAGCTCGTCGAGGGGGATGTTCTCGCCCGTCACCGCGCAGCGCACGAAAGAGCCAGGACTGGTGACCTGGAAGTCGCCGTCGAGATAGCGGATCCGGGCTTCCCTGCCGCCCGGGCCTTCGAAACGGTTCATCATGAAAGGACGCTTGCGTTCATCGGGTTTCAATCGCCACAAATCGCCGGCAACGTCAAGCTTGACGCAATGCTCATGCAGTATGGCTCAAGCGGAAAAATGGTTTGCGGAAGCCGGCATGGACATCTCCTCGACCCGCTTGAACACGCTGATCGGTGAAGCGCTCACCCCGCAGGCGGTGCCGTCGCCCAGGACCGATCCGGCGGCGGCTGCCTTGATCAAGACACTGGTCCAGCCGCCGGCGCCCTCGACGGGGCAGGCGGCGCAAATCGCAGCCCAGTCGCTGCAAAGCGCGCAGCCGCGCCCTGCCGCCCAGGTATCGCAGCGCCTGTCGTCCTCAGAGGTCGAGGATGCTTACCGCGCCGTCATGGAGCCCGATGCCGTCACCGACGATGCGCCGGCAAGGCCGTCGACGGGCAGCGCGGCGATGGATGCCGATCAAGCTCCGCGCCGCTTCGCCTCACCACAGGCAGCGGTTGCCGACAATGCGTCCAGGCCTGCGCCGGCATTGTCGACATTTTCGCCGGCCGTCGCTTCCGCCGCTATGCTGGTCGCGGCCAACGCCAATGCGCCGCAGCCTCGCGGTGCCGCTGTCCGTCCGGCTGGTCACGCGCCGCGCTCCGATTCTGTCCCGGTGTCGCTCTGGACGATATCGGTCGTCACGGCCATCGTCTCGGCCGTGACGGCCACCATCATGGTTTTGTTGCTGCGCTGATCCCGCCCAAAAGCAATTCCAGGAAAAGTGTGGGCGGTTTTTCCGTCCGGAATTGCGTCAAATGGCAAATAAGAAGATAGAGGGGTTCGCCGTTTCCGTGAAACGGTGAAACGCTCTAGACATCATCCTGCAGGAAAGCTTCGAGCTTTTCCGGAGCAAGCCCCGCCTGTTCGGCGATGCGCCTGGCAAGGTCGGCCGCCGCCGCGCGCGGCCGGCCGACCGGGCGGTCCATCCAATAAGACACCGGATTGAGCGCAACACGCTCATCGACGCCAACGATCCGGCCGGATCGAAGCTGGTCCGCCGTCAGCGGCGGCCGCGCCAGCGCGATGCCCAGCCCGTGCGCCGCCGCGTCCAGCACCAGATTATAGTCTTCGAAACGCCTGTCCTGCGGACGGGGGCGGTAATCTATGGCCTGTGCGGCAAACCATGCGCGCCATGCGGACGCGTCGGAATCGTTGATCAGCGGGAATTTCAAAAGCCGGGCAGGATCGCCACGCCCGATCTCCTTGGCGAGCTCCGGCGAGGCGATTGGAAAAATCTGCTCCTCGAAAAGCTGCACCGAGACGCGACCGGGAATGCGGCCGCGCCCGCAGCGCACTGAAAGGTCGATGCCTTCGTCGGCAAGGTCGGCCTGACGGTTGTCGACATCGAGCACGATGCGCAGCTTGGTCGGATGGTTCTCCAATGCGGCCATGCGCGGCATCAGCCAAAGCCCGCTGACCGAAGGGATCGAGGCCAGCCGCACCACGGCGGTGCCGCGCGGCTCGACCCAGCGGTCGGAGTTGAACGAGATCAGCGCGAAGGCTTCGACGGTCCTCAAATGCAGGCGGTTGCCCTCGATCGTCAGCGTCACGCCGCGCGCATTGCGCTCGAACACTTTCAAGCCAAGCCAGTCCTCCAACTTGGCGATCTGGCGGCTCACCGCGCCATGGGTGAGATTGAGTTTTTCGGCCGCCGCGGAAAAGCTCCCCGTGCGCGCCGCCGCGTCGAAGGCGCGCAACGTCTCGAGTGGCAATATCTGATCTGAGCTGTGATCCATGCTCACAGCTGACCCTCGAATTGGTCGTTTGTCAATTGGCCGGCAATGGCGTCTTCTGCGTCCATGGCACAGAAAGACGAGGTTACGGCAATGAGCGCTTACACCGGCACGTTGAATGAGACACAGCGCATGGACGGCACGGCGGCCGTCGCGGTGGCGCTGACGGTGCTCGGCTGGGCCTCCGCCTTCCCGGCGATCCGCGCCGGCCTTGCCGCCTTCCAGCCGCTGGAGCTCGGCGCGTTGCGCTTCGCCATCGCGGCCGTGCCGGCGGCGATCTTCCTTGCGGTGAAGCGCCCGGCGCGGCCCAGGATCGACGAGCTGTGGCGCTTTGCCTTTGGCGGCGCGATCTTCGTCGCGCTCTACACCGCCATGCTCAATTTCGGCGAGCTCACCGTCTCGGCGGGCGCGGCCGGCTTCATCATCAATGTCAGCCCGATCTTCACGGCAATCATGGCGATGGCACTGCTCGGCGAGCGCTTTTCCGGCATGGCCTGGCTCGGCACGGTGATCTCCTTCACCGGCATCGGCATCATCGCGGTGGCCGACGGGCAAGGCCTGCATTTCAACGCCGGCGCGCTGCTGGTGCTGGGCTCCGCGCTGTGTTCAGCCGTCAACACCATCGTGCAGAAGCCGCTCTTTGCCCGCCATCATCCGCTGACGATATCCGCTTCCAACATGGTGCTCGGGGCGCTTTGCCTGTCGCCATTCCTGCCCGAGGCGTTCCGTCAGGCTGCCGTCGCCGACCATGCCGGTCTCGGTGCCGTCATCTATCTCGGCATCGTGCCCTCGCTGATCGCCTATGCAGCCTGGGCGACCGCACTCTCCCGCCTGCCCGCCGCGCGCGCCTCGAACTTCCTCTATCTCGTCTCTCCGACCTCGGCGCTGATCGGCTTCTTCTGGCTGGGCGAGGTGCCGTCGCTGCTCGGTATCCTCGGCGGTGCGCTAGCGCTGGGTGGCGTGATCGTGGTGAATTTGAAGAGGTAGATCAGATGGTTGAAGACTTTTTCTGATTCAAGAAAACAGCCGCTTCGAGCGGCTCTTTTCTTACCCCTCCCTCATCCGGCCGCTACGCGGCCACCTTCTCCCCGACGGGGAGAAGAGACTGGCGCCGGCGCCGAAAATCTCCTCTCCCCAGCGGCGAGAGGCCAGCCGAGCGAAGCGGAGGCTCGGCGAGGGGCCTTGGCGCACTCACCGTCGCCCGAACAGCCTTTCGATGTCGGCGAGCTTGAGCTCGATATAGGTCGGCCGGCCATGGTTGCAGGTGCCTGACCCGGGCGTCGCCTCCATCTGGCGCAGCAACGCATTCATCTCCTCGGCCTTGAGCAGCCGGCCCGAGCGCACCGAACCGTGACAGGCCATGGTCGCGGCTAATCTGTCCAGCCGTTCTTTCAGCGTCTCGACGGTGTCGTTGTCGGCGATCTCGTCGGCGAGGTCCCGCACGAGCTGCTGCACGTTGGTTTCGCCCAGCATCGAGGGCGTCTCGCGCACCGCCACCGCGCCGGGGCCGAAGCGTTCGAGGCCAAGGCCGAACTTGGCCAGTGTCTGCGAATGCATCGCGAGCCGCTCGGCATCCTCTTCCGGCAGGTCGACGATCTCGGGCAAAAGCAGCATCTGCGAGGGCACCGCGCGCGAATGCAGCGCATTCTTCAGCGCCTCGTAGACCAGCCGCTCATGCGCGGCATGCTGGTCGACGATGACGAGCGAATCCCTGGTCTGGGCGACGATATAGTTCTCATGCACCTGCGCGCGCGCCGCGCCCAGCACCATGCCGAGCAGCGGCTCGGCCGGTTCGGCGGTGCCGGCCCGCGCATCGGCGCTGGCGAGCGGCCCGGTGTCGAAGGCGGCCTGCTCGTTTTCGGCGAAGCCGTTCCGATGCGGCTGTGCCTTGCCCATGTCGAGCGGCCGCTGCGCCGAGCGCAGCGGGTCGAAGCCTCCCGAGCCGGAAGCGTGATAAGCGGCCTCGTAGCTGCGATGGCCGTTGGCAGGCCCGGGATGCGAGTAGGGCGCCGCCCCCGGCCTGAACGCCGCCATCATGCCAGCGGCCCCCGTTGTCGCCGCGCGGATGCCCGCGCCGGCCAGCGCGTCGCGGATGGCGCCGACGATCAGCCCGCGCACGAGGCCGGGATCCCGAAAACGCACATCGGCCTTGGCGGGATGGACATTGACGTCGACGGTCGACGGGTCGAGCGACAGGAAGAGCACGGTCACTGCGTGCCGGTCTCGCGGCAGCACATCGGCGAAGGCGCCGCGGATCGCGCCGGCGATCAGCTTGTCGCGCACCGGCCGTCCGTTGACATAGGCATATTGCTGCAGCGCATTGGCGCGTGTGTAAGACGGGATCGAGACGTGGCCGGCAAGGTGTACGCCGTCACGCATGGCGTCGATGGCAATGGCGTTGTCCGGGAAATCCTTGCCCATCACCTGCGCGACGCGGGCAAGCCGGCCCTCTGGCGTGTCGCTGGTTGCCGGCAGTTCCAGCGTCGAGCGGTCGGCGCCGGCAAGCGTGAAGCGGACAGCGGGAAAGGCAATGGCGATGCGCTTCACCACGTCACTGGTGGCCGAGCTTTCGGCGCGCTCGCCCTTCATGAATTTCAGTCTTGCCGGCGTGGCGAAGAAAAGGTCGCGCACCTCGACCGTCGTGCCGCGATTGGCGGCCGCCGGCTTCACCGCCGAGACGCGGCCCCCGTCGATGCCGATCTCGGCCGCGCTGTCGCTGCTTGCCGTGCGCGAGCGGATCGACAGCCGCGCGACCGAACCGATCGAGGGCAGCGCCTCGCCGCGAAAGCCGAGCGAGCGGATGTCATGGATGTCGTCGGCGAGCTTCGAGGTGCAATGCCGCGCGACCGCCAGCGCCAGTTCCCGCTCGGGGATACCCGAGCCGTCATCGGTCACGCGGATGAGGTTCAGCCCGCCGCCGGCGGTGACGATCTCGACTCTGCTGGCACCTGCGTCGAGTGCGTTCTCGACCAGCTCCTTCACCACGCTCGCCGGACGTTCGATGACCTCGCCGGCGGCGATCTGGTTGATCATCGTTTCGGAAAGCTGGCGGATGGGCATGAGGGGATTATAGGCGGATTCGAATGGCGTGGGGGAGGGGGCAGTTCACGCCTGCGCCACCAGCCAGTCCCTGACCCTGCGTGCATTGTCGCTGAGGTCGCGGTTCTTCGGCCAGATGACGTGGAAGCCGATGCCGGTTCTCATGACATGATCGGTCACCACCACCAGCAGCCCCGATGCCACCAGACGCTCCACCAGATGCCGCCATCCGAGCGAGATGCCTTGCCCTTCCATCACCGCCTGGATCACCAGCGCATAGTCGTTGATGCGCAAGCCGCGCTCCGCATTGCGCAGGCTGGTTCCGGCGGATGCGAACCATTCGTCCCAGGTCGGCGCCTCGCGATAGGGCTCCTCGAGATGGATCAGCCGGTGGGTGGCCAGTTCCTCGACCGTCTTCGGCATGCCGAATTTGGCGAGATAGCTCGGCCCCGCGACCGGAAAGATCTCTTCGTCGGAGAGCGACAGCGAATGATAGTCCGGCCAATCGCGCGGCACGCCGCCGCGCACCCCGAGCGGTATGCCCTCGGCGATGATGTCGAGGTCGCGGTCGGCGGTCTGGATGCGCAGATCGATCCCCGGCAGTTCGTCGCGGAACTGCTGCAGGCGCGGCATCATCCAGAACGAACCGAAAGCGGTCGAGGCGGCCAACGTCACATGCCCGCCTGTCGCCTGCAGGCGAAGGTCTTCCGCCGATTTGCGGATATGCGACAGGCCGAGCGAGACATCGGCATGGAACCGCTCGCCGGCTTCGGTCAGAAGCACCTGGCGGTGGCGCCGCTGGAACAGCTTGGCGCCGAGCTGCTCCTCCAGGCCGCGCACGGCATAGGAAACGGCGGCCTGCGTCATGCCGAGCTCGCGCCCGGCGGCGGTGAAACTGGAAAGCCGGCCGGCGGCTTCGAAGACGACGAGGCTGCCGGCCGAGGGCAGGAGGTGGCGCAGGCTTCGCATAAGCACAACTTATACAGAAGATCAGGATTTTCCAGCGTCACAGCCATATTTTGTCTCGCTAACGTGAGTGGCGGGAAGAAGGAGGCTCCATGAACGCACCGGCCGTTGAATTGACCGAACAGACCCACCGCCGCGGCGGCGGCCGTCTTGGCCGAAAGGCGCTGAGAAGCGCGCCGATCGCGTCCTTCCCGACCCTTGTGCGCAAGATCCCCGCTTACGAGATCGTGCCGGACGAGGCGGTGGAACTGATCCACGAGGAATCGCTCAAGATCCTCGAGGAGGTGGGCTGCGAATTCCGCGACGACGGGGCGATCGAGCTCTGGAAGGTCGCCGGTGCCGATGTCAGGCAAACGCGTGTCCGCATCGACCGCGCGCTTTTGATGGATCTGGTCTCGAAGGTTCCGGCGGAGTTCACGCTGAATGCCCGCAATCCCGAGCGCACCGTGCGCGTCGGCGGCAAGAACTCGATCTTCGTGCCGATGTATGGCGCGCCCTATGTCCGCGACCTCGACAACAAGCGCCGCTACGGCACGCTCGCCGACCTCAACAATTTGCACAAGCTCGCCTATATGGCGCCGGCGCTGCATTCGTCCAGCTCGGTCATCTGCGAGCCGATGGAAATCGCGGTGCCGAAGCGGCATCTCCACATCATCCACTCGGCGCTGAAGCACTCCGACAAGCCGTTCATGGGCATCGTGACGTCCAAGGAGCGGGCCGAGGACACGATGGCGATGGCTGGCATCGTTTTCGGCGAGGAGTTCGTGCGCGACAATCCGGTGCTGGTGGCGATCACCAACTGCAATTCGCCGCTGGTGTGGGACGCCACCATGATCGACGCCATGCGGGTCTATGCGAGCCACAATCAACCGCTGATCCTGGCGCCCTTCGCGCTCTGCGGCGCCTCGACCGCAGCCTCCGCCGTCGGTGCGGTGGCGCAGGTCAACGCCGAGGCGCTTGCCGGCGTGGCATTGACCCAGCTCATCCGGCCCGGCTCGCCGCAGCTCTACGGCCAGTTCATGGTGACCGTCGACATGAAGACCGGCGCGCCGATGGGCGGCACGCCGGAGGCGGCGCAGATGATGTATCTGATGGGGGCGCTGGCCAGGAAGTACAAGCTGCCGTGGCGCACCTCGGGCTTCCATGTCGGCTCCAAGCTCAACGACGCCCAGGCCGGCTACGAGGCGAACATGCTGATGCACGCCGCTATCCTTTCCGGCGCCAATTACATCTGGCATTCGGCCGGCTGGCTGGAGGCGGGGCTCACCTGCGGCTATTCGAAATTCGCCACCGACTGCGAGCAGCTGGTCGGCTGGTACAAATACGCCGGCGGCGTATCCTTCGACGATTTCAAGGACGCTATGGCGGCGATCCGCGAGGTCGGTCCGCAAGGGCATTTCCTCGGCACGCAGCACACGCTCGAGCATTTCGAGAGCGCCTTCTTCATGCCCAACATCATGGACTTCAATTCCTTCGAGCAGTGGACCGCCGAAGGCGCGAAGGACCATGACACACGAGGCCTCGAAAAGGCGCGCGCCATGCTCGCCGACTACCAGGAGCCGAAGCTCGACGAGGGCATCGCCGAAGGTCTCAGGGATTTGATCGCGCGGCGCGAGGAAAAGCTGCCGGACAGCGTTAGTTGATAGAGACGACAGTTCAAGCAAACGGGCGAAAAGACCTGATCAAACCAATGGGAGAAAGAGAATGACACTGTTCAGGAGCAATAGCGACGGGGTGCCGGCCGCGATCGAAGCGATGGCCGAGGAGGCGCGCGCGGGGCGCGTCGACCGGCGCGAATTCCTGGCGCTGGCAAGCGCCTTCGGCGCATCGACAGCTTTTGCCTATGGCATGCTCGGCCTTGCCGCGCCGACCAAGGCGCTTGCCGACGAGCCCAAGAAGGGCGGGACGCTGCATGTCGCCATGTCGGTCAAGGCGCAGAAGGATCCGCGCACCTATGACTGGACCGAGATGGCGAACGTCACCCGCTGCTGGCTGGAGCCGCTGGTACGCTACACGCACCAGTTCACCTTCGAGCCGGTGCTGCTCGAAAGCTGGGACGTCAATGACGACGCCACCGAATATACGTTGCATCTGCGCAAGGGCGTCACCTGGAACAATGGCGATGCCTTCAACGCCGACGACGTGGTCGCCAACCTGAACCGCTGGTGCGAGAAGGGGGCTTCCGGCAATTCCATGGCCGCCCGTGTCGGCGCGCTGATCGACACCAAGACCGGCAAGGCCAAGGATGGCGCGATCACCAAGGTCGATGACCATACGGTCAAGCTGAAGCTCGTCGAACCCGACATCGCCATCATCCCCGGCTTCACCGACTATCCGGCGCTGGTCGTGCATCGCGACTTCGACAAGGACGGCGCCGATCCGATCAAGAAGCCGGTCGGCACCGGAGCCTTCGAGCTGGTGTCTTACGCGGTCGGGTCGAAGGCTGTCGTCAAGCGCCGCGAGAACGGCAAATGGTGGGGCGGCGAAGCGCCGCTCGACGGGGTGGAGTTCATCGATTACGGCACAGACTTCAACGCCACGCTGAATGCCTTCGATTCCGGCGAGATCGACCTCGACTTCGAAACGCCGGCCGACTTCATCGACGCTCTCGATAAGATGGATCTGGTGAAATCGGAGGTCGCGACCGCGACGACGCTCGTTGCCCGCACAAATATCACGCACAAGCCCTATGACGACAAGCGGGTCCGCAACGCGCTGCAGATGGCGGTCGACAACAACCAGGTGATGCAGCTCGGTTATAGTGGCCGCGGCACGGTCGGCGAGAACCATCACGTCGCCCCGATCCATCCCGAATACTACCCGCTGCCCAAGAAGCAGCGCGACGCCGCCGGCGCCAAGAAGCTGATGGCGGAAGCCGGCCAGGCCGACTTCGAGCATGAGCTCATCACCGTCGAGGACGAATGGCAGAAGAACACCGGCGACGCGATTGCCGGCCAGCTGCGCGAGGCCGGTATCAAGGTGAAGCGGACGGTGCTGCCCGGTTCGACCTTCTGGAACGACTGGACGAAATATCCTTATTCCATGACCATCTGGTACATGCGTCCGCTCGGCGTGCAGGTGCTGGCGCTGGGCTACCGCACCGGCGAGGCCTGGAACGAGACGGCCTATTCCAATCCGGAGTTCGACGCCAAGCTCAAGGAGGCGCTGTCGCAGATCGACGTCGCCAAGCGCAAGGAGGTGATGAAGGACGTCGAGGCGATCCTGCAGGACTCTGGTGTCATCGTCCAGCCCTTCTGGCAGAAGCTCTACTGTCACATGAACAAGAAGGTGAAGAACTATTCGATGCACCAGACCTACGAAATGGATTTCCAGAACGTCTGGCTGGATGCCTGACCGCGCCTGGCCTTCATGAGCCGCAAAAAAGGCGATATGCAGGATGCGTGGTGGCGAGCGTGCCGCCACGCACCGAACCCCGGAGAACCTGCATGAAGCCGATAGTGCTTGCCGCTGTCCTTTCGATTGCCTCGCCCGGCGCCGCGCTTGCCGGGCCTGCGTCCAACGCCGTGAAGTTCTTCTACGTGCCCGCGGTGAAGTTCGAGGCGGACGCCAAGTACCGTGATCGTTTCACCGAGCCGGTCACCAGGCTGTTCGAAGCCAATGACAAGGCGCAGAAGGAAAAGCCCGACGAGGTGTCCTGCATCGACTTCGACCCAGGCCTCGACGCCCAGGATTTCGACCAGAAGACCCTGTCGAAGACGCTGAAGCTCACCGAGGCCGTCAATGGCGACACCGCCGAGGTGACGGCAAGCTTCAATCTTTTTCCGGAAGGCGATGACTCCAAAAGGGAAATGGTGTGGTCGCTGAAGAAAGTGGACGGCAAGTGGAAGATCGCCGACATCAGCTCCAAGACCAACGACTGGAAGCTCAGCGCGCTGGAATGCGGCGCCTCGACGGAGTGATGCCGTGCTTCGCCGCCTCGTCCTCGCGCTGGCGAGCTTGTCGATGCTGGCCGCGGGGCTGAGCGGCGGCGCCTCGGCGCAGGGGCTCTTCGGCGCGCCGCCGCCAAAAGCCTCATCCGGCGACAATGCGCCGGCGGATGAGACGTCGCCGCCTGCCGCAGCACCGGCACCGCAAACTGCGCCGGCCGAACTGGCGCCTGCGACGTCTGTCCTGCCCGGATCGCCCACGGCGGTGGTCAAGCCCTTCTACGAGCATCTTGGTCTCGAGCTCGAGCCCGCCCAGCGCAAGAACTTCATCGACCCGGCAAAAACCGTTCTCGACAAGAGCGACGCGCTGCGCGCCTCGGGGCAGGGCGAGTGCCTCGATCCCAACATGGCGCTGGACAATGCCAACTATGACAAGCTCGCCATCGACAAGAGTCTGCGCACCATCGAGGCCGTCAATGGCGACGAGGCCAAGGTGGTGGTTGCCTTCGTCGTCGAGGGCCACCAGCACCGGCTGGAATGGAAGCTGAAGAAGGTCGGTGGGGCCTGGAAAGTCTCCGACCTTCTGTCGGTCACCGGCGAGTGGGCGCTGAGCCAATACCAGTGCGAATGAGGGCGCTCAGCTCAACCGCGCCCGCGGTAAGGCGCAACCCCGGTATCGGGCAGCCATACGTCCTTGGGCGGCGCGCCGGTCTGCCAGAAGACGTCGATCGGGATGCCGCCGCGCGGGAACCAGTACCCGCCGACGCGCAGCCAGAGCGGCTTGGTCGCCTCCACGATGCGGCGGCCGATCATCACCGTGCACTCCTCGTGGAAGGCGCCATGGTTGCGGAACGAGGTCATGAACAGCTTCAGCGACTTCGATTCCACCAGCGTGTTATCGGGCGCGTAATCGATGACGATGTGGGCGAAGTCGGGCTGGCCGGTGACCGGGCAGAGCGAGGTGAATTCGGGGCAGGTGAAGCGCACGGTCGCCGGCGGACCGTCGCCGCGCTGGAACGGCACGGTCTCCAGGACCGCCTGTTCGGGGCTCTGTGGCGTCTCGACGTGCTTGCCGAGCTGGGTGAGGTTCTTGGCGTCGGTCATGGGTGGCTCCTTGCTCCCGGCCGCTGGAAACGCAGTTCGACGGCGGCGGGCGCGAAAACGAAGGTTGAAACAAGCGTTGCAGTCCTCTCGGGCACAGCGCGTTTGGCCGCTCATTAGCATCGGACCGAAAAGTGCGCAGCGGTTTTCGGATGAATCCGATGCGTGAAATGGAAGCGGGAGCGTTCACCTCCCGCACAATTTGAAACGGCAGGAAGACAATGACCAGCAACGACCCGCTTCTCCAACCCTACCAGCTCAAGCATCTGACGCTGAAGAACCGGGTGATGTCGACCAGCCATGAGCCGGCCTATTCCGAGGACGGCATGCCGAAGGAGCGCTACCGGCTCTATCACGCCGAGAAGGCCAAGGGCGGCATGGCGCTCACCATGACGGCTGGCTCGGCGATCGTCTCGCGCGACAGCCCGGCCGCCTTCGGCAATCTGCATGTCTATGACGACCGCATCGTGCCCTGGCTCGCCGAACTGGCGGATTCCTGCCACGAGCATGACTGCAAGGTGATGATCCAGATCACCCATCTTGGGCGCCGCACCGGATGGAACAAGGCGGATTGGCTGCCGGTGCTGTCGGCCTCGCCGGTGCGCGAGCCGGCGCATCGCGCCTTTCCGAAGACCATCGAGGACTGGGACATCGAGCGCATCGTCGCCGACTATGCCGCGGCCGCGCAGCGCTGCCAGGCGGCCGGCCTCGACGGCATCGAATTCGAATCCTACGGCCATCTGATGGACGGCTTCTGGTCGCCTTTGACCAACCATCGCGACGACGAGTTCGGCGGCTCGCTCGACAATAGGCTGCGCTTCACCGATATGGTGCTCGACGCCGTGCGCGCCGCCGTCGGCGATAAATTCATCGTCGGCATCCGCATGGTCGCCGACGAGGACTTTGAAAATGGCATCTCGAAGGAAGTGGGCGTCGAGATCGCCAGGCGCCTGGCCTCATCCGGCAAGGTCGACTTTCTCAACATCATCCGCGGCACGATCGAAACCGACGCATCGCTGACCAAGGTCATCCCGGTGACGGGCATGCGCTCATCGCCGCATCTCGATTTCGCCGGCGAGGTGAGGGCGGCGACGAAATTCCCGACCTTCCATGCGGCCCGCATTTCCGACGTCGCCACCGCGCGCCACGCTATCGCCAGCGGCAAGCTGGACATGGTCGGCATGACGCGCGCCCACATCGCCGACCCGCATATCATCAAGAAAGTGATGGAAGGCCGCGAGCATGAGATCCGCCCTTGCGTCGGCGCCACCTATTGCCTCGACCGCATCTATGAAGGCGGCGAGGCGCTGTGCGTCCACAATGCCGCGACCGGCCGCGAGGCGACCATTCCGCACATCATCGCGAGGAGCGAAGGACCGAAGAAGAAGGTCGTGGTGGTGGGGGCGGGCGCCGGCGGCCTGGAAGCCGCGCGTGTCGCCGCCGAGCGCGGCCACCAGGTGACGGTGCTCGAAGCCTCCAGCCAGGCAGGCGGCCAAGTGCGCTTGGCGACCCAGAACCCGCGCCGCAAGGAGCTGATCGGCATCATCGACTGGCGGTTGGCCGAGCTCGACCGCCTCGGTGTCGAGATCCGCTACGACACCTGGGCCGAGAAGGACGATGTGCTGGCGCTGTCGCCGGACGTGGTCATCGTGGCGACGGGCGGCGTGCCGCAGAACCCGCCGCTGACGGCCGGCGACAATCTCGTTACGTCGAGCTGGGACATCATGGCCGGCAGCGTCAAGCCGGCCGAGAATGTCCTGTTCTACGACGATAATGGCGGCCATCAGGGCATGGGCGCGGCCGAACTCATCGCCAACAGCGGCTCGAAGCTGGAACTGGTCTCGCCGGAGCGCTTCTTCGCGCCGGAAATGGGCGGCATGAACCACGTGCCCTATATGCGCGCCTTCCACGAGAAAAGCGTCACCGTCACCATCAACACAAGGCTGCGCTCCGTGCGGCGCGAGGGCAACCAGCTCGTAGCCGAACTCGGCTCGGACTTCGCCGACGGCTGGCGCGGCGAGCGGCGCGTCGACCAGGTGGTGGTCGAGCATGGCACCGCGCCGCTCGACGATCTCTATCTGTCGCTCAAGCCACTGTCGAAGAATCGCGGCGCGGTCGATTACGAGCGCCTTGTGAGCGGCGGCGAGATTTTTCCGCCGCGCAATCCCCAAGGTGGCTTCGTGCTGTTTCGCATCGGCGACGCGGTCGCCTCGCGCAACATCCACGCCGCCATCTATGACGGCATCCGGTTCGGGATCAGGATCTGACTGACAAGCCGCAGCTCAAATCGAGGCGGCAGGAAAAGCGCCGTACGGGGTTGCGGTATCGGTTGCGGGTACCCGTGCCCTCCGCGGTCGGCTGTTCACTGCGGCGCCAAAAGCATTTGTATATGCTTGTATGTATAACCAAGGATCGGTTAGTCTGCAAGCGAGGGCAGGCCCGCAAGGCCAAGGAGGATCGACATGCGCAATGCTTCCCTCTTCGACCTGTCGGGCAGGAGGGCGCTCGTCACCGGCGCCAGCCGCGGCATCGGGCGCGGCATCGCCGAGGCGCTGAGCGCGGCCGGCGCCGCTGTCGCCGTCACGGCGCGCAGCCTTGCTTCGCTGCAGGAGACGACGGCGGCGATCAGGGCCGCGGGCGGGGTTGCGCATGCCATTGCCCTGGACGTTACCGACGTCGCCCGCTGCCGCGCCGCGACCGCTGAGGCCGCCAACCTGCTTGGCGGTCTCGATATCCTGGTCAACAATGCCGGCATGGAAGAGGTCAGGCCTTCGCTCGATGTCGATGAAGCGCTCTGGGACCGCATCGTCGACACCAACCTCAAGGGCGCCTTCTTCTGCGCCCAGGCCGCCGCCCGCCACATGCGCGGTGCCGGACGGCCCGGCGCCATCATCAACCTGTGCTCGCTGACCTCCGAAGTCGGCATCCCCACGGCTGTGCCCTACGGCTCGTCGAAGTCGGGCCTGCTCGGCATGACGCGGGCGCTGGCGGCGGAATGGGCGGGTCTCGGGATCAGGGTGAACGCCATTGCACCCGGGTATTTCAGGACGGCGATGACGGAAGTGTTCTACGCCGACGAGGCGTGGCAGCAATCGATGCTGGCCAAAATACCGCAGCATCGTTTCGGCGATCTTTCGGATCTGCACGGGATCGCGGTGTTCCTGGCCTCGGACGCCTCGGCCTACATCACAGGTCAGTCGTTTCCGGTGGACGGGGGTTTTCTTGCCTCGATCTGAAGCCGCTTGCGGTGGCCACCTTGGCGGCAGGGCGCAGGAAAATACTGGCGACCATTATACATACATGTATATACTTTTGCCGCGTTTCTGAGGAGCAGCCATGTCCGAGATCAGCTTCCACGACCTCTCTTCCGCCAGCGCCGAACGGCGGGCGAGCCTGCTGAAGCGCGCCGAGGCCGACCTCTCGGCCTTCGCCGAGAAGGTCCGCCCGATCCTCGAGGCGGTCAGGACGGAAGGCGACGCGGCCTTGCTCCGCTTCGTCAGGGATCTGGACAAGGCCGATGTGGCCGCGGGCAGTCTGAAGGTTTCGGAAGCGGAGTTCGACGCCGCCTTCGGCAAGGTCGACAAGGATGTCATCGACAGCATCCGGTTTGGCATCGCAAACATCAGGCATTTCCATGAGGAGCAGCGTCCCGAGACGATGTGGCTCAAGGAGGTCCGTCCCGGTGCCTATGCCGGCGACCGCTACACGCCGATCGCCTCGGTCGCGCTCTACGTTCCGCGCGGCAAGGGCGCCTTTCCGTCGGTGACGATGATGACCTCCGTTCCGGCCGTCATCGCCGGCGTGCCGCGGATCGCCATCGTGACGCCGCCGACCGCGGACGGTTCCGTCGATGCCGCGACCCTGGTCGCCGCACGGCTCGCCGGGGTCGAGACGGTCTACAAATGCGGCGGCGCGCATGCGGTCGCGGCTGTCGCCTATGGCACCGAGACGGTGAAGCCCGCGCTCAAGATCGTCGGGCCTGGCAGCCCCTGGGTGGTTGCGGCAAAAAGCCTGCTCTCCTCGATCATCGACACCGGTCTTCCGGCCGGGCCGTCGGAAGCGATCATCTTCGCCGACGACAGCGTCGACGGCGGCCTCGCCGCGCTCGATCTTCTGATCGAGGCCGAGCACGGACCGGATTCCTCCGCCTATCTCGTGACGCACAGCCGCAAGGTCGCCGACGCTGCCTTGGCAGCACTTCCCGAGCACTGGTCCCGCATGAGCGAGCAGCGGGTCGAGTTTTCGCGCGCAGTGCTGAGCGGCAGGCGCGGCGGCATCGTGCTGACCGCTTCGCTGGAGGACAGCTACCGCTTCATCAACGACTATGCGCCCGAGCATCTCGAGATCCTGTCCAAGGAGCCGTTCGCGCATCTCGGCCACATCACCGAGGCCGCCGAGATCCTCATGGGGCCGCACACGCCGGTGACGCTCGCCAATTTCGTCCTCGGGCCGAACGCGGTGCTGCCGACCAGCCGCTGGGCGCGCACCTACGGGCCGCTTTCGGTGACGGATTTCCTCAAGCGCTCGTCGGTCGGCTATGTGACCTCGACCGCCTATCCGGAGCTTGCCGGCCATGCCCGCAGGCTCGCCCGCTATGAGGGCTTCAGCTCGCATGAGAACGCGGTCTCGGAAATCCGCGACCGCTATCTCGGCGCCTGACGGACCGGCATGATGAAGGCCGCCAGACTCCACGGCCCCGGCGACCTGCGCGTCGAAGATATCGCCGCGCCAGGGGCTCCCGACGTCGGCTGGGTGAAACTCAATGTCGATGCCGCAGGCATCTGCGGTTCTGACCTCCACAATTTCCGCACCGGACAGTGGATAAGCCGCGTGCCGTCGACGGCCGGCCACGAGCTGACCGGCACGGTGGTCGCGGTCGGCGCGGGGGTCGACACGGTCGCCGTGGGCGATCGGGTCGTCGCCGATTCCCGTTTCTGGTGCGGAGAGTGCGTGCAGTGCCGCGCCGGCAGGCGGCATCTGTGCGCCGCGCTGGGCTTCGTCGGCGAAGTCTGCGACGGCGGCTTTGCCGAAGAGGCGCTCCTGCCTGCGCGTCTGCTGCATGTCATCGACGCCGCGCTCGACGAAAGGGTGGCGGCGATGGCCGAGCCGCTCGCCGTGGCGCTCCATGCCGTGCGGCGCCTGCCGAAGACGGCGGGTTGCGTGCTTGTCGTTGGCTGCGGCACCATCGGCGGCCTGGCGGCGCTGCTCTTGTCGCGGACGTTCCCGGGCAGGGTGCTGATCGCCGACCGCAACAAGGCCCGCTGCGAGCGCGTCGCCCGGGTGACCGGCGCCACCATCGTCGATCTCGACCGCGGCGCCGTCGCCGCCGCGACTGCCGATGCGCCTTTGCTTGCGGCCGTCGAGGCCACCGGCAGTATCGCCGCGCTCGACCAGTTGCTGGGTGTTCTGGGCTCCGGCGCCACTATCGCGCTGGTCGGCATTTTCCACGGCCGCCTCGACATCGACCCCAACGTGCTGGTCGAACGCGAGATCGGGCTCCTGGGATGCCACGCCTTTGCCGACGAACTGCCCGACGCCATCCGCATGCTGGCGGAGCTGTCCGGGCCGCTGATCAGCCTAATCGATCGCGAGATCGGCCTGGACGATATTCCCGCCGCTTATGAGCGTCTTTTGGCGGGGCAGGGCGACGGCTTGAAAACCATTATCCGGATGCGGCGGCCTGCCGGCGCGTGATTGCCGACAGCTTGCCGGAAAGGACTTTCGAAAATGAGTGCTTTGCCCGATACGGCCAGCCCCCTCTACGAGAAGGTCAAGGACTATATCCTGACCAACATCGGAACCGGCAAGTGGAGCAAGGACCGCAAGCTGCCGTCCGAAAATGAATTCGTCGCGGCGCTCGGCGTGTCGCGGATGACCGTTCACCGCGCCTTGCGGGAGTTGACCTCGGCCGGCTTCCTCATCCGGCTGCAGGGCGTGGGGACATTCATCGCGCCGCCCCGGCCGCAATCGACGCTGATCGAGATCAACAACATCGCGGCCGAGATCGTCGCGCGCGGCAACAGGCATCGCTCCGAGGTTCTCGTCCTCGAAAGGATCATGCCGACCAAGGAGCTCTCGCTGTCCTTCGAATTCGCCAAGCGCGCGGCGATCTATCATTCGGTTGTCGTCAACTTCGAGAACGACCTGCCCGTGCAGCTGGAAGAGCGCTTCGTCAATCCGAGCCTGATACCGGACTACGACAAGCAGGATTTCTCGAAGACGGCTACCTACGATTACCTGATGCAGAAGACGCCGGTGACCGAGGTCGAGCATATCATTTCCGCTGTCCCGGCCGATGCCGAGACGGCGCGGCGCCTCGCCATCGACATCGGCAGTTGCTGTCTTCTCCTGCATCGCCGGACCTGGACCGGCGCGGTCGTCGCCACCATCAGCAAGCTCACCTATGTCGGCAGCCGCTACTCGCTCGGCAGCCGCTATTCTCCGTCGCGCAAGACCTGAGACGGGTGGGGCTGTTCATGCCTCCGGCGCCGGTCATGAAGGGCAGGGATCGGGTTGCCAAAATGCTGCCAAGAGCGCGGAAATCCTCCTCTCCAGCTTGTATATGCATGTATGTATTTTAGCCTTGACATCCATTGCCGCCGACGTTGAATATTGTTTCACTTCCGTCGACGTGGCAGGTAGGACGCCGAGGCATAGTGCCGGAAGAAGCAGAAGCCGCATTCTCACCGGACAGGAAGTTTGGTTCAAAAAAGCGGTCTGAATCATCAAGGGGAACAAAGATGATGCGTAACCTCACAGGACAATTCCGTGCGCTCGTGGTGGCGGCCACCGTCGGCTTCGCCCCGCTGGCCCACGCCGCCGATACTGCCATTCCCGCGACGCCCGAGGCTGGATCGTTCAAGATCGGCATCGAGCCGTGGCTGGGCTACGGCCAGTGGCATGTCGCCGAAGCCAAGGGCCTGTTCAAGGCGAGCGGTCTGTCGGACGTCCAGATCGTCAACTTCACCGAGGACAAGGACATCAACGCCGCCCTGGCGAGCGGCCAGCTCGACGCGGCGAACATCGCTACCCACACCGCCATGGGCATGGTCGCGGCCGGCCTGCCGGTCAAGATCGTGTTGCTGCTTGACGTCTCGATGACCGCCGACGCAATGATCGCCGGCAAGGACGTCAACTCGATCGCCGATCTCAAGGGCAAGCAGGTCGCCTTCGAGGAAGGCACGACCAGCGACATCCTGCTGAAATACGCTCTGGCCAAGAACGGCATGTCGATCGCCGACGTCCAGCCGGTGCCCATGCCGGCGGCGGATGCCGGCAGCGCGCTGATCGCCGGCCGCGTCCCGGTCGCGGTCACCTATGAGCCTTATCTCACCACTGCCAGGGCGCAGAACAAGGACGTCAAGCTTCTCTTCACCGCCGGCGAGGATCCCGGCCTGATCAGCGATGTGCTGGTGGTGCGCGACGAGGTCATCAAGTCGCGGCCCGGCCAGGTGCTTGCCATGATCAAGGCCTGGGACGCCGCGCTCAAGGACTACAATGCCGACACGCCCGGCGGCCGCGCCATCATCTCCAAGGCGGTGGGCTCGAGCGTCGAGGACCTGAACACCGCCTTCGACGGCGTGCGCTACTATTCGCTTGCCGAGAACAAGGGCGCGCTGACGGGCGATTTTTCCACCAAGACATTCGCCGACGTCGAGGCCGCCGCCAAGAATGCCGGGCTTCTCCAGTCCGACGTGACGCCGGAGCAGATGATCGATCCGGCCTTCGTCAAGGCCGCGCAGTAGGCCCGGGTCGTGGCGGCCGCCGAGATGTCCGACGAGCCTGCCGGCAAAGCGAGCCAGCCTGGCGCGGCGACGGGACCTGCCGCCAGGCAGGCGATGCGCCGCCGCCAATCCTCCGGGATCGGAGCGCCGATCGCGCGCTCCCGTTTCCTGATCATCGCCGTGGCCGTCTTTGCCGGTCTCGGCCTCGCCTGGTGGGCGGCGACGGGGCTCGACTTGGTCAAGCCGATCTTCCTGCCGTCGCCCGCCAGCGTGGCAACGCAGCTCGGCAAGCTCTGGGCTGACGGCACGCTGCTGACCGATCTCAAGGCCTCGATCTACCGTATTTCGGTCGGCTTCCTGATCGCCTCGGCGCTGGCTATCCCGATCGGCGTGCTGATCGGCAGCTTCAGGGCCTGGGAAGCTGCCATCGAGCCGCTTGTGGACTTCATCCGCTACATGCCCGTCGTGGCATTCGTGCCCCTCTCCATCCTGTGGGCGGGGACGAGCGACATCCAGAAATTTCTAATCATCTTCATCGGCACCTTCTTCCAGCAGGTGCTGATGATCATGGACAACGTCAAGCGCGTGCCGGGCGACTTCGTCGGTCTCGGCAGGACGCTCGGCCTGCCGGATCGCAAGATCCTGACGCGCATCGTGGTGCCCAGCGCCTTGCCGGGCATCTGGGACACACTGCGCATCAGCCTAGGCTGGGCCTGGACCTGGCTCGTGCTGGCCGAACTCGTCGCGGCGACGTCCGGGCTCGGCTATCGCATCACCGTCTCGCAGCGCTATTTCCAGACCAACACCATCATCGGCTACATCCTTCTGCTCGGCATTCTTGGCCTGATCACCGATCAGGTCATGAAGGCGCTGGGCAAGGTGCTGTTCCGCCAGGACAGCCGTTCATGACGAGGCAAGGCCGATGAACTCCCCCAAGCTGCGGATCAAAGGTCTCCACAAGAGCTTCGGCACCGGCGCGCGGCGCACCGAAGTGCTGCGCGACATCAATCTCGACCTCGCCGACAATGAGTTCGTTTCGCTGGTCGGCACGTCGGGCTGCGGCAAGAGCACGCTGCTGTCGATCGTCGCCGGACTGCAGGATTTCGACTCCGGCGATCTCGACATCGATGGGTCGCCGATCCTGAAGCCGGGTCTCGATCGCGGCGTCGTTTTCCAGTCTTATACGCTGCTGCCCTGGCTGACGGCGCAGCAGAACATCGAGTTCGCCCTCAAGGCCGCCGGCCATGACCGTGCCACCTGCCGCAGGATCGCGCTTGAGCATCTCGACCTGGTCAAGCTCCCGCACTCGGCCAATCTCTATCCATCCGAACTTTCGGGCGGCATGAAGCAGCGCGTCGCCATTGCGCGCGCGCTTTCCTACCGCCCCAAGATGCTGCTGATGGACGAGCCCTTCGGTGCGCTCGATGCCCTGACCAGGCATCAGATGCAGGAGCTGCTCACCCAGATCTGGGAGGAGCACAGGCTAACCGTGCTCTTCGTCACCCACGATGTCGAAGAGGCCGTCTATCTGTCGGACCGCATTGTCGTGATGGGCATCGGCCCGGGGCGCATCATGCGAACTTTCGACGTCGACATCGAGCGCCCGCGCCGCGAAGAGGTCATGGAGAGCGCCACTTTCATGGACCTGCAGCGCAATGTTCACAAGGCGATTCGCGAGGCATCCAGGCGCCCCGAAATGGCTTAGAGGGTGCTTTGATCGCTCGGTCCGCAGGTTGGTGACGCGCAACGGACCTTTGCAAGGAGAGCCACCTGCCGCTTCGGTCCGTTGCGCGCCGCGCCCGGTCGGTTTCGCCGGCCGTGCGATGTCAGAACAGCTTGGCGGTCGCCATGCAAAACACGGTGATGACCAGCAGCCCGCCCGCGATGCGTTCGCCCCTGTTCATTTTCGCCCGCAGCTCAGTCTGCGTCGCTTGATCGGCGCCGGCCAACTGTCTGCTGGAGGAGGCGACAAGGGCGCCCTGTACGCCAGCGGCGATCAGCGCCGTCAAAATGCCCAGCGCCAGCACCTTCTCCATCGGGCCGAACGCGCCCTCATGGAAGAAATACCACAGCAGTATGCCGGTCAGGAAAACGACGCCGGAGGCGCCGAGCTGCGGCCGGATGAAGCGCTCCGCCTTGATCTCCGGATCGCGGGCAACCGCAATGGTCGTGCCGGCCCAGAACACGCCGGCCATCACATGCAGGCCGATAACGATGATATAGACATACTGCATGACCGAATTCCTCTCATTCGTCCGCCGCCTGCGCGCCGCAACAATGATGCTGCGTCATCGTTAAGACAAAGTTAGATATCTAACGATTAGATGTCAATGCGTTCAGCCGAATTCCACGATGCCATTGCTTGCTCTACTGTCAGGTCATGACACCGTTTGACCGCCCACCCGTCGGCATGAATCTCGCCCGCACCTCGAAAGTGGTGGCGCAGGCTTTCGATGCCGCCATGGCCGAGGCCGGCGGCACGCTGCCGGTCTGGCTGACCTTGCTTTCGGTCAAGTCGAAGGAACTCGCAAAACAGCGCGAGCTAGCCGGCATGATCGGCATCCAGGGCGCGACGCTCACCCACCACCTCAATGCCATGGAAGCGCAAGGGTTGCTGACACGCCGCCGCGATCCGGAAAACCGCAGGGTCCATCAGGTGGCGCTGACCGAGGCCGGCGAGGTATTGTTCGAGAAATTGCGCCTTGCGGCGGTCGCCTTCGACAAGCGGCTCCGGGCCGGTCTGCCGGATGAACGGCTCGCGGAATTCGCCGAGGTGTTGGCGGCGCTTAGGCGCAACGCCGAATCGTCTCAGTCATAACCCGCTATCGCCCCGAAAGCGTAATGGCGCAGCCTGAGAGCCGCGATCAACGCCGTCAGTTTCGCCTTGCCGTCGAACGCGTCCTGGAACATTTCGTCATGCATGAGCAGGATCAGCTTGTTCGGCCTGGCGAAGTGACCGTAGGCGAACAGATGGTCGATCTCGCTGACCAGATGGTCGACGCTCTGCACCGGCTTGCCGCTGTCCTCATGCACCCATTCGTGGTCCCAGCCATAGAGCCAGAAGCCGGACGCCGCGACGAATTCGTAATCCGGATCCTCGCGCCCGGCCTCAGCCAGCCCGAGCGAATTGTCGTCCTTCGAGTAATTGGGCAGCCGGAACACATCGCGTCCCGGCAGCCGCGCATACACGGCCGGCGTCAGGCCGAGCACGGCATTGGCCCTCAGCATGTCGGCGACCACGCCTTCGGTATCGCCGTAGAAATGCCGGTAGTGATTGTAGGCATGGCTGTAGCTGTGATTGCCGATCGTCACCAGCGGCATCGATTTTGCCCGTTGCAGCAGCGCCCGGTTGGTGGCGTTCGCGTCGGCATGCATGCCGACCATGAACAGCGTCGCCGGCACCTGCTCGGCCTGCAGCACGTCGAGGATATTGCTGGTGCCGTTCAGCGGACCGTCGTCGAAGGTCAAATATATGGTGCGATCTGCCGCCAGGGCCGGCGATGCGACAAGCAGCAGGAATGGCAGGAGATAACGAAGCGGCATCCGCAAAACCCGGTTGCGATCACGACAGGCCGCCATGCCCGCCCAGTTGCGTCAAGCTTGTCGACGTACCTGCTAGGCCAAGCTGCCCTGCAGCACTTTCAACTTCGTTTTCTTCGGGCTGCGCGCCGTCAGCCATTCGCGCGCCTTGTCCTGCGGCATCGGGAAGGCGATCGAATAGCCCTGCACCTGGTCGCAGCCGATCGCCATCAGAGAATCGAGCTCGGCCTCGGTTTCGGCGCCTTCGGCGACGATCGAGATGCCGAGGCCGCGGGCAAGCTCGGTGATGGCGCGCACGATCTTGGTGTTGTCGCCGTTCTCGTTGATGTTCTGGACGAAGCGCCGGTCGATCTTCAGCCGGTCGATCTCGTTCGGGTTGACGTGGCTCAGCGAGGCATAGCCGGTGCCGAAATCGTCGAGCTCGAGATGCACGCCCGCGGCGCGGATGTGGCGAAGCTTTGCGGCGATCCCGGTCTTCTCGTCGTCGAGGATGACGGATTCGACGATCTCCAACGCCAGCCTCTGCGGCGGCAGTCCCGCGCGCTCGAGCGTACCGAACAGGAAAGTGTCGAAATCGGGCTCGCGCAGTTCCGTGCCCGAGACATTGACGGCGATCCGCCCGAAATCGATGCCGGCGCGGTCCCATTCGGCGGCCTCGTTGATCGCCTTGCTGATGACGATGCGGCCGATATCCGGCATGAAGCCGCATTTCTCGGCGACCGGAATGAATTCGCCGGGCGAGATCATGCCGCGCGTGGCGTGCTTCCAGCGCACCAATGCCTCGATGCCGCTGATCTTGCCGCTGGTCAGCGACACTTGCGGCTGGAAATAGACCTCGAAGCTCCGGTCGGCGATCGCCGTGCGGATATCCTGTTCGAGCTGCTTGCGGTAGTCGAGTTCGCGCCGCAGCTCCTCGGAGAAGAAGGAGAAGTTGCCACCGCCCAGCTTCTTGGCGGAATAGAGCGCGAGGTCGGCATGGACGAGCAGATCCTGCGCGTTGTCGGCGTCAACCGGATAGACCGCGATGCCGGCGCTGGCGCCGGGCATGATGGTCGTGCCCTGGAAGGTGATCGGCTCGTTGATCTCGCCGAGGATGCGCTTGGCGAGCGCATGGATGTCCTCGGTGGTGCCGGCGCCATTGAGGATCATCACGAACTCGTCGCCGCCGAGCCGCGCGCAGAGGTCCGACGCCCGGCAGGAGTCGCGCATGCGTTGCGCCGTCACCACCAGCACATAGTCACCGGCGGCGTGGCCAAGCGTGTCGTTGATCTGCTTGAAACGATCGAGATCGAACTGGATCACCGCCAGCCGCTCGCGGCGGCGGTGCGCTCCTTTGATCAGCGTGTCGAAATGGTCGGTGAGAAAGGTGCGGTTGTGCAGGCCCGTCAGGCCGTCATGCACGGCGATGAAAGCCATCGAGTTGCGCGCGTCGACCAGCTCGCGCGTCTTGCGCAGAATGGCTTTGGACATCGGCCGGAAGATGAACAGCGCCACCAGCACGATGACGCCAAGGGTGGCGAAGAACAGCGTGCGGTGCAGCTCGAGGATGCTGCTCGACTTTTCGTTGGCGAAGGCGTGGATGCGCTGGCCGAGCGCGGCATAGCCGGACATGGTGGCGTTGGCGACGGAAGCGTCGAGGCCGACGCGGTCACCGTCGCCCTTGTACCCGTCGCTTTGCATGCCGAGCTGCGACTCGAAGGACGAGACCAGCCTGTCGCCATTGGCGACGAGGCCGACCGAGAAATAGTCGAGGTGGAACGGCTTGTTGAACAGCACATATTCGATCGACTTCGGATCGTTGCGCGCCGGCGAGAGCGGATCGGCGCCGGTCTCCTTGAGCAGCCGGTCGTAATTGGTCTCGAACTCGCCCGTCGCCTGCTTGAGCGCGGTGACCAGCGCCGGCTGCTTGTCGCGCGAGGCAGCACCCGTGGCGCTGGCCAGGAAGACGATGCGCTGCGACAGCGCCTTCTGCGTCGAGACGATGTCGAGCAGCGCATCATTACGCTGCTGCTGAGCCATCAACTGCTGCAGAAGAATGAAGGAAGCCACCACCATGGCGGCAATGATCGTCAGCGCCAGCCAGTAGCCGGTCTTGATGAGCAGGATCAGCTTGCGCGAAACGCTCTGCACTGGCTGCTGCGACATAACTTGCTGACCCCTCCGGTCGACGGATTCCTGCCCTGGATTCGTGGCGGGAAAACGCTTGCCCAGAAAGGGTTAACAGGTCGGCAAGGGAGGCTGGCGGCGATCGCGGCGGCGCGGCAAAGCTGGTAAGATGGTTATCACGTCCTTTCCCGCACACCTCTTTTTGATCGCATTACCGTCGCACCGTCGCAAAGGATTGCGATCGAGCTTTCGCGACGCCACCGAAGCGGTCGCTTTTGCGATGGATTTTTTGCAGCCATAGCGCGACAGTCCGGCCTCGAACCGAACAGGGCCGCATCATGAGCAAAGCATTCCTTTCCCACATCGACAGCGAGCTCCAGGGCCTGAAATCGGCCGGGCTCTACAAGTCCGAGCGCGTCATTTCCTCCATGCAGTCCGCCGAGATCGAGGTCGCTGGCCAGAAGGTGCTGAATTTCTGCGCCAACAACTATCTCGGCCTCGCTGACAGCCCGGATCTGCGCGATGCGGCAAAACATGCCCTCGACCGCTACGGCTACGGCATGGCTTCGGTGCGCTTCATCTGCGGCACGCAGGAGGAGCACAAGGGACTCGAGGCGACGATCTCGTCGTTCCTCGGCATGGAAGACACCATCCTTTATTCTTCCTGCTTCGACGCCAATGGCGGCCTATTCGAAACGCTGCTCGGCGAGGAGGACGCAATCATCTCCGACGCACTGAACCATGCTTCGATCATCGACGGTGTGCGGCTCTCCAAGGCCAAGCGCTTCCGCTACGCCAACAACGACATGGCCGATCTCGAGGCGCGGCTGAAGGAGGCGAAGGACTGCCGCTTCCGGCTGATCGCCACCGACGGCGTGTTTTCGATGGACGGCATCATCGCCAATCTCCAGGGCGTCTGCGATCTTGCCGAAAAATATGACGCCATGGTCATGGTCGACGACAGCCATGCGGTCGGCTTCGTCGGCAAGAACGGCCGCGGCTCGGCCGAGCATTGCGGCGTCGAGGGCAGGGTGGACATCATCACCGGTACGCTGGGCAAGGCCCTGGGCGGCGCCTCGGGCGGCTACACGTCGGGCAAGAGAGAGGTCGTCGACTGGCTGCGCCAGCGCTCGCGGCCCTATCTCTTCTCCAACACGCTGATGCCGGCGATAGCCGGCGCCTCGCTCAAGGTGTTCGAACTGATCCGCAATGGCGGCGCGCTGCGCCAGCGCCTATATGCCAATGCGGACCGGTTCCGCTCCGAGATGGGCAAGCTGGGCTTCACGCTCGCCGGCGCCGATCATCCGATCATCCCGGTGATGCTGGGCGACGCGGCTTTGGCGCAGGAGATGGCGCAGCGCATGCTGAAGCGCGGCATCTACGTCATCGGCTTCTCCTTCCCGGTGGTGCCGAAGGGCCAGGCCCGCATCCGCACGCAGATGTCGGCCGCCCATTCCAGCGCCGATATCGATCGCGCCGTCGCGGCGTTCGGTGCGGTGGGAAGGGAACTGGGTGTAATCGCTTGACGCTACCGCGGGAAATCGAAGCGAGCCATGGCGATCGATGTGACGAGCAGTATCGAGATATCCAGGCCGCGCGCAGACGTCGCCGCCTTCTCGGCCGATCCGGACAATGTTCCGCGCTGGTACGTCAACATCATATCGGTGGAGTGGAAGACGCCGCGGCCGTCAAGGGTAGGCTCGAGAATTGCCTTCGTGGCTCAGTTCCTCGGGCGGCGGCTTGTCTACACCTACGAAATTGTCGAATTCGTGCAGGGCGAACGGCTTGTAATGCGAACCGCCGAAGGGCCTTTTCCGATGGAGACGAGTTACACATGGCGGGATGCTGGCGAAGGCCGTACGCATATGGCGCTCAGAAACCGCGGTGCGCCAACCGGCTTTTCACGTCTGGTCGCGCCATTCATGGCCTGGGCCGTCCGCCGTTCGACCGATCGAGATTTGCTGCGATTGAAGAAAATCCTGGAGGTGGCCGCCTGATGCAGCCGATCCATCAAGACAGGCAAGATTTTTGAGGAGCGTCTGATGTCCAACATGATGAAGGCGCTGGTGAAGGCCAAGGCCGAGCCCGGCATCTGGATGGAAGAAGTGCCGATCCCGGAGATCGGCCCCAACGACGTGCTGATCAAGGTCAGGAAGACCGCGATTTGCGGCACCGACGTCCACATCTACAATTGGGACCAGTGGGCGCAGAAGACCGTGCCGGTGCCGATGGTGACCGGCCACGAATTCGTCGGCACGGTCGCCGATTACGGCGCGGCCGTCACCGAATACAAGGTGGGCCAGCGCGTCTCGGGCGAGGGCCATATCGTCTGCGGCCACTGCCGCAACTGCCGCGCGGGGCGAGGGCACCTCTGCCGCAACACGCTGGGCGTTGGCGTCAACCGTCCGGGCGCCTTCGGCGAATACGTGGCGATCCCGCAGCACAATGTCGTGCCGATCCCCGACGACGTGCCGGACGAGATCGCCGCCATCTTCGATCCACTGGGCAATGCCGTGCACACGGCACTGTCCTTCGATCTGGTCGGCGAGGACGTGCTGGTCACCGGCGCCGGACCGATCGGCATCATGGGCGCGCTCGTGGCGCAATGCGTCGGCGCGCGAAAGGTCGTCATCACCGACATCAACCCGGTGCGGCTGGAGCTTGCGAGGAAGCTCGGCGTCCAGCACGTCGTCGACGCGTCCAAGGAAAAGCTGCGCGATGTCATGCCGAAGCTCGGCATGACCGAAGGCTTTGACGTCGGGCTTGAAATGTCGGGCGCCGCGCCCGCCTTCCGCGACATGATCGACACCATGAACAATGGCGGCAAGATCGCCGTCCTCGGCATCGCGCCCACCGGCTTCGAGATCGACTGGAACAAGGTCATCTTCAAGATGCTGCATCTGAAAGGCATCTACGGCCGCGAGATGTTCGAGACCTGGTACAAGATGATCGCGCTGGTGCAGGGACCGCTGGATGTGTCGGGGCTCATTACGCATCGGATCGGCATCGACGACTTCCAGGCGGGTTTCGATGCGATGAGGAGTGGAAGTTCTGGGAAGGTGGTGATGGATTGGTAGGGTTTGATTGAAGCAGCATCCTGGCAACGCTGGCGGGACAGCAACCCCTCTGGCCTGCTGGCCAGGGGGTGATGGATCGCTACGAAGAAGACAAAGCCTCCTCCAGCGCCGCCACCCCCATCGCTATGGCCGCCCGTTCCTCCTCACTCAGCCTCGCCACCAACTCCCTCTCAAACGCCTTCGCCAGCGGCACCATTTCGCGATAGGCGGCAAGTCCCGCCTTGGTCAGCATCAGGTGCTCGACGCGGCGGTCGTTTTCGTCGGGTGTGCGCGTCAGCCAGCGCCGCCGCTCCAGCTCGGCCACAGCGCGCGACACCTTGGTCTTGTGCATGGCCGATTGCTCGCCGAGCTCTGTCGCCGTCATTGTGCCGCGTTCGCCCAGCCCTGAAAGCGTGCGCCATTCCGGCCGCGTCAGGCCGTGGCGCTCCTTGTAGATGCGCGAGAACTCGCGGCTGACGGTGTCCGCCAACCGATAGAGCCGATAGGGCAGGAAGCTTTCCAGCGCGAGGATATCCGATTCCATGAAGTGCTCCCCCATATACAGCGCGCCGTTGATAGTTACATTTTCGATGGTTACAAATGAAACCAGTTTGGTCAACATCGCCGGCACGCCAAGTCCAAGAGGTTGGCAAGTCGGGATCAGGGAGGATCGGATGGGTTTTTCCTATATGCCGGGCTTCGGCAACGATTTCGAGACCGAGACGCTGCCCGGCTCGCTGCCGCAGGGCCGCAACTCGCCGCAGCGGCCGGCCTACGGCCTCTACGCGGAGCAGCTGTCGGGCTCACCCTTCACCGCGCCGCGCGGCACCAACGAGCGCTCCTGGCTTTATCGCATACGCCCCAGCGTAAAGCATACCGGCCGCTTCAAGGGCGCCAGCTATCCTTTGTGGAAGACCGCGCCCAATATCGGCGACCACGAGCTGGCGCTCGGCCAGTACCGGTGGAATCCAACCCCGATGCCCAGCGAGCCGACCGACTTCATTTCCGGCATGCGCACCTTCACCACCGCCGGCGATGCGGTGGGCCAATCCGGCATGGCCGCGCATGTCTATGTCGCCAACCGCTCGATGGTGGACGACCATTTCTTCAACGCCGACGGCGAATTGCTGGTCGTGCCGCAGGTCGGCGCACTGCGCTTCGTCACCGAGATGGGCGTCATCGAGCTTCGCCCCGGTGAGATCGCCGTGCTGCCGCGCGGCCTCGTCTTCAAGGTCGAACTCGCCGACAAGGAGGCGCGCGGCTATGTCTGCGAGAATTACGGCGCCAAGTTCACCATGCCCGACCGCGGCCCGATCGGCGCCAATTGCCTCGCCAACCCGCGCGACTTCAAGACGCCCTGCGCCTGGTTCGAGGAGAAGGAGACGCCGTGCCGGCTGATCGTAAAGTGGTGCGGCACCTTCCATGTCACCGAGCTCGACCATTCGCCGCTCGACGTCGTCGCGTGGCATGGCAACTACGCGCCCTACAAATATGATCTGGCGACCTTTTCGCCGGTTGGTGCCATCCTGTTCGACCACCCCGATCCGTCGATTTTCACCGTGCTGACGGCGCCGAGCGGCGAGGAGGGTACGGCGAATGTCGACTTCGTCATCTTCCCGCCGCGCTGGCTGGTGGCTGAAAACACATTCCGGCCGCCCTGGTATCACCGCAACATCATGAGCGAGTTCATGGGCCTGATCCATGGCCAGTACGACGCCAAGGAAGAAGGTTTCGTGCCGGGGGGCATCAGCCTGCACAACCAGATGCTGGCGCATGGGCCCGACGCATCGGGTTTTGAGAAAGCCACCCGCGCGGAGCTGAAGCCGGTGAAGCTCGACAACACCATGGCCTTCATGTTCGAGACGCGCTTTCCCCAGATGCTGACACGCTATGCTGCCGAGCTCGGCACCTTGCAGGAGAACTATATCGACTGCTGGGCCGACTTGAAGAAACGTTTCAACGGCACGCCGGAAGGCGACTGGTCTTGAGGCGCGCCCGATGAGCGACCGGCTGGTGCTTCTGGGCTCCAAGGGCGGCCCGGCTTTGCGGCCGCGCGGTCCATGGCCGACGTCCACACTGCTGGAACTCGGTGGGCGAACCATTGTCGTCGATTGCGGGCTGGGCGTCACGCGCGGCCTGGTCGATGCCGGCTCAAGCCTGAAGACGCTCGACCTGATCTTCATCACGCACCTCCATTCGGATCATGTTCTCGAACTCGGGCCGCTGATCCACACCGCCTGGACCGCTGGACTGGCGTCGCCAGTAAGGATCTATGGGCCGCCAGGCACCGGCCATTACTGGCAGTGCTTCTGCCAGGCGCTGGAGTTCGACATCGAAATACGCATCGTCGACGAAGGCCGGCCCGACATCCGCACACTGGTCACCGTCGAGGAATTCGCCGAAGGACTGGTGCTGGACGAGCATGGCCTGATGGTGACGGCCCTGCGCGTCGAGCATCCGCCAGTGACGGACTGCTTTGCGCTGCGTTTCGAGCATGACGGCAGGAGTGTGGTGTTTTCCTCCGACACTGCATTCTTTCCGCCGCTAGCCGGGTTTGCCAAAGAGGCCGACATCCTTGTCCATGAAGCCATGCTGGAATCGGGCGTCGAAAGGCTGGTCGCGCGGACCGGCAATGGCGCGCGGCTGCGCGAGCATCTCTTCGCCAGCCATAGCCTCGCCGAAGAGGCGGGCCGAATAGCAAGGGATGCCAACGTGAGGCGGCTGGTGCTCACCCATCTCATACCGGCCGACGATCCCGCGGTCGGCGAGGCCGATTGGATCGCTGCCGTCAGGAAAACATGGTCCGGCGACTTGACGATCGCCCGCGATGGTCTTGTTGTGGGGTTAAGCGGCGCAAAAGCCGCATCAGGAGAGGAAACCGCATGAAGCTTGCCACACTGAAGAACGGGACCCGCGACGGGAAGCTGGTCGTGGTCTCGCGCGATCTGACGCGGTTCACCGACGCTTCCTTCCTGGTGCCGACGCTGCAGGCCGCGCTCGACGACTGGCGCCGAATCGCGCCGCATCTGGCGGCAATGGCGGAATCGCTGGAGACCAATGCGGTGCCTTCGGCGCGCTTCCACGAGCATGACGCGCATTCGCCGCTGCCGCGTGCCTATCAGTGGGCCGACGGCTCGGCCTATGTGAATCATGTCGAACTGGTGCGCAAAGCGCGCGGTGCCGAGATGCCGGCGAGCTTCTGGACCGATCCGCTGATCTACCAGGGCGGCTCGGACTCCTTCATTGCGCCGCGCGATCCGATCCGCGTGGCCGACGAGGCCTTCGGCATCGATCTGGAGGCCGAGGTCGCCGTCATCGTCGACGACGTGCCGATGGGGGCAGGGCTGGACGCAGCGAGGGCGGCGATCCGCCTCATCATGCTGGTCAACGACGTCACGTTGCGCGCCATCACCGGACCGGAGCTTGCCAAAGGTTTCGGCTTCTTCCAGTCGAAACCGTCCTCGGCTTTCTCGCCGGTCGCGGTCACGCCCGACGAACTGGGCGAGGCCTGGGACGGCGGCAAAGTCAACCTTGCCCTTCCGGTCGACGTCAACGGCAAGCCGTTCGGCCGAGCCAATGCAGGCGTCGATATGACCTTCGACTTTCCGGCGCTCATCGTGCACGCCGCGAAGACGCGGCCGCTCGCCGCCGGCACCATCATCGGCTCGGGCACCGTTTCCAACAAGCTCGACGGCGGGCCGGGCAAGCCGGTATCGGCTGGCGGCGCCGGTTATTCGTGCTTAGCCGAACAACGCATGATCGAAACCATCGAGTCGGGCGAGCCGAAGACGCCCTTCCTGCATTTCGGCGACACGGTGCGCATCGAGATGAAGGACAGAGCCGGCCACTCGATCTTCGGCGCCATCGAGCAGAAGGTCGAGAAATACGAAGGGTGAGGGAGAGCCCGAACGGTGACCCTGCTCGAGCACCTGCGCCGCATGGCGCGCAACAATCTGTGGTCGAACGACCGGCTCTACCGTGCCGTGCTTGCGCTGAAGCCCGGCGAGTTCGAAGCCATGCGCACCAGCTTTTTCCCGTCGATCAAGGAGACGCTCAACCACATCCTTGCGGTTGACCATCTCTATCTCGACTTCCTGACCGATGGCGGCCTAGGCGCCGCGGCATACGACACCTTCGTGCCGTTCGACGATGTGGCGAGCCTGGCGGCCGCCCAGGCCGATTTCGACCGCAGGCTGATTGCCTTCTGCGACGGCCTGTCGGAGGCCGATCTCGACCGCCGCGTCATCACCGACCGGCGCGAGGACGGCATGATTCCCGAACGCATCGGCGATATCCTCGCACACGTCTTCCTGCACGACATCCATCATCGCGGCCAAGTGCATGCGATGCTCTGCGGCACTTCCGTTCCGCCGCCGCAATTGGATGAGTTCCTTCTTGAATATGACGTGAAGCTGAGGAACGAAGAGGTCGAGCGGCTGGGGCTCCGGTCGTAGGCTAAGCTGATACCGCACTGTTGTGGGGTGAAATGTCGTGCTTCGCTGGAGGCGGTAGAAGACGCGCTACAGCTTTCCCGCGCCGGGTAATCACAATCTCCTCGCCAGCTTTGCGCGCCTCACGAGTTCCGACAGTTTGGCCCTAGCCTCAGTTATGGACACGATCACAGCTCGACCTCTTAAGATCGGAACTTAGATCAAAGCCGATCGAGCCGCAAATGAGCTTGAGGTTTTAAGCCGCCTTGCCGTCCAGCTTGATCACTCCCCGCTTGATCTGGTCCTGCTCGATCGATTCGAACAGCGCCCGGAAATTACCTTCGCCAAAGCCTTCGTCGCCTTTCCGCTGGATGAACTCGAAGAAGATCGGGCCGATGACCGTCTTCGAGAAGATCTGCAACAGGATCTTGGTCACGCCGCCATCGACGACGCCTTCGCCGTCGATGAGGATGCCATGCTTTTTCATGCGCTCGATCGGCTCGTCATGGTCGTTCACCCTGTCGTGCGACATCTCGTAATAGGTGTCGGGCGGACCGGGCATGAACTTCAACCCGTTGGCGGCAAGCTTGTCGGTCGCCTCGTAGATGGCGTCGGTGCCGACCGCGATATGCTGGATGCCCTCGCCATTGTACTTCTTCAGATACTCGGCGATCTGGCTGGTCTCGTCCTTGGACTCGTTCAGCGGAATGCGGATCTTGCCACAGGGCGAGGTGATGGCGCGACTGACAAGGCCGGTGATCTTGCCGTCAATGTCGAAGAAATGGATCTGCTTGAAACCGAACAGGTCGCGATAGAAGTCCCACCATTTGTCCATGTTGCCGCGATAGACATTGTGGGTGAGGTGGTCGAGGAAATAGAAGCCGACGCCTTCGGGCTTGGGGTCGCGCTCGCCCAGCCACTCGAACTCGGCGTCATAGGCCGAGCCCTTCTCGCCATAGACTTCGATGAAGTAGAGCAGCGAGCCGCCGATACCGACGATGGCCGGCACGTCGAGCGCCTTGTCGGTGCCTTCATAGGGCGTCGCTCCCTTCGACACCGCATGGTCGAACGCGTGTTTGGCGTCGACCACACGCCACGCCATCGAGGCGGCGCAAGGGCCGTGCTCCTCCACGAACTTCATCGCATGCGAGCCTGGCTCGGCATTGACGACATAGTTGATGTCGCCCTGCCGCCAGACGGTAATGTCCTTGGTCCGGTGCCTCGCCACCGCGACATAACCCATGCGGGTGAAGAGCTCGGCGAGCTTGGCCGGCTCCGGATGCGCGAACTCCACGAATTCGAAGCCGTCTGTGCCAGCCGGGTTCTGCTTGCTGATTTTCGCGGGCGGGGCGTCGTGCGGGAAGGGGCCCATGGCAATCCTCCGAAAGCTGTTGCGGCCGGGCTTGGCCATTTTCGCGATGATAGCGCGGAGCAGCCGCACGGTGCTTGCATTCAACCGCTTGAAAAGGTCATCATGCGCGTAAATTGTGCATGAATGGAGGAATGTTGATGGATGACGCGCGCCTAGATCAATTCGACCGCAAAATAATGGCGCTTCTGCAGGAGGATGCGCGCTTCACCAACAACGACCTTTCCGAGCGCGTGAACCTGTCGCCCTCGCAATGCTCGCGCCGCCGTCAGCGGCTGGAGGAGGACGGCTATATCAGAGGTTATTGCGCCGTGCTCGACCGCGATCGCCTGGGCTTTTCGCTGGTCAACGTCATCTCGGTGACCCTGGCCACCCACAACCGCGACAATGCACGCCGCTTCGGCGAATTGGTCGCCCGCCTGCCCGAGGTGCAGGAGGCGCATGCGCTGACCGGCGAGATGGATTACATACTGAAGGTAGTCACGCCCGATCTCAAATCATTGTCCGAGTTCGTCAACGGCGTTCTGCTGCCGCACGAATCCGTGCAGCATGTGAAGACGGCGATCGTGCTGGAGACGCTGAAGGAAACCGGCGCGCTGCCGATTTAACCCCGCTGCTGCTGGATCAGCCCGTAAAGATTGGTGCAGCGTGCGCCTGAGCGGCAATAGGCGAAGACCGGCCCTTCGAGCTCGTCGAGTGCGGCGGCCTGGTCCTCGACATTGTCCATGGTGATCTGGCCGCTGATCACCGGAATATAGCGGAAGGCAAGGCCTGCCGCCTCGGCTGCGGCCTGAACGCTGCCCGCCGAAGGTTGTCCGGGCTGTTCGTCGTCCGGCCGGTTGCAGATCACGCTTTTGAAACCGGCGTCTTTGATGGCGGCGATATCCTCGGGCTGGATCTGGCCGGAGACCGAATAGTCGTCGCTGATCTGGCGGTATTCCATGATGTCGTCCTCGCGATCTCTTTGGCGTCAGTCTTGCCACCCCGGGAGAGAGGCGGCAATCCGCATTGAAGAAATTCCCTGCCAAATAGCGACAGCCGATCGAAAAATCCAACCGGGCCGTGTTGGCCCGGTTGGATGTTGCGCCGCTCAGCTTCCCATGATCGCGCCTTTGATCTGCGTGATGTTGTTGTGCATCATGTCGATATAGGTCGAGGCCGGGCCGTCCGAGCCCGACAGCGCGTCCGAATAGAGCGTGCCGCCGACCTTGATGCCGGTCTCGCCGGCGATCTGCTCGATCAGCCGCGGATTGGTGATGTTCTCGATGAAGATCGCCGCCGCCTTGTCCTGCTTCACTTGGCTAACCAGCTTGGCGACGTCGGCGGCCGAAGGCTCCGCGTCGGTCGAGATGCCTTGGGGCGCGAGGAATGTCAGCCCGTATTCGTGCTCGAAATAGCCGAACGCGTCATGCGAGGTGATGACGACGCGCTTGGCTTCGGGGATCGACTGGATCGCAGCCTTCACCTCGGTCTCCAGCGCGTCGAGCTTGGTGGTGTAGGCGGCGGCGTTCGCCTTGTAGCTGTCGCAACCCTCGCTGTCGGCGGAGCAGAAAGCGTCGGCGATGTTCTTCACATAGATCTTGGCGTTGGCGATCGACTGGAAGGCGTGCGGGTCGGTGACCGTCTTGCCGCCGTCGGTGCCGGCTCCTTCGGCGGCATCCGCATCGGCGAATTCCGGCTTGAAGTCGATCGGCGTCACGCCCTTGGTCAACGTCACGATCAAAGCCTTGGTGGCGCTGGCATCGACGAGGCGCTGCAGGAAACCTTCGAAATGCAGGCCGTTGACCAGCACGACATCGGCTTTCGCCATCGCCACCGCGTCGGCCGGGCTTGGCTCATAGACATGCGCGTCGCCGTCCGGCCCGACGATGGTGGTGATGTTGACGCGGTCGCCACCGACATTTTTCGCGAAGTCGGCAATCACGGTGAAACTCGCCACCACTTTCAGCGGCGCCCCGAAGGCCGACGAGGTCGCGAGGGCGCTTAATGTTATAACGCTCATCGCCAGGGCGGCTCGGAAGGATTTCAGCATTGGCAACGTCTCCTGTTAAGGGGTGGGAATAGGGTCAGGCAGTCCGGTGTCGGTGATGCACGATGCGGGCGCGCAGCGCGCCGCGCGTGCCGAACAGGATCGAGCAGAAATAGACGACGCCGGACGAAAGGATGATCGCCGGGCCGGACGGCAGCGACGCATGGTAGGACAGAAGCAACCCGGCAATGCAGGAGGCAAAGCCGATCAGCACGGCGAGCGCGCACATCGGTTCGACGCGCACCGTCCAGAAGCGGGCAGCCGCGGCAGGCAGCATCATCAGCCCGACCGAGAGCAGCGTACCCAGCGCCTGGAAGCCGCCGACGAGGTTGAGCACGACCAACCCGAGGAAGATGAAATGCACCGGGCTGCCCATGCGGCTCACCGAGCGCAGAAACAGCGGATCGAGGCATTCGGCGACCAGCGCGCGCCAGAAAATGGCGAGGCAGGCGAGCGTTACCGCCACGATGCCGCCGATCAGGATGAGCGCCTCATTGTTGAGAGCGAGCACCGTGCCGAACAGCACATGCATCAGGTCGACGCTGGAGCCGCGGATCGACACCATCAGCACGCCGACGGCAAGTGAGATCAGATAGAAGGCCGCCATCGAAGCGTCCTCGCGCTGGATGGTGAAACGCGAGACGGCGCCCGCGCCAAGCGCCACGATGATGCCGGCGATCAGCCCGCCGACCGTCATCGGCAGGATCTCGAGCCCGTAGAGCAGGAAGCCTGCCGCCGCGCCCGGCAGGATGGCATGCGCCATCGCATCGCCGGACAGGCTCATGCGCCTGAGCATCAGGAAGACGCCGACCGGGCAGGCGCCGAGCGACAGCATCAGCGAGCCGAACAGCGCCCGCTGCATAAAGGCGAAATCGGCAAAGGGCGCGATAAGCAGGCCGTAGAGGAAATCCATCACGCCACCCTCGGTCCGGAGCCGTGCTGGTGGTCGTCATGGTGCGCATGATCATGATGGTCGTGTTCATGGCCATGATCATGCACGCTCGGCTCGCACCAGGGCGCGTTCTCTTCCCACGCCTCATGGAAACGCCTCGCCTTGAGCAGGTTCTCCGGCCGCAGCGTTTCCTTTGTGTCGCCCCAGGCCACCGGCTGGCGCGCAAGCAGCAGCGTTTCCGGGAAATTCTGCCGCACCAGATCGAGGTCGTGCACCACGACCATGATCGTGCGCTCCTCGCCATGCCAGCGTTTTATGAGCTGGATGAGGTCGCCGACGGTCTTGGCATCGACCGCGTTGAACGGCTCGTCTAGCAGGATGAGGTCGGCATCCTGCAAAAGCACGCGGGCAAACAGCGTGCGCTGCAGTTGGCCGCCGGAGAGCGTGTCGATCGGCCGCTTCTCGAAGCCGCCGAGCCCGACTGCCATCAGCGCCTTGCTGACAGACTCGCGATCCTCTTTCGTATAGCGGCCGAGCATGCCGCGCTTCGGCCACAGCCCCAGCGAGACCAGGTCGACGACGCGCGCCGGAAAGGAGCGGTCGAGCTCCGACTGCTGCGGCAGATAGGCGGTACGGACGCCCGGCATGCGGACCACCGCGCCTTCCATCGGCTTCAGCACGCCGACAATGCCCTTCATCAGCGTCGACTTGCCCGAACCATTGGCGCCGACCACGGCGGTCAGCGAGCCTCTGCGGACGATGCCGTTGAGGTGATGGATCGCCGGATGGCTGCCGTAGCCAAGCGTCAGGTCGCGGAAGGTCAGGCAGGCATTGGTCATCAGACGTCGGTCCGCGAAATCGAGTGTGTCGTCGATATGTGATGTTATTACATTAGTCAACATAGTGGTCCGGCGGAATTGTGTCACGGCCGGTCAACTCGCCGTGTAGGCGGACCAGACAATTGGCTCAATTGGTTTCGTGGCCGCCGGCCTTGCTCCAGGCCGGCCCGGACTCTAAAGAGCAGCGACTCCACAACGAAGGAACCTCCAATGAGCATTCGTCGCATCGATGTCGGCCCGCGCATGAGCCAGATCGTCATCCACGGCAACACTGTCTATCTGGCCGGTCAGGTCGGCGAGCCCGGCGGCAACGTCGCTTCGCAGACCCGCGACATCCTGAAAACCATCGACGAATTGCTGGCCAAGGCCGGCACCGACAAGACCAAGATCGTCCAGGCGATCATCTGGTTGGCCGACATGGGCACCTTCGCTGAAATGAACTCGGAATGGGACAAGTGGGTGCCGCAGGGTCACACCCCGGCGCGCGCCACCGGCGAAGCCAAGCTCGCCGCTCCGGAATATCTGGTCGAGATCATTGTGACTGCGGCGCTGTAAAGCGCCTGCCTCACCTTCTCCCCTTCTTGTGGGAGAAGGTGACAGCACTACCCCTGCGACGGCGTGAACCTTGCCACCAGCGTATGGCTCTCCGCCGGATAGATGAAGCGTACATGCGTCACCGGGTGCTCGGCGCTCCAGGTGCGGCGTTCGACCACCAGGCAGGGCGCGCCCGCGTCGATGTCAAGCGCGTCGGCAATATTCTCGTCGGCCGCCATGGCGCGGATGCGATGCTCGGCCTCGCTCCACGGCACGCGGCCGATCAGCCAGGGGCCGGGCGCGATCTCGATAAATTCTTCCTCGGCTGCCTCGGCCACCGCTGAAAGATTGATCAATCGCTGCTCCAGCGCGAACGGCCGTTCGCCGGCAAAATGCAGGCCTTCCAGCGCAAGCACCGGCCCTGGCGCGGCCAGCCCGAGCAGAGCGCGGTCTTCAGCGTCGCTGCGCCGCTTGGCGCGTTCCAACCGCTCATAGCGATAGGGCAGGCCAAGCGCCTCGACTTCGATCCTGATGTCGTGCAGTTCCAGCACCGCCGCCTGCGATTGCGGCTGGCGCACGAAACTGCCGGAACGGCGGCGGCGCTCGATCAGTCCGGCCTTGGCAAGCTGCGACAGCGCCTTGTTCACCGTCATGCGCGAGCAGTTGTATTGAGCCGTCAGCTCGTGCTCGAAGGGAATGCGATGCCCCGGCGCCCAGACGCCTGAGAGGATCTTTTCGCGGATGTCGGAGAGGATACGCTGGTGCAGAGAGAGGATCTCGCCCCCATCGACATCGTCTGTCTCGACCAAGCTCATCGGACGGGTCCTGCTTCAGCCTTGCGACAATGCGCTCATGACTTCGCGGAACCGCGCGGCGACCGCCTCGCGCTTAGCATGCCTGCCGCCGCTGACCTGCTTCTTGCCGTGCACCCAGACGCAATCGACCTTACTGCCATTGGCGAAAATCCAGGCGTCGAGGATCGCGTCGCCCGCCTTGCCGGCCAGTGAAGGATGGTTTCGGTCGAGAGAGACAAAATCGGCCGGACCCCCGGCGGCAATCTGCGAGGAGCCGGCCCCAAGCGCCTGGCTGCCACCGGCAAGCGAAGCATCGAACAGCGCGCGCCCCGTGGATCCGCCCGCGCGGGCCAGCACGTTGCGGGCGCGGTGGGCGAGGCGTTGCGAATATTCGAGCTGCCTCAGCTCGTCCGGCAAGCCGATCAGCACATTGGAATCTGAACCGACGCCGAAGCGGCCGCCATGCTCGATAAAGAGCGGGGCCGCGAAAGTGCCGTCGCCGAGATTGGCCTCGGTGACCGGGCAGAGTCCGGCGATAGCGCCGCTCCTCGCCATCGCGACCGTTTCCGCCTCGGTCATATGCGTGGCGTGGATCAGGCACCAGCGCTCGTCCACCTCGGCGTTGGCAAGCAGGAATTCGACCGGCCGGTTGCCTGACCAGGCGATGCAGTCCTCGACCTCCTTCACCTGCTCGGCGACATGGATGTGGATCGGCCCGTTCGGCGTCATAGCCGCGACCGCGTTGATCTCGTCCGGCGTTGCGGCGCGCAGGCTGTGCGGCGCGACACCGACGACGGCCTGCTCCAATGAGCGAACGTCCTCGCGGGCTTTCTCAAGCAGACGTCCGAAGCGCTCGACATCATTGATGAATCGACGCTGGCCTTCGTTGGGAGCGGCGCCCCCGAAGGCGGAATGGGCATAGAAGACCGGCAGCAGCGTCAGGCCGATACCGGTCTCGGCCGCGGCAGCCGCGACCCGGTCCGCCATCTCGGCGATATTGGCGTAAGGCTGTCCGTCGCGGTCGTGATGCAGATAATGGAACTCCCCGACGCGCGAGAAGCCGGCTTCCAGCATCTCGACATAGAGCTGCGCCGCCACGGCCTCGACCTGGTCCGGCGTCATCGACAGCGCGAAGCGGTACATCACCTCGCGCCAGCTCCAGAAGCTGTCGGCCGAGGGGCCGCGCAGTTCGGCAAGACCCGCCATGCCGCGTTGGAAGGCGTGGCTGTGCAGGTTGGGCATGCCCGGCAGGACGATGGCATGCCGCTCGTCGCCGGCCCGCGCCGAAGTGCCGGTCTCGACCGCGGAGACGCTGCCGCCGTCGAAGGCGATCCTGACATTGCTTTGCCAGCCCTCGGGCATAAGCGCCTGTTCCGCAAAGATCGCCGTCACGTTCCTCTCCGAATCTGAACCCAGGCGACATTATCACTTGCGTCGCGCTCCAATATGTATATACATAATCGCCATCCAAGCAAACGGAAAAGATGATGGGTGGAGCAAACGGGAAGAGCGGCCATCGGGTCTGGCGCAATGCGCGCCTGGTGACCATGGCCGATGGCGCGGCCGGTCTCGGCATCGTCGAAAGAGGCGCAGTCGCCGCGCGCGACGGGCTTGTCGTTTACGCCGGCCCCGAGGCGGACATGCCGGCTGCGGCCGGGCAGGGCGCCAGGACCGTCGATTGTGGGGGACGCTGGATCACGCCCGGTCTGATCGACTGCCATACTCATCTGGTCTATGCGGGCAACCGCGCCAACGAGTTCGAGATGCGTCTGGCCGGCGCCACCTATGAAGAAGTGGCGCGCGCCGGCGGCGGCATCGTCTCCTCGGTCAAGTCGCTGCGCGCCGCGAGCGAGGACGAGCTCGTCGCCGAAACGCTGCCGCGTCTCGACGCGCTGATGGCCGAAGGTGTCACCACCGTCGAGGTGAAATCGGGCTACGGTCTCGATGCCGACAACGAGAAGAAATCGCTGCGCGCTGCCCGCCGCCTGGCCGACGAGCGCCCCGTTACGGTCAGCACGACGTGTCTTGCCGCGCATGCCCTGCCGCCGGAAGCCAAGGGCGACAAGGATGCCTTCATCGATCTTGTCACCGGGACCATCCTGCCGGAAATTGCCGCCGAAAATCTCGCCGACGCCGTCGACGGCTTTTGCGAGGGCATTGCGTTTTCGCCGGAGCAGATGGCGCGCGTCTTCGACAGGGCGAAGGCGCTCGGCCTGCCGGTGAAGCTTCACGCCGACCAGCTTTCCAACCTGCACGGCGCGGCCCTGGCCGCCCGTTATGGCGCGCTCTCGGCTGACCATCTCGAATATACCGACGAGGAGGGCGCCGAAGCAATGGCCAAGGCCGGCACTGTGGCGACGATCCTGCCCGGCGCCTACTACTTCATCCGCGAGACGAAGAAGCCCCCGGTCGATCTGTTCCGCCGCCATGGCGTGAAGATGGCTGTCGCCACCGACTCTAATCCCGGCACCTCGCCGCTCACCTCGCTGCTGCTCACGATGAACATGGCCGCGACGCTGTTCGGGATGACCGTCGACGAATGCCTCGCCGGCGTCACTCGTGAAGCCGCGCGCGCCCTTGGCCTATTGGGCGAGACCGGCACGCTGGAAGCCGGTAAGTCGGCCGACCTCGCCATCTGGGACATCGAGCGCCCCGCCGAACTCGTCTACCGCATGGGCTTCAACCCGCTCCATGCCCGTATCTGGAGAGGACAATGACGGAACTTATCCTGAAGCCCGGCAGCGCGACGCTTGCCGATTGGCGTGCCATCTATCGCGGCGCCGTTCCGAAGCTCGACGCAGCCTGCAGGCCGAAAATCAAGGCCAGTGCCGAGGCGGTCGCCCGCATCGTCGCCAAGGGCGAACCGGTCTATGGCATCAACACCGGCTTCGGCAAGCTCGCCAGTGTCCGCATCCCGGCAAACGATCTCGAAACGCTGCAGCGCAATATCGTGCTCTCGCATGCCGCCGGCGTCGGCGAGCCGATGCCTGTCGCGGTGGTGCGGCTGATGATGGCGCTCAAGCTCGCCAGCCTTGCCCAGGGCGCCTCCGGCGTGCGCGCCGAGACCATCGACCTGCTTCAAGCGATGCTTGCCAACGACGTCATCCCGGTGGTGCCGGCGCAAGGCTCGGTCGGCGCCTCCGGCGACCTCGCGCCGCTCTCGCACATGACCGCCGTCATGATCGGCGTGGGCGAGTGCTTTACCCCGCATGGCCGTTTCCCGGCCAAGGTCGCCTTCGTCTCGCATGGGCTCGAGCCGGTGACGCTTGGCGCCAAGGAGGGTCTCGCGCTGCTCAACGGCACGCAGTTCTCGACGGCTTTCGCGCTCGCCGGCCTGTTCGAGGCAGAGACGCTCTACCAGTCGGCGCTGGTCGCCGGCGCGCTGTCGACCGACGCCGCCAAGGGTTCGGACGCGCCCTTCGATCCGCGCATTCATCTGTTGCGCAAGCATCGCGGCCAGATCGAGACGGCGGATGCGCTGCGCAGTCTCATGGCCGGCAGCGCCATTCGTGAATCGCACCGTGTCGGCGACGAGCGCGTGCAGGACCCGTATTGCCTGCGCTGCCAGCCGCAGGTGATGGGCGCTGCGCTCGATGTGCTGCGCAAGGCGGCCGACACGCTTGAAACCGAAGCCAACGGCGTCACCGACAATCCGCTGATTTTCGCCGAGGATGACACCGCGCTCTCGGGCGGCAATTTCCACGCCGAGCCGGTGGCCTTCGCCGCCGACATGATCGCTTTGGCCGTCTGCGAGATCGGCTCGCTGTCGGAGCGTCGCATTGCCATGCTGGTCGACCCGGCGCTGTCCGGCATGCCGGCCTTCCTGACGCCGAAGCCCGGCCTGAACTCCGGCTTCATGATCCCGCAGGTGACGGCGGCGGCGCTTGTCTCGGAAAACAAGCAGAAGGCCTATCCGGCGAGCGTCGATTCCATTCCGACCTCGGCCAACCAGGAAGACCATGTCTCCATGGCCGCCCACGGCGCGCGCCGGCTGCTCGGCATGATCGAGAATGCCACCGCCGTCATCGGCATCGAATTGCTGGCCGCGGCCCAGGGCTGCGATTTTCATGCGCCGCTCGCTTCGAGCGAAGCGCTGGAGGCGGTGCGCAGGCTGGTCCGGGCCGAGGTCTCGCATCTCGACAACGACCGTCACTTCCACCCCGACATGGAAAAGGCGATCGCCCTGGTGCGCAGCGGCGCCGCGGTCAATGCGGCGGGCGCCGTGAAGCTGCCGTCGATCGCGGGAGCGGCGTGATGGCAACGCCTTCCTGGCTCACCGTCACCCAAGGCACCGCGCCCCTGCTGGTCTCCATCCCGCACACCGGCATCGACCTTGCCGGCCTCGATAGCCGGCTGGTCTCGACCTGGCTCGGCCGTCGGGACTGCGACTGGTGGATCGACAAGCTCTATGATTTTGCCGCCGAGCTTGGGGCGACGGTCGTGCACACCGCCATTTCGCGGACCGTCGTCGACGTCAACCGCGATCCGTCCGGCGTCTCGCTCTATCCTGGGCAGGCGACGACGACCCTTTGCCCGACGGATACCTTCGACGGCGACCCGCTCTACCGCCTGGGCGAGGAGCCGACGCCGTCCGAGATCGACCAGCGCCGGGAGACGTATTTCGCACCCTACCACGACGCCTTGCAGGCCGAGATCGAGCGGCTGCGCGGCCTGCACGACAAGATCGTGCTCTACGATTGTCACTCGATCCGCTCGGTGCTGCCGCGGCTGTTCGAAGGCACGCTGCCGGTCTTCAACCTCGGCACCAATGACGGCAAGAGCACCGATCCGGCGCTGCAGGACAAGGTCGCTGCAATTCTTGCCGCAACCGGCGAGACCTGGGTGGTCAACGGCCGCTTCAAGGGCGGGTGGATCACCAGAAGCTTCGGCCGGCCTGAGAACGGCGTGCATGCGCTGCAGATGGAGCTCTCCAACCGCGGCTATATGCGGGAGCCTGCGGAGAAGGGTTCGCCTGAAAACTGGCCGGTGCCTTACGACCCAAGCTACGCCGCGCCGATCCGTGCCACGCTGAAAACCATCCTCGAAGCCGCCATTGACTGGGCCGGTCGCTGACGCGCCGCCTTGCTTGAAAGGGACAATGATGACCGATCCTCGTCACAACATCCGCGAAGTGCGCGCCCCGCGCGGCGACAAGCTCAACGCCCGCTACTGGACGACCGAAGCGCCGTTGCGCATGCTGATGAACAATCTCGACCCGGAGGTCGCCGAGAACCCGAATGAGCTCGTGGTCTATGGCGGCATCGGCCGGGCGGCGCGCACCTGGAACGATTTCGACCGCATCGTCGCTTCGCTGAAGACCTTGGGCGAGGACGAGACGCTGCTGGTGCAATCCGGCAAGCCGGTCGGCGTCTTCAAGACCCATTCCAACGCGCCGCGCGTGCTCATCGCCAACTCCAACATCGTGCCGCACTGGGCGACCTGGGAGAAGTTCAACGAGCTCGATAGGAAGGGCCTTATGATGTACGGCCAGATGACGGCCGGCTCCTGGATCTATATCGGCACGCAAGGCATCGTGCAGGGCACCTACGAAACTTTCGTCGAGGCCGGCCGCCAGCACTATGGCGGCAATCTCAAGGGCAAGTGGATCCTGACCGCCGGCCTCGGCGGCATGGGAGGCGCCCAGCCTTTGGCCGCTGTCATGGCCGGCGCTTCGTGTCTTGCTATCGAGTGCAACCCGTATTCGATCGATTTCCGCCTGCGCACCCGCTATCTCGACGAGAAGGCCGAGACGCTCGATGAAGCGATGGAGATGATCGATCGCTGGACCAAGGCCGGCGAAGCAAAATCGGTCGGCCTGCTCGGCAACGCCGCCGAGCTCGTGCCGGAGATGTTCAGGCGCGGCATCCGCCCCGACATCCTCACCGACCAGACCTCGGCGCATGACCCGATCAATGGCTATCTGCCCAAGGGCTGGGCCCTGGCCGAATGGCGCGAGAAGCGGACTTCGGACCCGAAGGCGGTGGAGAAGGCGGCACGCGCCTCGATGCGCGAGCATGTCGAGGCGATGGTGGCGTTCTGGAACGCCGGCGTGCCGACGCTCGACTACGGCAACAACATCCGCCAGGTCGCCAAGGACGAGGGTTTCGAGAACGCCTTCGCCTTCCCGGGCTTCGTGCCGGCCTATATCCGGCCGCTGTTCTGCCGCGGCATCGGCCCGTTCCGCTGGGCCGCGCTCTCGGGCGATCCGGAGGATATCTACAAGACCGACGCCAAGGTGCGCGAGCTCACCCCCGGCAACACGCATCTGCACAATTGGCTCGACATGGCGCGCAAGCGCATCTCCTTCCAAGGCCTGCCGGCGCGCATCTGCTGGGTCGGCCTCGGCGACCGCCACCGGCTCGGCCTCGCCTTCAACGAGATGGTCGCCAAGGGCGAGCTCAAGGCGCCGGTCGTCATCGGCCGCGATCACCTCGATTCCGGCTCGGTCGCTTCGCCGAATCGCGAGACCGAAGCGATGAAGGACGGCTCCGACGCCATTTCCGACTGGCCGCTGCTCAACGCGCTGCTCAACACCGCGTCGGGCGCCACCTGGGTGTCGCTGCACCATGGCGGCGGCGTCGGCATGGGCTTCTCGCAGCATGCCGGCATGGTGATCGTCGCCGACGGCACGCCCGAGGCGGCAAAGCGCCTGGAACGCGTGTTGTGGAACGACCCGGCGACCGGTGTCATGCGCCATGCCGATGCCGGCTACGACATCGCCATCGAGTGCGCCAGGGAGCACCAGCTCAACCTTCCAGGCATACTGGGCTAGGCCAAATGCGCATCCTTCGTGCCGCCGATTACCGCGTCATGCCGTGGAAGAATGGCGGCGGCACGACCACCGAGATTGCCGTTTCACCCGACGGCGCCGGGCTCGACGACTTCGACTGGCGCGTCTCGATGGCCCGCGTCGAGACCGGCGGGCCGTTCTCGAGCTTCGCCGGCATCGACCGCACGCTGTCGGTGTTAGAAGGCGATGGCGTTGTCCTCGACATCGCCGGCGAGCCGCCAGCGCGGCTGACCTCGGCTTCGGCGCCGCTCGCCTTTCCGGGCGATGTGCCGACCAGTGCTGCGCTGATCGGCGGTCCGATCACCGATCTCAACATCATGACCCGCCGTGGCCGCATGGCCCATGAGGTCGAACGCCGGCCTTTCTCCGAGGAGATTCGCATCGCCCTGCGCGTCGACGTTACGCTCGTTTTTGCCGTCGGCGCCGGCGCCACGCTCTTCACGGAGGATGGGGCGAGCCTCGGACCGCTCGATACGCTGATCGTCGACCAAGATGGCCCGGAATTGCGGCTTCAGCCCAAGGGGCAGGGCCTGCTTTTCGTGATCAGGCTCCACCGCCTCGCCGCCAACATTAACGGCTGTTGCCAAACATGATCGCGGCTGGGGCGAATTATCGCCCGGGCCCTTGCATGTATCACGAAAAAGCCTGAATCCTTGCCCTGATCCAACCGGGGCGGAGAGCGAGGGGCATTCGCCCACGAGCTGTCGAAAGGGCACGCCCCTGTCGTGGTGCGCAAAACAAACTTTCGGCCGATCAGTCATGCAACCAATTGCAATTGGACCGGTTTTAGGGGCATTGCCGTGGCGGCGACGCCGCATTGCGCCCGCTTACGGAATTTTCAATGAACATTCAGACTAATCCGAACAACATCGAACAGACGAGCGCCGGCTTCCCGAGGGTGACGGAAGCGCCGATACGCTCCAATTTCCTGCCTGAGGACCGGCTGCGCGCCCTGGGCGTCGCGCTCGCCAAGGGCGAGATCAAGGAATTGTTCGGCCTCGCCCCGTTCGAATTCCAGGCCCGCATTCGCGATAGCGCCAAGAAGATTCTCGAAGTCTACCGCTCGACCAATGCCGCCCAGGCCAAGGGCGAGACCATCACGCCGGCCGCGCAATGGCTGCTCGACAACAATTACCTGGTCGAGGAGACCATCTTCCAGGTCAAGCGCGACCTGCCGCGTCGCTTCTACCGGCAGCTGCCGACGCTGACACTCGGCGATGGCACCGTGCTGCCGCGCGCCTTCGTCGTTGCCTGGAGCTATGTCGAGCATTCCGACAGCTCCGTCTCGGCCACCATGTTCAAGGCGATCGTCGAGGGGTTCCAGTCGGTCGAGCCGATGAAGATCGGCGAGCTCTGGGCGCTGCCTTCGCTGCTGCGCTTCGTGCTGATCGAGAACCTGCGCCGCATCGCCGTGCGCGTCGAGCGCACCAGGCAGATGCGCCAGACCGCCAACGAGGTCGCCGACCGCGTTCTGGCGACCGACGACAATGCCGACCGCACCAGGATTCTGTCCAACTACAGCGCGCATGCGCAGGACACCACTTTCGCCACCCAGCTGCTCTACCGCCTGCGCGACGGGTCGCAGAACGCCGGCCGCGCGCTGGAATGGCTGGAAGGCGAGCTCGAAAAGACCGGCTCCGACGCCGAGGAGATCATCATCTCCGAGCATCAGACGCTGTCCTCGGGCAACGTCACCACCGGCAACATCATCCGCGGCCTGCGCCTCATCAACGACGTCGACTGGACGGTCTGGTTCGAAGGCGTCAGCCGCATCGACACGCTGCTGCGTGAAAAGACCGATTTCGCCAACCTCGATTTCTTCTCACGTGACCAGTATCGCACCGCGATCGAACAGCTGGCGCGCCGCTCCCGTCTCTCCGAATACCGCGTCGCCGAAAAGGCGATCGAGCTTGCCGGCCACACGCCCGGCCTCACCGATGCATCCGGTCTGCCGGAGACGACGGATCCGGATGTGCATACCGATGTCGGCTTCTTCCTCGTCGGCCCGCGCCGGCAGGAACTGGAAAAGGCGATCGGCTACCGACCGCCTTTCAATGTGACCTTCAAGCGCGGCTTTGCCAGCGCAGGCTGGCTAGGCATCGTCATGCCGGTCTTCCTGTTGACGGTGCTGCTGCTGGTCCTGTCGGGCAGGGCGCTCGCCAATCTCGGCCTGTCGGTCGAATCGATCACGCTGATGCTGGCGCTGTTCGCGGTGCCGGCCAGCGAAGGCGCGCTGGCCTTCTTCAACACCGTGGTGGCGCTGTTCCTGAAGCCGACCCGGCTTGTCGGCTACGATTACAACAAGCACGGCATCCCGGCCGAGGCGCGTACGCTGGTCGTCGTGCCCTCGCTGATCGGCTCGCGCGACGATGTCGAGGAAAACATACGCAACATCGAGGTGCACCACCTCGCCAACACGGCGCAAGAGATCCATTTCGCGCTTTTGTCCGACTGGCCGGATTCCAAGACCGAGATCGACGCCGCCGACATCGAGATCCTGCAATATGCTCGCGACGAGATCGCCAGGCTCAACGCGCGATATCCGTCAGAAGGCTCGCCGCGCTTTTATCTCCTGCATCGCCGCCGGCTCTACAACCAGGCGCAGGGCTGCTGGATGGGGTGGGAGCGCAAGCGCGGCAAGCTGCATGAGTTGAACCTCTTGCTGCGTGGCGACAGCGACACCACCTTCCTGCCGCTCGACGCGCCGCTGCCGGAAAACGTCGTCTATGTGATGACGCTCGACGCCGACACGCGCACCACGCGCGATGCGGTTTCGAGCCTTGTTGGCAAGCTCGCCCATCCCCTCAACCGTCCCCATTTCGATCCGGTGAAGCGCGTCGTCACGGCCGGCTACACCATCCTGCAGCCGCGGATCACCGCTTCGCTCACCAGTGGCGACGATGCCTCCTTCTTCCAGCGCGTCTTCTCGGCCAATCGCGGTCTCGACCCGTATGTGTTCGCCGTCTCCGACGTCTACCAGGACGTCTTCGGCGACGGGTCGTTCACCGGCAAGGGCCTTTATCATGTCGACGCCTTCGAGGCGGCGCTGAAGAACCGCATCGACGAAAACACCATCCTCAGCCACGATCTGCTCGAAGGCGCGCTCGCGCGCGCGGCTTTGGTCACCGACGTCGAGCTGGTCGAGGACTATCCGACGCGCTATTCGGTCGACGCCTCGCGCCACCATCGCTGGGCGCGCGGCGACTGGCAGCTGCTCGGCTATATCTTCGACCCGCGCTCCGGCGTGCCCGCGCTGTCGCGCTGGAAGATGGTCGACAATCTGCGCCGCTCGGTCACCCCGATCTTCTGGGTCATGGCCTGCGTCGCCGGCTGGACGCTGCTGCCCTTTACCCAGGCGGCGCAGTGGCAGGCGCTTCTCATCCTCAGCCTGTTCATGGCGCCGACCTTCGACATCGTGAACGGGATCCTGCCGAAGAGCGGTGACCAGACGCCGCGCGGCCATTTCTCCGCTTTGGCGCGCGACACCGTCTTCGGCACCGCGCTTGTGGCGTTGAAAGTGCTGTTGATGGCGCATCTCGCCTGGATGATGGGCGATGCCATCATCCGCACCATCTACCGCCTCTTCGTCAGCCGCCAGAACCTGCTCGAATGGCGCACCGCTTCGCAGGCAGCCAAGGGCGGCAACGACCTCGGCGCCTATTACGGCATGATGTATGGCGCGGTGATCGTCGGCGTCGTCGGCCTCGCCATTCCGGTGCTCGCCGATTCCACCGGCGCCTTCGTCGCCTTCTTCTTCGCCATCTTCTGGATCGCTTCGCCCGCCGTCGCCTGCTGGATCAGCCGTTCGGCCGAAACCGAAGACAGGCTGCGCATCTCGGCCGCCGACATCCACGCGCTGCGTACCTTCGCGCGCCGCACCTGGCATTATTTCGAGACCTTCGTCACGCCCGAGCACCATCACCTGCCGCCGGACAATTTCCAGGAAAGTCCGGCGCCGGTGGTGGCGCCGCGCACCTCGCCGACCAATATCGGCGTCTATCTGCTTTCGGTGGTGTCGGCGCGCGATTTCGGCTGGATCAGCCTGTCGGACGCCATCACCCGCATCGACGCCACGATGACGACGATCGAGAACATGCCGCGCGAACGCGGCCACCTCTACAACTGGTACGACACGACGACGCTGAAGCCGCTCTATCCGCTCTACATCTCCGCGGTCGACAGCGGAAATCTCGCCGGACATCTGGTCGCCGTTGCCGCCTCCTGCGCCGAATGGGCCGAAGCGCCGTCCGTGCATCTGCAGGGCGACTTCGAAGGCATCATCGACACCGTCACCATCCTCGACGAAAGCCTGGACGAGCTGCCGGACGACCGCCGGCAGCTGCGGCCGCTTCGCCAGCGCTTGGCCGACCGCCTCGACGGCATGCGCCGCGCGGTTGCAACCATCAAGGCGCAGCCCGAGATGGCGTCTATCCGCACCATCAACCTTGCCGTGCTCGCCGGCGAGATCCGCAAGCTCGCCACCGCCATCCATACCGAGGCGGCCTCGCCGAAAAGCGATGTCATCGCCGACTGGGCAGCGAGGCTCGAGGCGACCTGCGAGGCGCATGTGCACGATTCGCACAATGACGAGAGCGCCGTCGCCGCCTTGCGCGCCAAGCTGCTGGCTCTGCGCGAGCGCTGCCGCCGCTATGCCTTCGAGATGGATTTCTCCTTCCTGATGCGCCAGGAGCGCAAGCTGCTCTCGATCGGCTACCGGGTCGAGGACCGCCAGCTTGATGAGAGCTGCTACGACCTTCTCGCTTCCGAGGCGCGGCTCACCAGCCTGTTCGCCATCGCCAAGGGCGACCTGCCGACCGAGCACTGGTTCCGTCTGGGACGGCCGATCGTCGAGATCGGCTTCCAGGGCGCGCTGATGTCCTGGTCGGGCTCGATGTTCGAGTATCTGATGCCGCCGCTGGTGATGAAGGAGCCGCAGGGCTCGATCCTCAACCAGACCAGCAAGCTCATCATCAAGCGCCAGATCCAGTATGCGCGCTCCAAGAACGTGCCCTGGGGCATTTCGGAGGCGGCCTACAACGCCCGCGACCGCGAGCTCACCTACCAATACACCAATTTCGGTGTGCCCGGCCTTGGCCTTAAGCGCGGCCTCGGCCAGAACACCGTGATTGCGCCTTACGCGACGATCCTCGCCGCGCAGTTCAGCCCGCGCGCGGCGGTGCAGAACCTGCAGCGGCTGCGCTCGATCGGCGCGCTTGGCCGCCACGGCTTCTACGACGCGGTCGATTTCACGCCGCAGCGCGTGCCCGAAGGCAGCGACCACGCCGTGGTGCAGAACTACATGGCGCACCATTCCGGCATGTCGATCGCGGCGGTAGCCGACGCCATTTTCGAGGGCCGGCTGCGCGAGCGTTTCCACAGCGACCCGGTCATCGAGTCGGCCGAGCTTCTGTTGCAGGAGAAGGCGCCGCGCGACATTCCGACCGCAACCGTCAGGACGGAGGCCGACGAGCGATCCAAGGACGAGACCGAGGCTGAGAGCCCCGACAGCCGAATCATCCTCGACCCGATCAAGGCGCTGCGGGCGACCAACGTCATGTCCAACGGCCGCTATTCGGTCATGGTCACCGCGACCGGCTCGGGCTACAGCCGTTTCGGCGAGCTTGCGATTACCCGCTGGCAGCCGGATCCGAGCGAGGATCGCCTCGGCTCCTATATTTTCCTGCGCGACACCGCGACCGGCGACTGGTGGTCGGCCACCGCCGAGCCGAAGCGTATCGAGGGCGAACGCGTCCAGACACTGTTTGCCGACGACAAGGCGAGCTTCACCAAATCGGTCGGCTCGCTGCGGTCCGAGGTCGAATGCATCGTCATTTCCGAGGGCAATGGCGAAGGCCGCCGTATTACCCTTTATAATGACGGCCCGGCCGACCGGCACATCGAAGTGACGTCCTTCGCCGAGCTGGTGCTTGGGAACGAAGCCTCGGACAACGCCCATCCGGCGTTCTCCAAGATGTTCGTCGAGACCGAGATCGCGCCGAACAACAGCGCGATCTTCGCCACGCGGCGCAAGCGCGACAAGAACGACCCCGACCTCACAATGGTGCATTTTGTCACCGACCCGTCGGGCCCGTCACGCGATGCCGAGGCCGAGACCGACCGGCGCGCCTTCATCGGCCGTGGCCGCACCATCGCTGATGCCATCGCCTTCGACCCCGGCGTCAGGCTTTCCGGCAGCCAGGGTTTTACGCTCGACCCGGTGGCGGCATTGCGCCGCCAGGTGCGCGTGCCGGCCAACAAGAAGATCTCGCTGACCTTTTGGACCGCCGTCGGCACCAATCGCGGCGACCTCGACGAGGCGATCGCCCGTCTCGACCACCAGGAGAGCTTCGCCCGCCAGGCCATGCTGGCCTGGACGCGCAGCCAGGTGCAGACGCGCCATCTGGGCTTGAGCCTCACCGACGCCGCCAATGTGCAGAAGCTGGCCCGCTATCTGATCTATCCCGATCCGTTCCTGCGCCTGCCGGCGGAATCCATCGCCTCGGGCCTCGGCCGCCAGTCGAGCCTGTGGCCGACCAGCATCTCCGGCGATTTTCCGATTTTCCTCGTGCGCATCGGCGACGTCGCCGATCTCGAGATCGTCGCCCAGGCGCTGCGCTTTCAGGAATATATGCGTGCGCGGGGCATGATGATCGACTTCGTCGTCGTCAACGAGCAGGCCTCGTCCTATGTGCAGGACCTGCAGCGCGCCGTGGAGACGCTGTGCGAGAACAGCCGCCTGCGCGGCCGCGAACTCGGGCCTCGCCAGCACATCTTCGCGGTGCGTCGCGACCTGATGGACGAGCCGACCTACAAGACTTTGCTGTCGGTCGCGCGCGTCGTCCTGCACACCCGTAACGGCACCATCTTCGATCAGCTCGAACGCGCCGAGACGGCGGCGCTCCAGGCGCGGGACGCCTTGCTGCAGGCGGAGGGAGGCTCGCCGCGCGAACCTGTTCCGCCGCTGCCCTTGCCGGTGCCGGCAAGCCAGGGCGGAGACGATATCGCCGCCGACGGCAGCGGCCTCAGCCTGTGGAACGGCTTTGGCGGCTTTGACGGCGACGGCCGCCACTATGTGACGCGGCTGACCGGACGCCGCTGCACGCCGCAGCCCTGGATCAACGTCATCTCCAACGCCTCCTTCGGCTTCCACGTCTCGGCGGAAGGTGCCGGTTTCACCTGGAGCCGCAACAGCCGCGACTACCAGCTGACGCCGTGGTCGAACGACCCGGTGTCGAACCGGCCGGGCGAAGGCTTCTATATTTTCGATCAATTGAGCGGCAAGGCTTTCTCGCCGATGGCCGCGATGGTGCGCGATCCGTCGATGACCTATGAGACCTGGCATGGCCAGGGCTTTTCGACCTTCCGCTCGAAGCGCGGGCCGCTGTCGATGGACCTGACGCAGGTGGTCGATCCGGCCGATCCGGTGAAGATCACGCGGTTGCGCATCCAGAATGCCGGGCCGGCGCCGGCGCGGCTGCGCATTTACGCCTATGCCGAATGGGTGCTGGGCGGCCACCGATCGCGCACCGCGGCGACCATCGTGCCCTCCCGTGACTCTGCGACCGGCGCCATGCTGGCGCAGAACCCCTATGGGCTCGACTTCGGCGAGCGCGTCGCCTTCCTGGCGGCAAGTCATCCCGTTCATTCGGTGACCGCCGACCGCAGCGAGTTCATCGGCAGGCACGGTACGACCGAATATCCGCAGGCCGTGCTCGGCGGGCTTGCGCTCTCCGGCCGTATCGAGGCGGGCGACGATCCTTGCGCGGTGCTCGCCAGCGACATCGATATCCCGGCCGGCGGCGACGTCACGCTGATCTGGCTGCTTGGCGACGCCGCCACGCCCGCCGAGGCGAGCGGACTGGCGCAGACCCATGGCGGCAAGGATTTCGATCAGCGCCTGGCCGACAACGAAAAGACCTGGCGCGGCTTCCTGGACACCATTCAGGTCGAGACGCCGGACGAGGCGATGAACGCCATGGTCAACCACTGGCTGCCTTACCAGAGCCTGGCCTGCCGCATCCGCGCCCGCTCGGCCTTCTACCAGGCGAGCGGCGCCTTCGGCTTCCGCGACCAGTTGCAGGACACGCTCGCTCTTCTGGCGCATGACCCGAAGCTGGCGCGCGACCAGATCCTCAACGCCGCGCGCCGGCAGTTTCCGGAAGGCGATGTGCAGCACTGGTGGCTGCCGCGCACCGATGCCGGCGTGCGCACCATGATCTCGGACGACATCGTCTGGCTGGCGCATGCGACGGCCCGCTACATCGAGGTGACGGGTGATGCTGGCATCCTCAAGGAGCAGTTACCCTTCATCGACGGGCAGCAGCTCGGCGAGGGCGAACACGACGCCTTCTTCACGCCGGAGATCACCAAGAACACCGCGCCGCTCTATGACCATTGCGCGCGGGCGCTCGATCTGGCGATCAAGCGCAGCAGCCCTGCCGGCCTGCCGCTTATCCTCGGCGGCGACTGGAACGACGGCATGAACCGCGTCGGCGAGGGCGGCAAGGGCGAGAGCGTGTGGCTGGGCTGGTTCCTCTTGAAGACGCTCACCGACTTTGCGCCTGTCGCCAAGGGGCAGGGCGACACCAAACGGGTGCAGGCCTGGACCAAGCACGCGGACGCGCTGAAACGGGCGCTGGAAAGCACGGCCTGGGACGGCCAGTGGTACCGGCGCGGCAGCTTCGACGACGGCACGCCGCTCGGTTCGCACCATTCGGACGAGTGCAAGATCGACTCGATCGCCCAGTCCTGGAGCGTGCTGTCGGGCGAGGGCGATCCGGCGCGCTCGACCACGGCCATGGAACAGGCGACCAATATGCTGGTCGATGACGAGCTCAAGATCGTGAAGCTGTTCACGCCGCCCTTCTCGAACAGCGACAAGGATCCCGGCTATATCAAGAGCTATCCGCCGGGTGTGCGCGAGAATGGCGGCCAGTACACCCACGCCGCGACCTGGTTCGTGATCGCCCTGGCAGAAATGGGCCGCACCGACGAGGCCTATCGCTGCTTCTCGATGCTGAACCCGGTCAACCACGCCTCGGATGAGGCGGCGGCGGAGCACTATCGCGTGGAGCCCTATGTCGTGGCCGCTGATATCTATGCCGGCGAAGGCAAGGGCGGCCGCGGCGGCTGGACCTGGTACACGGGCTCGGCCGGCTGGCTTTACCGCGCCGCGGTGGAAGGCATCCTCGGCATCGAGCGGCGCGGCAAGGAGATCACGTTTAGGCCGAAGCTGCCCGGACACTGGGACGGGTACGCCGCGACGCTCAAGATGTTCGGCGGCGAGATCAAGCTTCGGGTCATCCGCGACAAAAAGACCAAGTCGATCTCGCTAGAAGTCGATGGTTCGAAGAAAAAATCGGCCTCTTTCGAGCCGATAGCCGGCGGCAAGGCTGAAGTCGTCGTCAGGATACCTGCTTAAAATCAAAGATTTGGCTCGTCGGCCGCGCATCCCTCGGGGTGAGCGGCCGATCGCACTTTTTTACTTGGCAAGGCCCTCGCGCCCGATCGCGCGCCTTCCTTTAGGGCAGGCTAAGCAAGCAGCTTGTGATTAAAAATGTGGCAGCGCGAGGCAAGTGCCATTATTTTGCCGCAAGCCTGACATTTCACCTTTTATCTCAAACCGTTAGGTGATCACGTCAGATTTCGTACCGTCGTCATCTTTTGTTCGCTAAATGGGAACGGAAGGGATAGACGACGCATTGTTTCGCGACACGTTAACCGATACGTGTCAAAGAATGGTGCGGTGCACAATTCGGGCATTGAGCACAGACAAGAGTTTGGCGGAGTAGCTGAAGTGTCACTTCTGCAGATCTACTTTAGAGCGCTGGGTTATCTGGCGGCCGACAAGAAGCGCGTCGCGCTGATTTGCGGCGCCAACATCGCGCTCGCGGCGATCGCGATTCTCGAGCCCATCCTGTTGGGCCGGGTGATCGGTGCTATCTCCGAAAAAGGTGCGGTGTTTTCGACGCTCGCCGTCTGGGCCGCTCTCGGCGCCTTCAACGTGATCGCCTTCGTGCTGGTGGCGCGCGGCGCCGATCGCTTCGCCCATGCCCGTCGCTCGGAAGTGCTGTGCCAGTCCTTCGAGCGCGTCATCACTATGCCGCTTGCCTGGCACCACCAGCGCGGCACGTCCAATTCGCTGCACACGCTGCTGCGCGCGGTCGAGACCCTGTTCAGCCTCTGGCTCGAATTCATGCGCGTGCATCTCTCGACGGCCATCGCGCTGGTGCTGCTGGTTCCGACCGCGCTGTCCATGGACATCCGCATGTCCGTCGTGCTGCTTGGCCTCGGCGTGCTTTACGTGGGCATCGGCCGGATCGTCATGCGCCGCACCAAGTCGGGGCAGACTGCCGTCGAACGCCACTACCACACCGTCTTTGCCCATGTGACGGACAGCGTCAGCAACGTTGCGGTGCTGCAGAGCTACAACCGTATCGGCCACGAGACCGCGACGCTGAAGCGCTACGTGAAGGACCTGCTCGACGCCCAGAACCCGGTGCTCGACTGGTGGGCGATCGCCAATGCGCTGAACCGCCTGTCGTCGACCATCTCGATGATGATCGTGCTGTCGATCGGCGCCTATCTCGTCACCCGCGGCCAGCTTCGCGTCGGCGATGTCGTCGCCTTCACCGGCTTTGCCGGGATGTTGATCGCCCGCCTCGACCAGATGTCGGCCTTCACCACCCAGATCTCCGAGGCGCGCGCCAAGCTCGAGGACTTCTATAGCCTCGAGGATTCGGCTGCCGAAGCCGCCGAGCCGGACGGTCTGCGCGAGTTGACCAATGTCACTGGTCATGTCCGTTTCGAGGATGTCAGCTTCGAGTTCGCCAATTCCGGCCACGGCATCGAGGACGTCTCCTTCGAGGTCCAGGCTGGCCAGACGGTCGCCATCGTCGGCCCGACCGGCGCCGGCAAGACGACGCTCATCAATCTTTTGCAGCGCGTTTTCACGCCGTCCCACGGCCGTATCCTGATCGACGGCATCGACACCCGCACGGTGACCCGCAAGTCGCTGCGCCACTCGATCGCCACCGTCTTCCAGGACGCCGGCCTGCTCAACCGCTCGATCGAGGACAACATCCGTGTCGGCCGCGCCGATGCGAGCAATGACGAGGTGCATGCCGCCGCCAATGCCGCCGCAGCGCAGGACTTCATCCTGTCGAAGAGCAGCGGCTACGACACCGTCGTCGGCGAGCGCGGCGGCCAGCTCTCGGGCGGCGAGCGCCAGCGCATCGCCATCGCCCGCGCCGTGCTCAAGGATGCGCCGATCCTGGTGCTCGACGAGGCGACCAGCGCGCTCGACGTCGAGACCGAGGACCGCGTCAAGGAAGCGATCGACGAACTGCGCCGCAACCGCACGACCTTCATCATCGCCCATCGCCTGACCACGGTCCGCGACGCCGACCTCGTCGTCTTTATGGACAAGGGCAGGGTGGTCGAGATGGGCGGCTTCACCGAGCTGTCGCTGCGCAACGGCCGCTTCGCCGCCCTGCTGCGCGCCGGCGGCCTGCTCAACGACGAGGAAGTCCGCCGCCTCAGCCGTCCGGTGACGGAAGCGGCGTGATCCTTAGCTTCCACCTTCTCCTTGTGGGAGAAGGTGTCGCCGAAGGCGACGGATGAGGGGTGCTCCAGGGAGCGCCAGCGCCTCACTCCGCTGGAGCACCCCTCATCGTCTCGGCGCTATCGCGCCGATCCACCTTCTCCCACACGGGGAGAAGGAAAAGGCTGCGACACTCCCCCGATTGCTCCTGCCGCGTCTCCGGTCTATTTAGATCGGCATGAGCGACATCACCTCACGCTTGAGCGCATGGACCGATCTCGCCAACCCGACGCGCTTCGTCGGGCTGGCCGACAAGGTCATTCCATGGCTGGCGGCGGTCGCGGCGATCCTGCTGGTCGTTGGCCTTTATATGAGCTTCACCGCGCCGGAGGATTTCCAGCAGGGCATCACCGTGCGCATCATGTATATCCACGTGCCTTTCGCCTGGCTCGCCATGATGTGCTATACGATCATGGCGATCTCGGCGCTGGGCACGCTGGTGTGGCGTCATCCGCTGGCCGATGTGGCGTTGAAGGCCGCAGCACCCATCGGCGCCACCTTCACCGCGCTGGCGCTGATCACCGGCTCGATCTGGGGCAAGCCGATGTGGGGCACCTGGTGGGTCTGGGACGCGCGGCTGACCTCGGTCTTCGTGCTGTTTTTGATGTATCTCGGCATCATCGCGCTGACCCGCGCGCTGGACGATGCAGGCCGCGCGGCCTGGGCTGCGGCCATCATCACGCTGGTCGGCTTCATCAACATCCCGATTATCAAATTCTCGGTCGACTGGTGGAACACGCTGCACCAGCCTGCCTCCGTCTTCCGCCTCGGCGGCCCGACCATCGATCCCTCGATGCTGTGGCCGCTGGCCGTGATGGCGCTGGGTTTCACCGTGCTGTTCTTCGCCCTCCACCTGATGGCGATCCGCACGGAGATTTTCAGGCGCCGGGTAACGGCGATGCGGAGAGTTGCGGCCAGGCAGGCTGAGAGGGCTTAGGGATTCCGAGCGCCGGCTTCGGCGATTAGCCGAGCCCCTTCGCCTTCGTCATCCTAGGGCGGAGCGACGTGTAGCGGAGCGCAGACCCTAGGATCCATTCCGTTACTACTCCGCTTTGCAGCCGTCGGACTCTTGGCGCCTGATGCCCAATTCTATTCTGCAATGTAGCGCTTTGCGGTCCAGGTCACGGAATGGATCCTAGGGTCTGCGCGCGTCGCTTCGCTCCTTGCTTCGCCCTAGGATGACGAAGATCATGGGTGCTTGACCCTCGACTATCCCATCCGCCCTCGTGCCGCCACCGGCAGCGTATCCAGCACCTTGTCGCCGTCGATCAGATGCACCTGGTCGAATAAATTCGTCACCACACAGCAATGGTCGGGCACGACGCGCACGCGCTCGCCGATGCGCAGCCTGGCGCCGTCGGCAAGCGTGACGTTGCCATGCTCTTCGCTCAAACCCGTGACACGGGCGCCTGGAATGCCCAGCAGCTCGCCGAACTCCGGCAGCCCGAGCGTATCGGAAGACAGCGCCTTGCTGCCGCTGTCCAGGATAGCGCGCGTTTTCGTCGGGTGGCTGACGACGGTGGCGAGCACGGTCAGCGCGCAATCGTCCAGCGTGCCGACGCCTTTGGCGACCTGGTAGCGGTCGAGATAGATGTAGGTGCCGGGCCGGTATTCGGTAACGACGCCGTCCGCGCCGGAGCGCCACATGTCCGGCGTGCCCCCGCTGGAGATGCGTTCGCATTCGAGGCCGGCCGCCGCAAGCGCATCGCGCGCGGTCTTCAGCCAGGCGTCCGCCTCGGCGGCGCGCCCCGCCGCAGGATAGGTCATCAGCCCGCCGAAGGAGAGCCCCTTCGACTGGTCGATCACCTTCGCCAGCGCCAGCGCCTCGTCAGCGCTCTGCACGCCGCAACGGCCCATGCCGGTGTCGCACTCGACCAGCACCTGCAGCGGATGGCCAGCGTCGGTGAAAGTGGCGGCGAGCCCCTCCAATGTCTGATGGCTGTCCGCCGTCACCGACAGCGTCACGCGCCCATGCAGCGCCTTCAGCCGCTCCAGCTTGGCGCGGCCAAGGATATTGTAGGGTAGGAAAATGTCCTCAAGCCCGGCATCGGCCATCACCTCGGCCTCGCCGATCTTCTGACAGGTGATGCCGACGGCGCCGGCCGCGACCTGTTTCTTCGCCCAGTAGGGCAGCTTGTGCGTCTTGATGTGTGGCCTGAGCTTCAACCCATGCGCGTCGGCATGCGCCTGCGCCTTTTTGATGTTGGCTTCGGCGCGGGCCGCATCGATCAGGATCGCCGGTGTGTCGAGGTCGTCTATGCTTGCCATGGGATCACCGTCCAAGCATGTCTGCCGATTTCGGCACAAGGACATGCGCTTCAAAAAAACTGACAGGGTTTATGGCCCCGATCCTGCCGGATGTCACGGTCCAGAACAGCCGGTTTGCGTCGACAGCGGACCGGCATTGGGCTATTCGGAAGGACAGATTTCACAGGCAGCGGCCGGAGGAAGGAACCCATGAAGCGCTCCAAGATCAACGACATCATCCGTGAAGCCGACGCCTTCATCCGTTCCTTTGGCTATATCATGCCGCCCTTCGCCTATTGGTCACCGGACGAGATGAAGGCGCATAAGGCGGACTCCTCGGCCATCTTCACCTCGCGTCTCGGCTGGGACATCACCGACTACGGCCAGGAGAAGTTCGACGAGCTCGGCCTGTTCCTGTTCACCGTCCGCAACGGCCGCTACGAGGACATGAAGCTCGGCATGGGCATGCTCTATGCCGAGAAAATCATGATCTCGCGCAAGGACCAGCTCTCGCCCATGCACCGCCACAACATCAAAGCCGAGGACATCATCAACCGCGGCGGCGGCAAGCTGGTGCTGGAACTCTTCATGCATGACCGCGACGGCGGCATCGACCCGAAGGCCGAAGTGTCGGTGCCGGTCGACGGCACCATCACCCGATTGCCGGCGGGCGGCCTGCTGAAGCTCGATCCCGGCCAGAGCGTGACGCTTATGCCCGGTGTCTGGCACGCCTTCTGGGCCGAGGGCAAGGACGTGCTGATCGGCGAGGTGTCGACCGTCAATGACGACCTGACCGACAACGTCTTCCGTGACCCGATCGGCCGCTTCTCGAACATCGATGAGGATGTGGCGCCGCTGCATCTCTTGGTGTCGGATTACGAGAATTGGGTGGGGTAGGCGAGAGACACTTCGCTACCGCGCGTATTTATCCGCCTTGCGGTTCCCGAGCAGCAGCTTGCGTTCCAGATGCGCGCGAAGCTCGCCGTAATAGGCGGTGAGGAAAGCCTTTGAATCGATCGGCTCGACCCCGGCGCCGATCTTGCGGGCGATGGTCTCCGCCACCGCCTTCAGCGCCGAATAATCGTCGCGGCGCAGCACTTCCTCCAGCTTCTGCAGCTCAGCGATGCCGTAGGCGTCGAGCTGCGCGGGGCTGAACTGGAAGCGCGCCGCGATCGGGTTCCTGCGCCGCGACAGATCCTCGAGCAGCGCCACTTTCGGCGCCTCGACCACCCAGGTGCCGGCGAGCAGGTCGCCGATCCTCAGCCGATCGCGGTTGAACAGCGGAAACAGCGAAAACAGCAGCGCCCAGACCAGGCCGAAGATGGTCGTCAGCGTGTCGGCGACATCGGCGCTGGCGCGCGCGGCGAGGATCGACAGCGGCAGGAACACTTCGATTTCGCGCATCAGGTTGCGCGCGATAACCTGGTCGAGCGTAAGGCCGGCGCCGCTGCGCGACGCGACTCTCACGCCAATCATGCGCTTGCCCGGCGTGGCTGCCCGGCGTCCCGCTTCGAAGGCGATGAAATAGACGTTGCGCAGGAAGAAGATGAAGATGATCCAGACGATGAACAGCGGCTCGGCATCCTGCACCCCAAGCCCGCCGAGGCCGAACAGCGCGACGAGGCTTACCACAATCGCCGCCACGATGATGATCACCACATCGAGCAGGAACCCGGAAGCCCGGGTGCCGGCGTCGGCCAGCTTGACCCTGAGGTCGACGCCTTCCGGCGTCACAAGCGGACGGACCAGGGCCGCCGGGTCCTTGGCCTTTGCTGTCCTAGCGGTGGCCATGGCGCACCATCCGGAACAGGTAGAAATAACAGAGCCATAAGGCCAACATGCCGCCGCCGATCGAATAGCGGGCGATGTCGCTGGTGATCGTCTGCCGGCCAATGCCCTCCAACAGTCCGGCGAAAAGCAGCATCACCGTGACGCCGATCATGGCGGTCGCCGCTACGCGTCCGGCCCGGGCCGCGGCCGCCATGCGGGTGAGCTCGCCGGGAAAGGCGATGCTGGTGCCGATGCGCATGCCGGCAGCGCCCGCGATGGCGATGGCGAACAGCTCCGTCGTGCCATGGATCGAAAGCCATCCCCCGAGCTCGAAGCCCAGCCCCTTGGCGGCATAGATCTGGAAAATGGCCCCCAGCATGCAGCCATTCATCAGGATGATGAGCACGCTCGGCACGGCGAATGCAAAACCCAGCGCGAAGGCCAGGATAGAGACCTGCGTGTTGTGGGTGAAAAGATAGGCGGCGAACCCCGACAGGAAATGGTCGCCGCCGCCGTAGAGCACGCTGCGCAGCGCCTCGGCCGACGAATCCGGGTTGCGCCCGCCGGCCAAGCTCGGCGCGATGATGGCGTCGTACCAGCGCTTGTCCGAAGCGACCAGCCAATAGCCGGCAATCGCACCGATGACTGTGAGCGCGACCGAAGTCCACACCTCGCGCCACAGATCGCGGATCGCGGCCGGCCAGTCGTGCAGGAAGAAGTCGCCGATGCGCGTCCTCAAGGATCGCCGCGCGCCGTAAAGATAGAAATAGCCGCGGAGGCAGAGCGCCTCGAGATAGGCGATCAGCGCGCTGTCGAGCGAGGTCGCGCGCGCCACCGAAAGCGACGACAACGCCGAACGGTAGAGCAGTGGCAGCGACAGCAGCTCGTCTTCCGACAGCGCGCGCGGCGCGCGCTTCTCGACGCGCGCGAGCAGCGCCTCGAAGGCTTTCCAGTCGGCCTCGCGCTCCTGGCGGAAGCTGGCGAGCGACTGGCGAACCGCATCGGTGCCGGCGGCGAGCGTCATAGAAGGTTCTCCTCCTTGAGCTGAATATAGCGCTCGACCAGCGCCGGGCCGAGCCGCTGGTGGTCGGCCTCGATGACATGCGCGCCGAGCAGCCTGAGCCTGCCGATCACCACCTGCCGCTGCCGCAAGAGGTCGCCGGCAGTGACGGAACGGGCGACATCCTCTGGCGCCGCCGGCGCCATGTCGGCCAGCGTTTCAAGCTCCACGTCTCGCATTAGCATGAACAGCACCAGATGCCGCTCGGTCAGCCGGCCGACAGTGCGCAGCATCAGCTCGGCGCTGATCGGGTCGACGAAATCGGTGAAGACGATGACCAGCGAGCGCCGGTCGAGCTTGGCCGAAAGCGTGGTCAGCGCCAAGGTGAAGTTGGTCTCCTCGGTCGAATAGTCGATCTCGGCTGCGCGCTTCTGGATCATGGCGAAGCTCGGCGAGCCGCGCACCGCGCCGCTGGAGACGCGCGGCCTGGCGTCGAAGGAGAACAGGCTGACGAGGTCGCCGCCCTTGAGCGCGATGAAGGCCGACAGGAGTGCGGCCGTCACCGCGCGGTCGACCTTCGGCACGCCGTCGACCGGCTCGCACATCAGACGACCGCTGTCGATGGCCAAAACGATGTTGTTGTTTTCTTCGATGCGGAATTCGCGTGCGAGCAGCTTGCCGTGGCGGGCGCTGCGCTTCCAGTCGATCATGCGCCGGCCCATGCCGGGCTGGTAGTCCTTCAACGCCTCGAACTCGCGGCCCTGGCCGGCGCGCTTTTGCGCATGGCCGTCGGCAAGGGCCGAGCGCTGCAGAAGCGTGATCGCCTCGTCCCGCGCGCTGTTGACGTTCGGCAGCACCGCGACCTTGCGGTCGACCGGCAGCACGACCTGGTTCCACACCAGGCCGAACGGCCCCTGCCACCGCAGCCACAGCCGGTCGAAGCTGGCGATGCCGCGCCGGATCGCCTCGAATTCGAGGTCGAGCGTGCCGCCATTGGCCGGCAATGCGCCGCCGGTGCCCGCGACCGGCTGCAGCCGCTGGTCATGCCCGACACGCGCCTGCAGGCGCCTAAGCTTCGCCCCGACACCGGCCGCGATGTGCAGCGTGAATCGCCCGCCGATGCCGACCTGTGGCGGCGCCGTCAGCGTGGCGCCGAGCGCGGCGCGGCCTCTGCCCGCGGCCGCGTCCACCGCTAGGAAGGCCAGCAGCGCGCAGATCCAAAGCAGACCGAGATACCAGATATGCGGTAGCGCAAGCGCGATCAGGAAGGCGGGGATCGCCCCTGCCGCCGCTGCCCAGACCGCTCGCCCGCTCGGATAGATCAACGCGGCGCTTCCGTATGGTCGACCAAGTCGGACACGATCTGCTCGACCAGCCGCCCGTCGATCTGCGCGGCAGGCGAGAGAACGACGCGGTGGCGCAGCGCCGGCACGGCCAAGGCCTTGACGTCGTCCGGAATGACATAGTTGCGGCCGTCGAGCGCCGCCCTGGCGCGCGCGGCCCGCGCCAGCATGGCGCCCGCGCGCGGGCTGGCTCCCACCTCCAGGTCAGGGCTTTCGCGGGTGCCGCGCACAAGCGCCGCGATATAGCCGACGACATCGTCGACCAGCGTGACGTCGCCGACCGTGGCAAGTGCAGCGTCCAGCGTCTTGCGGTCGGTGCGCGCCTTGATGCCGTATTGCTCGATATCGTGCGAGGCCGAGCCGCCGCCGTGATGGACGATGATCGCGCGCTCCTCCTTGAGGTCCGGATAGCTCACCCGATGCTTGAACAGGAAGCGGTCGAGCTGCGCTTCGGGCAGCGGATAGACGCCTTGATGCTCGATCGGGTTCTGCGTCGCCACCACCATGAAGTTCCGGCCGAGCGAATGCGTGGTGCCGTCGAAGGTGACGGCGTGCTCCTGCATAGCCTCGAGCAGGGCGGCCTGCGTCTTCGGCGGCGTGCGGTTGATTTCGTCAGCGAGCAAAAGATCGCAGAAGATCGGGCCGCGCGTCAGCGTGAACTGCCCGGTCTGGAAATTGTAGATGTTGGCGCCGACGATATCGCCTGGCATCAAATCGGGCGTGAACTGGATGCGGCCATAGGCGACGCCCAGCGCCTGTGCGAAGCAGCGCGCCGTCATGGTCTTGGCCGTGCCGGGCGGGCCTTCGAGCAGGATATGTCCGCCGGCAAACAGCGCCGTCAGCATCAGGTCGACCGTGTCGCGCTGTCCGGTGATCGCCTTCGCCACCTCTTCCCTGATCGCGTTCGCCAGGGTCTTCACTTCATCGACGTTCACCGAGCCTCCTTGCCGTCCAGTCATGCAGCTTTTCCGCTGCTTCATGCATTCCGGCCAAACTGTTGGAATCGTTCACTGCCTTGAACCGCTCGGTGAAGCCGTGTGTTTCACCCTTGTCGCGGGAATCGAGCCAGCGATCGAGCGCCTCGCCCTGCAGCCCGTGCGGCGCGCCAAGCAGCACGGCGGCGCGCTGCCGCATCAGCGCCGCGTATCGGTTGCCGAGCCCTTGCAGCCGCCCGGCGCGCTTCAACAGCGTCGCCGTGGTGTCGACCAGCGCCCGCTTCCCGAAGGCGATGGCGCGCCCCTCCGCGCGCGGCGGGCCGAAGCGGCCGAGCCCGTGCAGGAAGGCGAGCGCTGCCGGCACCAGCACCGACAGCGTCAGCGCGAGGAAGGGCGGTTCGACCAGAAGCTTTGCGAGATCGTATTTCTGGCCGATGCCGTGCAGCGTCAGGTCGAACATCACCGCGCCCTTGGCAGGCTCGATCATGGCGATCATGTCGAGTGCGGCCGCCGCCGTCTGCTGGTCCTTCAGCCCGGCATTGTTGATGAAATCGGGATCGGTGAGGATGTAGAAGGGCTCATCGTCGAGCTCGGTCAGGATGGCCCTGCCGTCGCCCGCAGCGATCAGCGGATGGTCGTCCGCCACCCATTGCAGCTCGTCCGGCGCGGTCACCATGCGGCCGGCTATATTGATCTGCGAGAGGGTGTTCTTTGCCTCGCCGAGCTTCGCCTTGGCGATGCGGCCGAGCCAATCGTTGACGACGCTGTTGGGCAGCCGCTCGATCTTTGTCTCCCAGCCATCGTGCCCCAGCAGGGGAAAGGTCTGCCATTTCGGCAGCACGAACAGCGTGTCCTTGCCTGAGCGCAGCTTGATGAGGTGATCGAGCGCAGTCGGGTCGCTACCCGGCGCGATGGTGACGACGAGCAGGAAGGTCGAGGCCAGCGGCGATGCGAGGTCCTTCTCGCCGCGTTCCATCGGCGGCGCCTGTCCATTGGTCAGCTTCAGCCATTCGACGAGGCCGGCATAGCCGGTGCCCCCCTTCGAAAACGGTGTGCCGCCGCCTGCGGGCTCGCGGAAATCGGGGGCATAGGTGGACAAAAGGAAAAACCCCGCCGCCGCCAGCAGGCTGGCGAAAATGCCCCAGAACAGGGTTTTGCGGCTGAACGGCGCCTCGGTCGCCTCGGCGGGTTGCGCGCTCATGTCCAGGCATCCCGGAAGGCGAAACGCTCATAGGCGCCGCGCGCCTGTCGCCAGCCTTCGGCGCCCACCGGTCGGCGGGCGAACAAGGCTGCCTCGACGATGCGGGCGATCTCGCTGAAGGCGGCGCGGGGCCGGGTGGGGATCGACCCCGCGGCGGCGATGTCGCGCGCGGTGAGCGACGGGCGCAGGAAATCGGGCAGCCGCGTGGCGATGTCGGCGACGCTGCGGCGCAACAGAAGATGCACCGCCTCGTCATATTCGCCGCGCGCGGCGAGCGCATCGGCCTCCGAAAGCAGAATCTGTGCAGCCCCTGCGTCAGGACGCCACTCTTCCTTCGCGTCGGTCTCTTCGCGTTTCCGTCGCCAGGGCAGGCGCCAGGCAATGCCTTTGGCCTCGAGGAAAAGCAGGAAAGCGATGATCGCGACGCCGATGATCACCGCGCCCCAGAACAGATAGATCATATAGGGACCGAGCTTGGCCAAGCCGTCCAGAACCGGCTTCAGCCACTCCGGCGGCTCGGGTTGCACATAGGTCGGCAGCCCGAACTGGATCGAATCGTCGGCCAGCAGTTGCTTGTGCAACTGCGCCAGCCGTCCGGCGTCTTCCGTCCCTGCCGCCGTCACCCGCTCGTTCCCCCTGCAACCTGCGGTTCGGCGCCGACACTGGCAATACGCCATGACAATTGCAAGCGCACTGGACGTAACCCCTCAATCTTGGCAAATTTACTTTGAAGTCGCCGATTGGATGCGCAGCGACTCGGGGGAAATTATCATGACCACTGCGACATTGGGACGACCCGGCAGGTTCGAGATCGGCAGGGTATTCAGCAATACCTTCGGCGTGATTGGGCGAAATATCGGACTTTGCATCGGGTTGGCGGCGCTGTTTGCGGGCCTTCCGACATTGCTGATCCGGATGGTGACCCAGCCGCAGATCAATGCAATTCTGCAAACCGATCCCGGTGCCATGCCGGATCCAACCGCAGCGTTTCGCAATTCCTACATTACCGTCATCGCCGGTCTGATTTCGTTTGTGTTCACACTGCTGCTGCAATCGGCGCTGGTGCGGGCGACCATCGAGGACCTCAACGGCAAGCGGCCATCCTTCGGCGACTGCATCCAGATTGCGATCCGCTTCCTGCTGCCGACGCTCGCGATCGGCCTTCTCGTCGGTCTCGGCGCGGGCATCGGCCTGATGCTGTTGATCGTGCCGGGCGTCATTCTGTGGCTCGGCTGGTCGATGTCGGTACCGGTCCTCATCCAGGAGCGGCGGGGCGTGTTCGGCTCGATGTCGCGCAGCCGGGCCCTGACCAAGGGCAGCCGCTGGGCGCTTTTCGGCCTTTTCCTCATTCTCATCATCATTGCGATGATCATTCAGTGGGGGATATTGCTCGTTCTCGTGCTGTTCGGCGGCATCATAGCCGAGATCGGAGCCGCGCTGGTGCAGACCGTGGTGTCGATGGTGCTCTCGATCGCCACGGCGGTGAGCTACGTCGAACTGCGGCAGGCGAAGGAAGGCGCAAGCATCGACGAATTGGCGGAGATATTCTCGTAGCGGACCGCGACGCTTGGGACGACGGGCAGGCCTAGTGACAACAGCAATGGTCCGCCTGAACATTCGTCCGGCACAGGCATGACGAGGTGATCGCCACATCCGCCTTGGCCAGCGCTGCCGCTAACTTCGCCTGCAGTCCCGGCATTTCGTCTTTCTCGCCGCGCTGCTTGAGGCATTCGACCAGCCCGTGCAGCGCCCAGACATTGTCCGGGTGCTGTGCGCAGCGCTGCACGGCGCCGCTCAGGCCAAGATCGTCGCGATAGACCTGCTCGGCCTCCGCTGCATGGCCCTGGCCGAGCAAAAGCGCCGCCAGCGCGTGGCGCGGCGGATGCATCCAGGCCCATGGCTCGGTGTAGGATAAATTGTCGTCGAGCTCGACCGCGCGGCGCAGATGCTCGTAGGCCTCCTCGTGCTGGCCCTGGTGATAGGCGAGCTCGCCGTCGAGAAGTGCTGCGCCCACGGCGAGCGAGGCTGTTGTCGGGTTGCTGAGGAAGCGGCGCTCCGGCGGAATGCTGTCGATTTGCCGGCTAAGCAACTCGCGTTCGCGCTGCGCGGAAGCGAAGTCGCGCAGCGTCGCATGCGCCACACCCTTGGCGTAATGCTGCAGCGCGGTGGTCACCACATAGAGTTCCGGCTCGCCGTTCATGGGCTCGTCGATGATTTCGCGCCAGCGTCCGAAGCGCACCTGAACATGCGATTTCATCGCGTGATAGCCCTCGACGGTCTGCGTCAGCTTCGGCCGCTCGGGGATGCTGACGACGTCGCGCGTCACCAGGCCGCGCAGCTTGTCGGCCGCCCACAGGGCCGGGCGGTACTGGCCAAGGAACATGCAGCTGAACATCATCAGATGCAGGTCGTGGCAGCATCCGAGCAGGTAGTAGGTCGGCTCGCCGGCATAGGCGAGATAGAGGTCGTTGGCGCGCACCGCCTTCTCGCTGGCGAGCTTTGCCTTCTCATACTCGCCGCAAAGCACGTAAATGTGCCCCGGCATGTGGTTCATATGGCCGGCATCCGGACACATCGTGCCCAGCCGCTCCGCCGAGCGCATGCCACGCTCGGGCTGCGTCGACATTTCGAGCAGATGGATGTGAAGATGCAGCGCCGCCGGATGCGGCGCGACATCTGCTTCGTCCGACAGCCGGATCGAGCGCTCGCAGATCTCCAGCGCCTCGAGCACATCGGAATTCGGCGCTGGCGCGCCGGTCTTCAAATTCCATAGGCGCCGCACCGTGCGCATCATCAGCGCCTCGACGGTCAGCGCCATCACGTCATGGTCATCGGGGAACGCGCGAAGAACCTGGCGCATCGCGGCGGCATAGGCGTCGTCCCATTTTTCGAACTCGCCGGCGCTCACGCCCTGCGGCTGCTGGAAGCGGATGCTAAGCGCCTCGATCAGCCGCCGCTCGACAGGACTCGCGCTCGCCGCATTGGCTTGCGCCAGCCGCACATGCTCGAAACAGCGCCTGGCGGCATGATCGGCCTCGGCCTTGCCATGCTCCTTCCAGGTCAAGTTGTAGAAAGGCCCGGCAGCATAGGCGATGCCCCAATGCACGAAGGCGCAAGCTGGATCGGTCTCCAGCGCCTTCTCGAAGCATTTTATGCCTTCCTCGTGGTTGAAGCCGTAGCACCAGTTCAGCCCGATATCGAACCAGCGCTGCGTCTCGGCCGAGGCTGTCGAGATGGGACGGCGATAGGTGCCGAGGTCGAAGTGATCCATTGCCTCGGCGTTAAGCTGCACTCTGTATCTTCCTGAGTCGCCATACTAAGTAGAATGGACCACTTTCAAGGGCTGCTTTCTTTTCGATACCCTCTGCAATCTCCTTGGCCAGCAACCCTCCTCCGCCAGCTCCAGCAACAGCTGCTGCCACTTGCGGCAGGCCGCCAGTAAAAATTGCGGTAAGACCCATGGTGACCATACCAAGCGTAGCTGCACCTTGTTTCAAGTACCGCGATTTTGACGCGGCTTTTAATTTCAAGGTCAATGAATCGATCTCGGGGCGAAGAATATCGTTCACGACAGAGGTAAGGTCGCGGCCGGCTTTTCGCGCCTCCTCGACGACGTCGCGGAGGGCGACGCGGGTTTTGGCAAGATGGTGCTCTTCCTCATCTAACAAAGTTGCAAGGTCAGAGAAATTTATGCCCGATAGAAATGGCAGAGTAATGTTATATAGGTTGACCTCAGAATCGTCGTTCGAAGATCTGTCGACTATCGGCATAGATTGGTCAGAAAAATCTCTAGCTCTCCAGAGGTCGTGAGGGCTTGTTTGGTCGATTTCGACCATGTTCCAAGCCTTGTTCCCGCTTGGGAGTTCGCCTTCAAGAGAAATTATGCAGCGTTGTGGACGAACTATCGCCCGTCCTCGCATTATTAACGGGGCAATGGCCTCCACAGTTTCGCGAGCTTTCCGGTCCGACGGCATCGCAAAAACTGGGATGGCGTTCGCCTTTCCATCCCTGGCGACATACTTATCAGGGTTCTTCGTTTCTATGCTGAATTTAATCTCGCTTCCGATAAATTCCTTGATGTCTTTGCCTTTTTGGGGGAGTCTCAGGATCATCTCTCCGGCCGGCGGCAAAGCTAAGGTAGTGAAATCATTCATCAACGAAGCGAATCTAATGCGATCGTAGTAATGATCGTCCGCAATTAGCTTTACATCGGCTTTTAGACCAGGATGTTGCGATATTGATTCGGATATTTGTTTATAATTTTTGACATAATATTTCAATAGTCCATCATCTCGCCTTCGGCTTTCTTTAAGAATTGCGCGGCCGAATTCCACAGGCTTCATGGCTGTTCCAATTGAGCAAATAGCACAAGTTGGACATTTTAGTTGGGAGGTGAGGCATTTGACAATCTATAGCCCAAACCATTCCAAAGAGTGTTTAGCTGACGCGGCTCTGTGAGCCGCGCCGGCCGCTCGGTCCCGGGAGGATCAGGATTCCAGCCAGACTTTCTCGAAATGCTGCTCAAGCGCCTGGTGCTGTTCGCAACCCTGCACGCCCTTGCGATAGGTGCGGTAGACCGAGCGCCAGTAGGGCTGGACGATGATGCCGCTGTCGCGCAGATTGGTCTCGATCTTGGCCATGATCTCCTTGCGCGCCGCAGCGTCCGGCGTCGCCAGCGCCTTGTCGAGAAGCTCGTCGAACTCCTTGTTCGAATAGGCGCTTTCGTTCCAGGCGCCGCCGGACTTGTAGGCTAGTGCCAGCACCTGAACACCGAGCGGGCGGCCGAGCCACTCGGTGCAGGAATAGGGGAACTTGGCCCAATCGTTCCAGAAGGTCGCGGCCGGCAGCACGGTGCGCTTGATCTTGAAGCCTGCCTCGCGGATTTGCGCCGCGATCGCGTCCGCTGTGCTCTTTTGCCATTCGATGTCGACCGAGATCAGCTCATATTCGTGGTCGGCCTTGCCGGATTCCGCCATCAGCTTCTTCGCCTGCTCGACATCGCGCTTGGCCGGGCCGATATCCACGAATTCGGGATGCATCGGGCCGACATGGTGGTTATCGGCGGGTTTGCCGCGACCGTCGAGGCCGAGCTTCAGGACCGCCGCATTGTCGACGGCAAGCTGGGCGGCGCGGCGCACCTTGACGTCGTCATAGGGCGCGTTGGAGACATTGAAGCGCGCGACGATGGTCGAGCCGGTGGCGATCTCGGAGTTCTGCAGGCCCATCTGCTCGGTCTGCGACACGGCATCCGACGCGGTCTCGTGGTCGGTGTCGATCTCACCGGATTCGAAGGCCGACAGCGTGGCGTTGGGATCGGAGCCGTAATCGACCCATTTGATGCCGTCGAGATAGAACTCGCCCTTCCACCATGGCTTGTCCTTGCGCTTCACCTCGGCGCCCGTCTCCGCGTCCCAGCTCACCAGCTCGCATGGCCCGGTCGTGATCGCCAAAGCCTTCTTCGGGTCGGCGTCGCCCTCATAGGAGCGATGCATGATCAGCGCCGGATAGTCGGCCATGCCGGCGATCAGCGAGATGTCGGGCTTCGGCAGGTTGAGCTTGACGGTGTAGTCGTCGACCTTCTGGATGCCGCCGTCGACCGGCTTCTTGGTATCGGCGTTGACCAGCGCGCCCATCCGCGCTGCGACCGAATTGCCGGCGACCGAGGCATCGCACCAGCGGTTGAGGTTGTGGATGACGTCGTCGGCATTGAAAATGTCGCCGTTCGACCACGTGATGCCCTTGCGCACGTTAAGCGTGATCGTCTTGGCGTCGTCGCTGGTCTCCCAGCTTTCCAAGAGCCAGGGCTCGAAGGAAAAATCGGTGTTCCAGCGCACCAGATATTCGTTGCACTGGCGCGCGACATTCGACATTTCGACGCCGTCGAAGGTGCGCGGATCCTTGAAGCCCTTGACGTTCATCGCCACGCGCAGCACGCCGCCCTTTTTCGGCTCGGCGGCGCGGGCTGGCGAGGGAGCCATCCCGCCCAGCGCCATCGCGCCGGCGGCGCTGACGCCGAAACCGGCCATCAAAGCCAGATATTCGCGCCGGCTGATCGCGCCGTTCTTGAAATCGTCGGCGATCGGCTTGGCACGCGGGTGCAGTTTTCTGTCGGTCAGCATGAATTTCATCGTCGTTCCCTCTGTTGTTGAGCACCCCGGGATCGCCAGGCGCGGGGGCGGATGCGACCGCCAGGGCGCCGTTGCCTGCTGAGCGATGATAGGTCTGCTTGCTGTGGCGAAATGGTCGGTTTTCCGCAGTTCTTGTGCGCTGTTCCGCAGTGGCGTTGATACAGCCGATCTTCCCCCTTGCGGGGGAGAGGCCCGGCAGGGCAGAGGGGGCGCTGTCCCGCCAGCATCTCAGCTAATTGGAGCTGTCTTTTCAGGCAAACTTGGATGTTACGAATCCGAAGGGTCGCGATCCTTCGCGCCCCCCTCGGCCTGCCGGCTTTCGTAGCTCGCAAAGCCAAGCAATTGGCTTTGCGTCCGCTATGCGGACCGCTCCTCAACCCCCACAAGGGGGGAGATTTGCGCTTCGTCGCCGGCGCCCAGCCTTGCGATGTCGCTAACAATCCTCGCAAACGCCTCAGCCGCGCGTGGGACTGTGGGTCTGGCACGCAGGAACGAGTGCACCAGCCGCTTCTCCTCGCGCCACCACGCTTGCCCGCCAGCGGCGAGGATGCGGTCGCGGTAGACTTCGCCGTCCGACGATAGCGGATCGCATTCAGCGGTGACGATGATCGTCGGCGGCAGGCCGGAGAAATCGCGATCGCGGAGCGGCGCGAGGGTAGGATCGTGCTGTGACTGCTCGGGCGCCGCGCGGATACGCCGGTAGAACTCGATATCGGCGATCGTCAGCAGCGGCGCCTCGGCGTGCTCGACATGGGAGCGGCCGGTCTCGTCACCGCCCAGCTCGGGATAGATCAGCACCTGGCCAACGGCATGCCGCCCATGCCGCCGCGTCGCTTGCGCCACGGCCGCCGCGAGATTGCCGCCGGCGCTTTCACCGCAAAGCACGATCGGCAGCGCGCTCGTCGCCGCAGCCCATTCGAACACGGCAAAAGCATCGTCGAACGATGCCGGATGCAGATGCTCAGGCGCCAGCCGGTAGTCGGCGGAAACCACTTCGAAGCCGGTGCCGGCACAGATCTCGGCGCAGATGTCGTCATGGCTCTCGAGACCGCCGAGCACGAAGCCGCCGCCGTGATAGTAGACCACGACCGCCGCCGCGGCCTTGCCGGCCATGCGATAGCGCCGCACCGGGGTCGCATGCGCCGCCGTGGCGACAAGACCGTCGCTGGTCGTCACGCCGTCCGGATGACCTTGGTGAAACGCGGCGCACATCTGGTCATAGACCGCGCGCTGCTCGGCGATGGGCACGGCGACGATCTCCGGCGGGTACCAGCCGTTGACCTCGTCGATATAATCCCACAGTTCCGCATCGAGCCGGTCGGCATATTTGCCGCGGCACGGCCGATCGGTTGGGTCGCCGGCCACCGCCGTCAGAGCTCGGCGTAAAGCCGCGCCGCGTTCTCGAAGGTGAAGCGCAGCGGCACGGAGCCCTCGACCTGCCACACCTTCACGGTGTCGCCGGCCATCAGCCGGCAGGCATCCAGCGTGTTGGTGACGGCGCCGCCATAGAGCCGGTTGGCGAGGTTGAGGATACCGGTCTGATGCATGGCCGCGCTCGCGCTGCCGCAAGCGTCCTTGACCAGAAGCACGCGGAAACCGCGCGCCACCGCGTCCTTCACCGTGGCGTCGATGCAGGCCTCGGTCCAGACGCCGGCAATCACCAGCCATTCGATGCCGGACGCCTTGAGCTTGTCGCCGAAATCGTTCTTGCCGAAGGCGCTGGCTTCCTGCTTGATCAGCATGGCTTCGCCGTTCTGCGGCGCCACTTCATGGCAGATTGCGGTCAGCGGATCGTCCTTGTCGGAGAAAGCCGACTTGCCGCTTTCGTCCACCGGGTGGAAAGGCCGCGCCTCGGCGAGGTCGACGATATAAGCCCAGTGGTAAAGCGGCACGAAATTGCGCCGCGCCGCCTCCTGCAGGCGTTGGACGTTGGCGAGGATGTCGCTGAACCCCTCGACCAGATAGCGTTTGTCCTTGCGATGCTCCTCCTGGAGATCGATGAACACCGCGGCCGCCGTGCCGCGTCGGATGGAAATGGGCGTTTTCATGCGGAATGTGCTGTCGGTGCGTGGGCGCTACTTGTCAAGAAACTCGTCTTCATAAGGGAAGCGCGAGAGTAACTCGGTGCCGGTCTCGGTGATCAGGATCTCGTCCTCGAGCTTGACGCCCTCGCGGCCGCCTTTCTCGCCGATATAGCTTTCGACGCTCACCACCATGCCCGGCACGATGATGCCGTCGCGGCCATAGGTCTCGTAATCCATCGAGTGGGCGATGAACGGCGTTTCGCCATGCATGCCGACGCCGTGCATGACCGACGTGTAGCGCTGGTCGACGAAGCGGTCCGGGATCTTCCACGCCTTCTCGGCGATCTCGCGGAACGCCATGCCGGGCTTCACGATGCCGATATTGTGCTGCACCTGGTCGTGCGCCATGCGGTAGAGCGATTTCTGGTAGGGCGTCGGCTTGCCCGGGCCGCAGCGGAAGGTGCGCGAGAAGTCGGAATAATAGCCGTAGCAGCCGATCGTGTCGGTATCGAGCGCGACCAGCTCTCCCGGCCTGATCTTGCGCCCGCTCGCTTCGTTGAACCACGGGTTGGTGCGCTGCCCGGAGGTGAGCAGGCGGGTCTCGATGAACTCGCCGCCCTGGCGGATTACCTCGTGATACATGATGGCGAACAGCTCGTTCTCGGAAACGCCGGGCTTGATCGCCTCGCGCACCGCCGCCACCGCAGCTTCAGCGCCGGCCATCGAGGCCTGCAGGCACTTCACTTCCTCAGGCGTCTTCACCGCGCGCACCGCCAGGATCTCGCCCTGGCAGTCGCGAACCTCGCAGCCGCGCTTCTCCAAGGCCAGCGCCTGCAGATGGCTGCAGCGGTCGAGCCCAAGCTTCATCGAGCCGCCGCCGTGCTTCTTGAGCAACTCGGTGATCTCGTCGGCGAACGGACCGGCGGTTTCGTCGTCGCGGCCGGAGACGGATGACCAGACGAGCTTGGATGGACGCGCCTCGTCGATCGTGTCGAGCACCATCGAGACATGGTAGCTCTGCGGATATTCGAAGAGCATGATCGGCCCTTCGGTCGGAATGAAGAAATAGCGCGTCGAATTGCGCAGGAAGTAGCCGAACATGTTGCGCGAGCCTGTGGCGTAGCGCTGGTTGTATGGATCGAACAGCACGATGCCGCCATAGCCCGCCTCGCGCATCCAGGCCCGCAGCTTGGCAAGCCGCCCCTTCCGCAGCGCGTCGGCATCGATGAAGGACGGCTCCGTGTCGGAGAGCCACATGCCGCCGGCGGGATCGGCCGCGGCCGGATGGCGCATGCGGTCCTTGAAGTCCACATCCTCGGTGCTGTCGGGGTCGAATACGACGATGCTCATGCGGGGCCTCCTGTTCGTGCGAACATAGCCGGAAGGGAGTCGGAGCTTGTGCGGCATTCCGCAGATGTCGTGCCGGATGCCGCAGTCATAACTTCGTCGTTCTAGGGCGAAGCAAGGAGCGAAGCGACGCGCGCAGACCCTAGAATCCATGCCGTTACGCCGGCCAGAGAATGCAGCGGTGCAGAAAGTCCTTGCTGGCATAGCGCTGGCAGTTCTGCATCGCAGAGACGCTCTTAGGTCACGGCATGGATCCCAGGGTCTTCCCCTCCGCTGCGCGTCGCTTCGCCCTAGGATGACGAGGGAGAGGGCTTGCACCACTCCACCACCTAATGCCTCCTCATCGCCTTAGGCGCGTGCCCATGCTCCTCGCGAAACGCCCTCGCAAAGCTCGACATCGAAGCGAAGCCGCAGGCGAGCGCAACGTCGCGCACCATCAGCGTCGAATGCGCCAGCAAATCGGCGGCGCGCTTCAATCTCAGCCGCCGGTAATACCCATTGGGCGAGATATCCAGCTCGGCGCGGAAACTGCGCTCGAGCTTGTCGGGCGAGACCCCAAGCCGCTCAGCCAGCTCCGCCATGCCGAGCCGTTCCTCGACCGCGTCCTCCATGATGGCGATGGCCGACAGCACCAGCTCGTTCTGGACGCCGGTGCGCAGCCTGAGCGGCATTAGCTTGCGGTCGACGCTCGACCGCAGGGGTGAGTGCACGAACCATTCGGCGACACCCGCCGCGAGCTCGGCGCCATAGTCCTGCGTTATGATCTCCAGCATCATGTCGAGGCTGCCGACGCCGCCGGCAGAGGTGAAACGCTTGCGGTCGATGACGAAGAGATCGCGCCGAAGCTCGATGTCCGGAAAAGCTTCGGTGAAAGCGGCCTGGCTGGTCCAATGCAAAGTGCAGGCATGGCCGTCGAGGAGGCCGGCGCGGGCGAGGAAGAAAGCTGCGTCCGCCACCGCGCCGATATGCGCGCCGCCGCGCAGGCTTTTGCGGATCCAGCTCATCGCCTCGTCGGCCACGACATGATCGGCATCGCCGCCCGAGCAGACGACGATACGGTCGACCTTCGGCGCGTCGGCGGCCGAGAAACCAGGCTGGATGACGACACCGTTCGATGCCTCCACTGTACCCGCATCGGCGCCGACGATCACCCAGCGGTAGCAGTCGCGCTTGGCAAGAATGTTGACGGCGCGCAGCGGCTCGATGACGGACGAAAACGCCATCATAGGAAAGCCGGGAAAGACCAGCACCGCGAAGGTGAGGGGCGCTTCGCCCACCGCCTGTTTTTCTTCGTTGCGTGAATTCATGGCTGGCGGCCGTAGCGCGGCAGCACGATATTAGCGGTCAGCGGCGCCAGCTCCATGCCGCCTGCCAGCTCCGGGTTCAGCCAGATCATCTCCTCGATCTCGGCCGCCGGAACGGGCTCGCCGGTGATGGAGAGTTCGAACAGCTCGGCCTCGACGTGGGCGTCCGGCTCGTTGGCGGCGGGCGCCGAGAAGGAGCCGAGATGGAAGGCCGCCGCCGGATCGACGGCAACGCCCAACTCCTCGCGCAATTCGCGCGCAAGAGCGACGGTCGGCAGCTCACCCGGCTCGATCTTGCCGCCGGCCTGCATGAAGGTGCTGGTGCCGCGCTTGCGCACCAGCAGAAGCCTGCCGCCGTCGTCGCGGATGACGGCGGCAGCAATCCGTATCGTCCTGGCCGTCACTGTTCTGGAGTGGCTGGAGGTCACGATAGGCTGTTTCCCGGCGGTGGTTTGGTGGCAGAGAGAGGTGAACTGTAGCTGGCCGCGCGGCCGGCTTGCAACGGAGAGACGACACGATGTTCGCGGCAACCGCCATCGAGACCAAGGACAAGCCGGCCTTCTACAAGGAGTTGGCCGCCCAATTGAAGGCGCTGCTGGAAGGCGAGGGCGATTCCGTCGCCAATGCCGCCAACACGGCGGCGCTGATCTACCAGATGGTGCCCGACCTCAACTGGGCCGGTTTCTATTTCCTGGCCTCCGACGACGAGCTGGTGCTCGGGCCCTTCCAGGGCAAGCCCGCCTGCGTTCGCATCCCCGTCGGCAAAGGCGTCTGCGGCACGGCCATCGAGCTCGACATGTCGATGCTGGTCAAGGACGTCAACGAATTTCCCGGCCACATCGCCTGCGATGCCGATTCGCGTTCCGAACTGGTCGTGCTGTTGCGCGATGCCGATGGCGCCTTCGGCGTGCTCGACCTCGACAGCTCGCTGCCCGGCCGCTTCGACAAGGAAGACCAGGCCGGGATCGAGAAGCTGGCCGCGATCTATGTCGCGTCGTGCGAGTTCGAGGATGATGACGAGGACTGAGAGGTGATGCCGGTCTCGGCCTGCCTCAGCCGAGCTTCACCAGTGTCAGGCTGAAGACGGCGATGAAGAGGAAGGCCGAGAAGGCCAGCACTAGCGGGCGCAGGCCGCGCGAGCGCAGCTCGGAAATGTCGGCCTGAAGGCCCATGGCGGCAAGCCCCATGGTCAGCATCACCTGCGCGGCCAAGGCAATTGCGGCATGGATCTGGGCCGGGATCGCAACCAGGCTGTTCAGCGCCACCACCGCCACGAAGGCCGCGACGAACCAGGGTATCGGCGGCTTGGCGCCGGAAGCGTCGGTGCCGCCGCGGCGCGCCATCAGGCCGAGCGCGATCACCATCGGCGCCAGCATGGCGACGCGCGTCAGCTTGGCGACGGTTGCCGTCTCGCCGGCAAGCGTGCCGTTCTGAAAGCCGGCGCCGATCACTTGCGCCACCTCATGGATCGAGGCGCCCGCCCACAGGCCGAAGGCGTGCTGGTCGAGCCCGAAGACCGGCGCCAGCAGCGGGAAGCCGAGCATGGCAATGGTGCCGAACAGCGTGATCGCGGCGACCGCATAGGTAACGTCTTCGTCGCGCGCGTCGGTGACGATGTTGGTGGCGACGATAGCCGAGGCGCCGCAGATCGAGGTGCCGGCGGCAATCAGTTGCGCCAGCTTCCGGTCGACGCCGATCAGCCGCCCGAGTGCGGCGGTGAACAGGAAGGTGGCGCCGAGCGTGGCGGCGACGATGCCGACGCCGCCGAGGCCGATGTCCGCCACCTGGCCGAGCATGAGCTGGAAGCCGAGCAGCACGATGGCGAAGCGAAGCAGGCGCTTTTGCGAGAAGGCGATGCCGGCCTTGGCGTGCCCAGGCACGCCGAGCACATTGGAATAGATCATGCCGGCGACGACGGCGAGGATCATCGGGCTGAACAAGGTGAGGCCGGAGAGGCCGCGCGCCGAATAGGCGACGCTGGTGATCATCGCCACCAGCACCAGTCCCGGCACAACGCCGACCGAGATCGAGGTCAGGGCGGTTCGCTTGCGTCCGGCAGCGGCCGGATTGAGGCGATTTGGAAGATCGTTCGCGGTGGCAGGCAGGAAAGACAATCGAATTCTCCAGGCACTTTCGTCGCCGCAATGCCATTCCAGAACCAATCTTTCCAACGAATTATTCGGTTTATAATGATCGATCTTTCCGAACAATGTCTGCCGAGTCGCCGATCGTGCATACGCCGCGTCGACGCAGCCGGCTTGACAGACCCTCGGCCCCGGTCCAGCTTCCCGCCATGACCGTCTTTCTCGCAAATCCGCAGCGACGCCGCCGTTCGAAGGAGCGGCAAGCTGATTGCGTGAACACAAAGGCCGGCTAGCAAGTCACCCTGGTTCGCCCATCCCAGCCCGCCCATCGCGACGATCGGCGGGTTTTTGCATTTTGGAGTGTCTGAATGAGCGTCGTTTCTTCCATCGAGCTTCGGCCGGCCACGCCGGCGGATGCCGCGGCGATCAAGGCCATCGTGCGTGCGGCTTATGCCAAATGGGTGCCGGTGATCGGCCGCGAGCCTTTGCCGATGCGCGCCGATTACGACAAGGCGCTCCAGGACCACCGGTTCGATCTCGCCCTCGAGAACGGCCGCATCGTCGGCCTGATCGAAACCATCCCGCATGACGATCATGTCTGGATCGAAAATGTCGCCGTGGCTCCTGAAGCGCAGGGCAGGGGTATCGGGAAGAAGCTGCTCGACAGCGCCGAGCGCAGGGCTGTCGAAACAGGCTGCCGCGAACTTCGCCTGCTGACCAATGGCGCGTTCGACGCCAATGTGCGGCTCTATCGCCGGCACGGCTACGCGATCGACCGCGAAGAGCCGTTCATGAACGGGACGACCGTCTATATGAGCAAGAGGCTGGCGTAGTGGCTGGCAAACGCGGATGCTGGCTCAATCGCTCAAGCTTGCGTTTGACAGGGTACATGCCGCATCGTTATTTCTGACGATATACGACGACCGCCTCACCACAATCGAGCAACGCCGGCCCGCAGGGAGCGAAACCATGTCACACAATCTGCAGTTCTATATCGACGGCGCCTGGGTCGATCCGGTCGTGCCGAACACTCTCGATGTCATTGACCCGTCGAACGAAGACGCCTTCGCGCAGATTTCGCTGGGCTCCAAGGCCGATGTCGACAAGGCAGTGGCCGCCGCCAAGCGTGCCTTCGCCACCTTCGGCTTCACTTCGGTCGAGGAGCGGCTCGATATTCTCAACCGCGTCATCGAAATCTACAAGAAGCGCAGCAAGGACCTTGCCCTCGCCGTTTCGCGCGAGATGGGCGCGCCGCGCCAGATGGCGCTGGACAGCCAGGTCGGCGTCGGCCTGGCGCATCTGGAGAAGATGGCCGAGGTGCTGAAAACCTTCCAGTTCCGCCACATCAAGGGCTCGTCGCTGATCGTGAAAGAGCCGATCGGCGTCGTCGGCCTGATCACGCCATGGAATTGGCCGCTCAACCAGATCACCTGCAAGGTCGGCCCGGCGCTTGCCGCCGGCTGCACGATGGTGCTGAAGCCGTCGGAAATCGCGCCGCTCGACGCCATCATCTTCGCCGAGATCATCGACGAGGCCGGCGTGCCGAAGGGCGTCTTCAATCTCGTCAATGGCGATGGCCCGACGGTTGGCCAGGCTTTGGCCAGCCACCCGGATGTCGATATGATGTCGTTTACGGGTTCGACCCGCGCGGGCATTCTGGTCGCCAAGGCCGCGGCTGACACGGTCAAGCGCGTGCATCAGGAACTCGGCGGCAAATCGGCCAACATCCTGTTCCCCGATGTCGACCTTGAAAGGGCGGTTACCAAGGGCGTTGCCGGCTGCTTCGGCAACAGCGGCCAGTCCTGCAATGCGCCGACCCGCATGTTCGTGCCGCGCGACCGTCATGACGAGGCGGCCGGCTATGCGAAGAAGGCGGCGGAGAAATTCACAGTCGGTCCGGCCGACGCGCCCAATTCCAAGCTCGGCCCGGTGGTGAGTCAAATCCAGTTCGACAAGATCCAGGACCTGATCCAGAGCGGCATCGACGAAGGCGCCACGCTGGTCGCCGGCGGTCCGGGCCGCCCGGCCGAGCTCAATCGCGGCTATTATGTTCGCCCGACCGTCTTCGCCAACGTCACGCACGACATGCGCATCGCCAAGGAGGAAATCTTCGGGCCGGTTCTGTCGATCATGCCTTACGATACGGTCGAGCAGGCGGTCGAACAGGCCAACGATACCGTCTACGGCCTCGCCTCCTACATCCAGGCCAAGGATATCCAGAGAGCGCGCGACGTCGCCGCCCGCATGCGCTCCGGCAATGTCTATATCAACTACCCGGCCTGGGACGCGGGCCTGCCCTTCGGCGGCTACAAGCAGTCCGGCAACGGCCGCGAATATGCCGAATACGGCCTGGAGGATTTCCTGGAGATCAAAGGCATCGCCGGCTACCAGGCGGCGGAGTAGGGGTACTGTAGCCAATAATCGTCGGAGCTGAACAAAGGACGCGGTTCAACCGCGTTCTTGTTTTCTTTCAAAGACAAGTCGACCAGCACGGGTCACGATGTTCAAAGACGATGCAAGCGGGAACACCGCCTGATCGGATGACGCGCATCTATTGGGCCTGGCTGATGAGATTGGAGCTGGCCGACTGCCTGTGTTTCTCGAACAAGCGGAGCTTTGCGGGATATCCAAGCCGCATCACGGTTTGGCAGCCCTCGCATTTGAATGTGGCCACGGACTTGAACCAGGAGCCTTTCCGGATGGTTGGATGCCCACATCTCGGACATTCGAATCTGAGATCTGTGCCATTCAGGCTTTGAGGAATTGACATCTGCCACACGCTCCCTAACGCACCACCGGCAGCACGTTAAAGTAGCAATGTTTCAGTTCTGCGACCGCCGGGCAACCGCACGGTAACGAGAGTGATTCGGACAACGGGATTGCGGTGAGAGGCCGAGCGCTGTGCTGGACCGACGGAGCGTCTGATTACAAAACGAAACGTCTGTGAAATACACCAGAAAGGATATTTGGTAAGGGTTAATTCAACCCGGCCGAGTATGTTGAGGGTGGCGGCCCCAGCTGGTGCGGGGGGTGCGTTGGGCTGGAGCCGCCTGCACGGTCATTGGGTGGCATTAGACCGCGCTGTCTCAGAATAGGACAGCGCGGTCTATGATTAGTTAACGCTAATGAAAATAGATGGGCTAGGAAATGTCCTAGACTCTTTCACGTTTTGACGGAAGCGTATCCGGCGTTTGCGAAGTAGTTCGTGCATTCGGCTGCCTCGATGGTTTGAACGAGGTGGCCGATGTGGCGCCATGTGTCCTCGACGGTACGTTTTTGGGCCTGACGCATCCAGTGTTTGATCTTGGCGAAGGCCTGCTCGATCGGATTGAGATCCGGTGAATAGGGCGGCAGGTACCAGAGCCTGGCGCC
>NZ_JARTVR010000089.1:0-231 GCF_029625735.1 Mesorhizobium sp. WSM4935 | reverse complement strand
CCTTCATTCCGTTGTCGCCGCGGCCATTCCTGGTTGTCGTCTGCCATGACACTCAGGACGGCCCAGGCGAGCCGCACGCCTTCATCACCGCGCCCGGGCAGGGCATCAACTACCGGCGCAACCTCTGGCACGGCGTGCTGACGCCGATCGGCGAGGAACAGGACTTCCTCATCGTCGACCGCGGCGGCGACGGCGCCAACCTCGAAGAGTGCCATTTCTCGCACCCTTACG
>NZ_JARTVR010000088.1:0-234 GCF_029625735.1 Mesorhizobium sp. WSM4935 | reverse complement strand
GGCCTGAGCCGCCGAGCTTCCATCAGCGACTCGCCAGCCAACCCGAGCAATCGGTTCAGGCTGTCTGCCGTCACCCGAACCATTCTATCAGAGCCAATGCTGCCGTGGGTTTGCGGTACCGCCCCAACGAGGAGATTCGCTGAAGAGGTCGACGCCAGTTGCTCCTGGGCATGATCAGGAGTGGCGAAATCAACTGCAAAATCTTGGGCCCCGGGCTTCGCCTCGGGGGGGGAC
>NZ_JARTVR010000087.1:0-235 GCF_029625735.1 Mesorhizobium sp. WSM4935 | reverse complement strand
CGAGCGTGACGGTGACGGCCCCGGCATCGTTGGCGGTGGCGTCTTGCAGCACCTGGAAGAGCTGCTCGCTGTTGTGGCCCAGCATGTCGCCGGCGCGCAGCGTGGCAAAGCCGGCCGGCGCGCTGGCGGCTGCCGCCTGCTCGAGCTGCGCCTTGCGCACCCACAGGGCGCGCAGATCGGTGGCGCCCTTGGTCATCCACACGTAAGGCACCACGGTGGCGGTGCCTGCGGGCGC
>NZ_JARTVR010000086.1:0-237 GCF_029625735.1 Mesorhizobium sp. WSM4935 | reverse complement strand
ACATGCGATTCCCCTGACCTGAGCCGGTCCCGTCCGCCAGAGCCAGGGTCGTTTTGAAGTTGGCCCCGAAGCTCAGTGTCCGGCCGAACGTGGCGGTCTTCGTTTGGTTGAAGGTGTAGTCAAAGATCGCGGTCGCAGTAACAGGCATGGGCGAGACCTGGGGTCAGGAGAAGTGAGGGCTTAGGTCCAGTTCCGGAAGAGCTTGTATTCGTAAATCAGCACACCGGTGTAGACAAG
>NZ_JARTVR010000085.1:0-238 GCF_029625735.1 Mesorhizobium sp. WSM4935 | reverse complement strand
GGAGCTGATCGTGGTAGTCGCCGGAGGCGATCACCGGATCCGACTGGAGCGCGTTCATCACCGCGGTGGAGACGATGGCGCGGCGGCCGGAGGTGGCGGCCCCGTTCGTGTTCATGGTGCCGCTGATGCTGACGAGCGTGTCGTAGTCCACGGAAGCAGCGGCGCTGGCCACCTGGTTGGAAAGATTCTTCTCGCGGACCTTGGCCAGAAGGGAATCCAGGATCGCCTTGCCCAGCAC
>NZ_JARTVR010000084.1:0-239 GCF_029625735.1 Mesorhizobium sp. WSM4935 | reverse complement strand
ATGGTAGCCTTCGGCAACGATGCGCTTGGCAAGTGCCGCCATCTGGTCGACCGTGCCGTGGGTCACGACCCGGTAAAGTTCCGCCGTCTCGCTCTCGCGGCCGCCGAGCATCGCTACCAACGGCACGTCGGCCGCACGGGCGGCGAGATCCCAGCAAGCCATGTCAAGCGCGGCTTTGACGTAGGGATGGCCCTTGAACACCGTGTCCATCAACCTGCCGATGCCGGCCAGCCCGCGCG
>NZ_JARTVR010000083.1:0-239 GCF_029625735.1 Mesorhizobium sp. WSM4935 | reverse complement strand
ACTCCAGCTCCAGCCAGTGGTCCCCCATCATGGGCGGGTCCACGGCGTTCTCCAACCTGCCGCTGTGGTACGCTCACTGGGACTTCACCTTCAGCCCCTGCACGGCCGACTTCAAGTCCTTCGGAGGCTGGTCCAAGCCCGCCATGAAGCAGTACGCGGGCGACCAGTCCTTCTGCTCGGCCGGGTTCGATAAGAACTGCTGGTAGAGGCGGGGCGGGGGGCCTCGACTGCTGCAGTCT
>NZ_JARTVR010000082.1:0-239 GCF_029625735.1 Mesorhizobium sp. WSM4935 | reverse complement strand
CCGTTGGCGCGCGATGAACGCCTGTATCGATTCGATTTTCCGGAGCGCCCAGGTGCGCTGGCCCGATTCCTGGATCGCATGCATCCGGACTGGAATATCAGCCTGTTTCACTACCGCAACCACGGCGCCGATTACGGACGCATTCTGGTAGGCATCCAGGTTCCCGATAGCGAGCACGCATTGCTGCGCCACTTCCTGTCGACGCTTGGCTATCCCCATGTGGACGAAAGTGACAACCC
>NZ_JARTVR010000081.1:0-240 GCF_029625735.1 Mesorhizobium sp. WSM4935 | reverse complement strand
AGGGAGGACCCGCATTTTTTACGAGGCGCGCGGCGATGCATCCGCATTTTTTACTTGCGCTTAATCTTGCGGGGCGTATCTAGCGGCTTGTCGAAAGACAGCGCGGCGGCGCTTCCCGCCATGACATGAGAGGGGCGGGGCGGTCGCAATATGGCCGCCCCAATGCCCACCAAGGATGAAACGCAATGCGCTTCCCTACTTCCCCCCAAATAACCCCTTGTATTGAGCTGGCACCTATCC
>NZ_JARTVR010000080.1:0-244 GCF_029625735.1 Mesorhizobium sp. WSM4935 | reverse complement strand
CGGTCAAGGGTGCCGTCATCGGACTGCAATGGGCCTTCTATATGCACGGCTTCGGCGGCGAGCACGACGTGATCGAGCCGCATCCCGGAGCCTAGGCCGCAGCCAAGAATGCTGCCTGGCGCAACATACCGACCGTGAAAGGCCACTTTCGCTTGCCAGAAGTTTCCGCTAGGTCCTGCGCATGGACGGTATGACCAAGGCGGAAGTCGACAGGATCGAGCGGAGCATGATCGCTCATAGCGAC
>NZ_JARTVR010000008.1:0-258145 GCF_029625735.1 Mesorhizobium sp. WSM4935 | reverse complement strand
GAAAACTTCTCGTCATCCTCAACGCAAAAGCACGCGACGCGAGAACCGAGTTCGCAAATGCAACTTGACAGCCCAGACAGTCGCTCTCCCCACATTCGTGGGGCGAGGAACCTTGATCCTCCGCGCCGTGATCCTTGGCGCCCCCTCTGCCCTGCGGGGCACCTCCCCCACAAGGGGGAGATCAGCAGTTCAGGCCCCCCGCCCCTCCGACAACAAAAAAGCCGCCGGGTTGCCCAGGCGGCTTTTGATTTCGAAATTTCTACGCAAGCTCAGTTCAGCTTGGCCTTCACGTCGTTGAGCGCCGACTTGAACAGGTCGGCACCCGCTTTGGCGTCGACCTTGGCGGCGAGCAGGGCGCGGGCGGCTTCGACGGCGATGTCGACGGCCGAGGCGCGCACCTCGCTGACGGCCTCGCGCTCGGCCTGGCTGATCTTCTGCTCGGCAAGCGCGGTGCGCCGGGCGACATAGTCCTCAGTCTTCTTGGCCGCTTCGGAAGCGAGCAGCTCAGCCTCGCGCTTGGCGGCGGCGACGATGTCGGCGGCCTCCTTCTCGGCTTCCTTGCGCTTCTGCTGATACTGGCCGAGCAGTTGCTGGGCCTCTTCGCGCAGGCGCCGTGCTTCCTCGAGCTCGCTGCTGATCTTGGCCGCGCGGGCATCGAGCGACTTGGCGAGCATGCCAGGCACCCTCAGATAGATGACGGCGCCGAGAAAGATGATCAGGGCGACGGTGGCCCAGAGCGTGGCGAGTGATGTGGCGTCCATAATTCCGCTCCTCACCGGCTCGCGGATTTGACCGCGGCCGCGATCTCGGACTTGTCGGTCTTGCCGCCGACGAGCGCCTCGACGATGGCCGACGTCGTATCCTCGGCGATCGTGCCGACTTCCTTCATCGCCTTGGCTTTGATCGAGGCGATGCTCGCCTCGGCCTCGCCAAGCTTCTTCTCGAGCTCGGCCTCGAGCTTCTTGCGCGTGCTCTCGGCATCCGCCTTGGCGGCGTCGCTTGCCTGCTGGCCGATCTTATTTGCGTTGGCCTTCGCCTCCGCCAGTTCCTGCTCATAGGCGGCAACGGCGGCATCCGCCTCGCCCTTCAGCCTTGCGGCATGGTCGAGGTCCTGCGTGATGCGTTCGTTGCGGACATCGATGATGCCGCCAAGACGCGGCATCACAACGCGCTTCAGGAACAGGTAGAACAGCCCGAAGGTGATGACCAGCCACAGAATCTGCGACGGGAAGGTCTTGGCATCGAATGGCGGGAACGCTTCATGCTCCGCGGCAGGCACAGCCGTGCCCGCATGCGTATCGCCCTCGGCCGCGGCCGGCGCTGTTTCTTGCGCATAGGCAGATGTCACGAACATCTCATTCCCCTGTCCATGGAACGGGGCCGCACCATGCGGCCCCTTTCGTCAGCTCTCAATCTTACTTGAAGACCAGGAGCAGAGCGATCAGGAGCGAGAAGATGCCCAGAGCTTCGGTCACGGCGAAGCCGAAGATCAGGCGACCGAACTGGCCGTCGGCGGCCGACGGGTTGCGGAGCGCACCCGAGAGGTAGCTGCCGAAGATGTTGCCGAGGCCGATGCCCGCGCCGCCCATGCCGATGCAGGCGATACCAGCGCCGATAGCAGCTGCTGCAGTTGCGTCCATTTCAAAACTCCTGTGGTTTGCTTGTTCGTTGCAGTTGGTACGTTGGGATGCTGGCGCCGGGGCGCCGGTGAAAATCGATCAGTGGCTCGGGTGCAGGGCGTCGTTCAGATACATGCAGGTCAGCACCGCGAAGACATAGGCCTGCAGGAAGGCGACAAGCAGTTCGAGCGCGGAGAGCGCGACCGCCATGGCAAGCGGCAGGACCGAGCCGGCGATGCCGACAGCGCCCAGCGCGCTGAGGCTGACGACGAAGCCCGAGAACACTTTCAGGGTAATGTGGCCGGCCAGCATGTTGGCGAAAAGACGAACCGAGAGGCTGACCGGGCGAGAGACGAAGGAGATAACTTCGATCGCCACCACCAGCGGCAGAAGATAACCCGGCACACCATGCGGCACGAACAGCTTGAGGAAGCCGAGGCCGTGCTTGGCGAAGCCGTAGACGATGACGGTGCCGATGACCAGGATCGCCAGCGTGAAGGTAACGATGATGTGGCTGGTGACGGTGAAGAAATAGGGGAAGAGGCCGATCAGGTTGGCGACCAGCACGAACATGAACAGCGAGAACACCAGCGGGAAGAACTGCATGCCTTGCTTGCCGGCGGCATCGCGCAGCATGTTGCCGACGAACTCATAGGCCATCTCCGAGACCGACTGCAGGCGGCCCGGAATGAGCGCGCGGCTGGCGGTGCTCATATAGAGAAAGGCCGAAGCCAGCACGATCGTCACGACCATGAACAGGGAAGAGTTGGTGAACGAGACGTCGTAGCCGCCGATATGCAGCGGGATGATCGGATGGATCTGGAACTGGTGGATCGGATCGACCTTGTCAGCAGCAGCCACTTTAAATCCCCGTCAAAGCCACAACCGGCTTCTTAAGTTCACTTCAGCGCCTTGCGGCGCCCCACTTCATTCTTTCGGCTCGCGCGGCTTGCCGCCCTGGCCGAATTCGGATGCCAGTCCCGCCGAGCGCAGGACATTGAGTATACCGGCGCCAAAGCCCAGCAGCAGGCCGACGATCAGACCCCAGGGCGCCGTTCCCACCAGGCGGTCGATGATCCAGCCCAAGCCGACACCGACCACCACCCCGGCGATGAATTCGCTGGACAGTTTCAGCGCCTGACCGTAACCGGTCGCAGCTTTCGCTTCGTCTTTCCCCTCGAGCCGGTCCGTGCGTCTCGTCGCAAGCGATGCTTCGAGATCGCGCCGGCGGCGCTCAAGTTCGTCGTCGCGGATGGTGGCTTCTGGCTGCCTGCCGCGGCCGGTTTCTCCGGTTCCGTCTGGCCCGGTTTTGTCGGCCATCGTAACCCCCCTGCCCGGGCAGACGATTGCCGTCCGTCCGCTTCTAAAGTCGCCGGCAACATAGTTAGAGGGTCCGCGCCCGTCAAGCCACGGGCCGAACTTCCAAGCGATGTATTTTTTGCAATTAAATCAGTGGCTTATCGAGGTGCGACATCGTGCCCTTCACGCCCGCGTGAGGTGATGGCGCGAATCCGCGCAACAAGCCGCGTCCGCCGGGGCACGCCAAGTCTCGGGAGAAGGACAGCCGCGGGCGTCGTTCAGGCGGCTCGGCTCGAGCCGCCCAACCGGCTCAGCTCCAGCCGCCGCCATAGGTGCGGTAGAAGATATGCAGGCCGATCCTGGTCATGCGCTGCATGGCGCGCGCCCAGCCGGGATGGACGTAATTGGCGTAGTAATGCGTCGACGAGCCGACCTCGGGAATGAAGATCTTGCCGGCGGTCACCGCCATGGCGACCTCCTGGGCGGTCCTGTAGGAAGCCCGGTCGGTGATGGTCTTCTTCCTGCCGTCGCAGGCAAAGGAGAACTGGCAGCGGTTGAACCAGTCGTCGTTCTGGTAGACGACGCCGCAGATCGTCTTCGGATAGGCCGGGTTGCGGACGCGGTTCAGGATCACCTGCGCCACCGCGGCCTGGCCGCGCACGGGCTCACTGCGCGCCTCGAAATAGATGCCCTTGGCGAGGCATTCCTGTTCCTGCTTGGAGAAGACGGCCGCTGGCAAAGGAGTCTGCATCCACGCGTGGTCACCCTTGCCCATCGGCGGAATGAAGCGGCCGTTGTTCGGATCGTCCTGCAGCAGCGCCTCGAAAGGCGAAGCCTTGGCGTAGTCGGGCGCGGACTCGGCGTAGGCGGTGGCCAGGATGTCCGGCTTGTCGTTGTTGACGAGGGCGACAAGCGCCGCCGGCAGATCCGGATCCGGCTTCTTGTCCTCGCGCAAATGGAAGGCCTGGGCGATCTGGACTTCCTTGCCCTTGATGCCGGGCTTGGCGAAGGTGAGCTTCAGCCCGCTGTCCATCGCGGGACGCAGCAGCGAGGAGGTGCGCTCGAAAATCGAGCCGGCGCTGAAATTCTTCGGCGGCGCGACCGGCGAGACCTGGACGAGGCGGCCCTTCTTGTCGGCGCGCACTACCCGATCCTCATCGGGCGTCGCGCCGGCGGCGCTGCCCTTGCCGCGGAAGGCGACGGTGCCCACGCCCGGTAAATTCACGCCGGAGCCGGAGAGCGAACCGGTGACGGTGGAATCCACGAACGGCATTTCGGCGGCATGCACCGAGCCGGCGGCGGATTTCTCTATATAGGCGTTCCAGCGGATGTTGGACGATTCCAGGCCGGAGATCAGGCTCGCCATATCCTGATAGGCAACAGCCGACGGAAAGCCGATCCAAATGCCGAGCCCGAGCACCAAAGGAGATAGGAAGGAACGTTTTTTCGCAACGGCGGCAGCGGCAAGCCGCAATGAAACGCGTCGATGCACGGAACTCTCTCCAGAACGCTACTGACCCCGGAGAGCCAAAATGAAGCATTAACCTTGATGCGGGGTTAACGACATCGATCATGTTCTTTGCATGTTTGAGGAAGCCGGCTTTGCGATTTCACGGCGGGCCGACGAAGAATCGGGCCTCTGCGAGTGCATCAGCGTCAGTGAATCAGGCCTGGCGCAGGAAGATCGGCCAGGCGAGCGCCGCGCAGACCGCAGCCGACAGCCACACGCCCGGCCAAGCAAAGGCCACCAAGATCCACGGGATGGCGATCGGCACAAGGCAGAAGCCGATGAAGACAAAGCTGTTGGCCAGGCTGAGCGCGGTACCGACATGGCCGGCGCCGGCCAGCGTGGCAAGCTCGGTATAGGCAACGCCGTGCCAGGCGGAGACGGATATGCCGGCGAAGACAACCATCGGCGGCAGCAGCGGCACCAGCAACGGCGCGCCAGAGGCGCCGATCACCAGCAGCCACAGCATCAGGAAGGCCAAGGCGCTCAACGCGCCGCAGAATTTCAGGAACGGCCGGCGGTTGCCGTGGCGGTCGGTGAAGCGCCCGCTCCAGACGCGCATCACCATGGCGCCGGTCTGCACCGCGGCGAGGCTGGCGCTGGTCACCCACGTGCCCATGCCGGCAAAGTCATGCAGGAAGACCGAGGCGAAGGTCAGCACCGCGACCTGCGGGAAGCAGAGCAGGCCGATGGCGGTCGAGATGCGCCACACCTCGATGTTGCGCAGCGGCGCCGGGCCAGTTGTCGCGGCGGCGGCGCGAGGCGCGCTTTCGACCGGCGGTTCATGCAGCCAGCGCCAGGCAAAATAGGCCGAGAGCGCGGAGACGGCCGCGAGCAGGCCGAAGACCGCGGTGAAGCCCAGGGCCAGCGCCAGCGAAGGCAGGACGAGCGCGCCCAGCCCGCCGCCGAGCGGCACCGCGGTCTGCCTGATGCTCATGGCAAAGCCACGCTCGCCCTCGCCGAACCAGCCCATGATAGCGCGGCCGCTGGAGCCGTTGACGCTGCCGCCGAGCAGGCCGGCGACGAGCAGACTGGCCGACAGCAGCGCGACACCGGGAACCGCCATTTTCGTCGGCACGACGAGCAGCGCCATGATGAAGAGCCATGCGGCCGTCGCGCCAAGCCCGATCAAGAGCACGCGGCGGTCGCCCCAGCGGTCGGTGAGCACGCCCCACGGCAGTTCGCTCAGCGCCACGCCGAGCCCGAGCAGCCCGAGCGCGAGGCCCAGCGAAGCATTGTCGAGATGGTAACCCTGGCGCATCACCACTGCCGTTGCCGGGATGCCGGAGAAGGTGGCGGAGAAACCGGCATTGGCCGCGACGCCGATGCCCAGCACCTTCCAGCGATGATTGGGGCCGAAGGCGCGGTGGGCGGAGGCGCGTGCATCAGGCGGTTGACAGTCATTGCGTGTGATGATGGCGGACATGATTCCCTTCCGTGACGGCCGGCTGACGGCTTGACGGACCGGATGTAGCGCCATAGCTTCATCCATAAAATCAGGAAGTTTTTGATCAACAATCCTGAAAATCAGGACAATCTCATGCGCCGCGTCACGTTCGACCTCGATGTCCTCAGAACCTTCGTCACCGGCATGGAACTGGGCAGCTTCGCCAAAGCGGCCGAACGGCTGGGACGCTCGACGTCGGCCGTCAGCGCGCAACTGAAGAAGCTCGAAGAGCAGGCCGCGACGCCGGTTTTCCGCAAGGCGGGGCGCGGACTGGCGCTGACCGAAGCCGGCGAGACGATGCTTGGCTATGCGCGGCGGCTGATCGAGCTCAACGACGAGGCAGCCTCCGCCATCCGCGATGTCGAGCTGGAAGGATGGGTGCGGCTCGGCCTGCAGGAGGATTTCGGCGAGTCGGTGCTGCCGGATGTGCTCGGCCGCTTCGCCCGCGCTCATCCCAAGGTGCGGATCGAAGCGCGGATCGGACGCAGCCACGATCTTGCCGAGCGCGTCCTGTCAGGCAATCTCGACATCGCGCTCGCCTGGCATGACGGCACGACCCTGCCCTATAGCCGGCATGTCGCCGACGTGCAGGCGCGCTGGATCGGCCCGGCCAAGCCGATCGAGGCGGGTCAGCGCAACGGCGAGCCGCTGCCATTGGTGGTGTTCGAGGCGCCGTGCCTCTTGCGTACCGTCGCGACGGAGACGCTCGACCGCGCGGGCATGCCCTGGCGCATGGCCTTCTCGAGCCCCAGCCTCGGCGGCATCTGGGCGGCGGTGGCGGCGGGGCTCGGTCTGACGATCCGCACCGATATCGGCCTGCCCGCCAATGTCAGGGCGATCGCGCCGGGCGTGCTCGGGCTGCCGGCGCTCCCAATGATGGCGCTGCACCTGCACCAGAAGGACGCCGAGCTCGACCCGGTGGCGGCGCGGCTTGCGGAGATTCTTTTGCAGGCGGCGCTGGAGACGCTGCCAGAGGGGGCGGAGGTGAAGGAGAGGCTGCGGGAAGTGGCCTAGTTTCTCGGCCGACGCCTCACGCCTTCGTCATTCTATGGCGAAGCAAGGAGCGAAGCCCGTGGATGACGAGGCATCAGTGTCGGCGCTAGCCTCAGAAGTCACCGCCTCTTCGCCCGGCCCGCAAACGGATTGTCCGAGGTGCGCAACGCCATGCGGATCGGCACGCCGGGCATGTCGAAGGCCTCGCGCAAGCTGTTGGTCAGATAGCGGACATAGGATTGCGGCATCGCGTCCGGGCGCGAGCAGGAGACGACGAAGCCCGGCGGGCGGGTCTTGGCCTGGGTGACATATTTGATCTTCAGCCGGCGGCCGGCGACGGCGGGCGGCGGGTGATGCGCGAGGATGCCTTCCAGCCAGCGGTTGAGCTTGCCAGTGGAGACGCGGCTGTTCCAGACCCTGTGCGTCTTGATGACGCTTTCCATCAGCTTGTCGAGGCCGCGCCCGGTCTCGGCCGAGACCGTCACCGCCTGGATGCCGCGCACCTGCGGCAGGAGCCGCTCGGTCTTTTCGCGCAGCTCGGCCAGCAATTCCTGCGGATTGTCGATCAGGTCCCATTTGTTGAAAGCGATCACCGGCGCCCTGCCCTCGCGGACGATGAGATCGGCGATCTGCAGGTCCTGCTTCTCGAAGGGAATGGTGGCATCGAGCACGATGATGACGATCTCGGCGAAGCGGATGGCGCGCAGGCCATCCTGCACCGAGAGCTTCTCGAGCTTCTCCTGCACCTTCGACTTGCGCCGCATGCCGGCCGTGTCGAACAGTTTTATGCGGCGGCCGCGCCAGTCCCAGTCGACCGAGATCGAATCGCGCGTGATGCCGGCTTCCGGACCGGTGAGTAGCCGCTCCTCGCCGATCAGCGCATTGATCAGCGTCGACTTGCCGGCGTTGGGGCGGCCGACGACGGCGATGCGCAGCGGCTTGGTGTCGTCATAGGCGGGTTCGGCGTCCGGGTCGGCGATGTCCTCGCCGATCAGCACCTCGCTGGCGGCGATCTCATCGCTCTCGGCTTCATCCTCACCGAGCGCGCGCTCTTCGCCCAAGGCTTCGACCACCGCGTCGCGCAGGTCCGGCATGCCCTGGCCGTGCTCGGCCGAGACCGGGATCGGCTCGCCGAGACCGAGTTCCCAGGCCTCCAGCAGTCCTCCTTGAGCGCCGCGCGCCTCGGCCTTGTTGGCCACGAGCACCACCGGCTTGCCGGATTTGCGCACCACTTCGGCGAAGGTGAGGTCGTCCGGCATCAGGCCGGATTTGGCGTCGACCGTGAAGAAGATGAGGTCCGCCTCGCGGATGGCGATCTCGGTCTGCTGGCGCATGCGGCCGGGCAGCGTCGAGGCGGCCGCGTCCTCGAAGCCGGCTGTGTCGATGACGTCGAAATGGAGATCGTAGAGCTTCGCCGCATGGACGCGGCGATCGCGCGTCACACCAGGCGTGTCGTCGACAAGCGCCAGCTTCTTTCCGACCAGCCGATTGAAAAGAGTCGATTTGCCGACGTTAGGCCGGCCGATGATGGCGACTTTGAAGCCCATCCAGGATCACGACACGTTGCCCGACCCGCGGATCAGCTCGGACATTAACTGCGCCCGCTGGCGCACATTGCGCGGGGCGGCTTCGTCCGAAGAGATCTGGTCGAACAGTTTGAGCGCATCCGCCGACTTGCCGTCCTTCCAGGCGGCAAGGCCGAGCGCCTCGCGCGCCGAATGGCGCAGCGGATTGGTGTCGGCGGTGAGTGCCTCGACGCGGCTGGAGACATCGGCGTAAGAGCCGTGATCGACGAGCAGCAGCGCCGCCCTCAGCCGCGCGATGTCGCGAATGCCGGCGGGAATGGCGTTGTCGGCGGCGACCTCGTCGAAATCCTTGACCGCGCCATCGACATCGCCCTTGTCGGCTTTGACGGTCGCGGCGCGCATGCGGGCGAGCAGCGGATAGGCGCCGTAGCCGTCCTTTTCCAGCTGATCGAGCGCGGCGATCGCCTCGTCGTTCTTGCCGTCATTGGCAAGCTTGAGGGCCTGGGAGAAGGCATCGCCCGAACGGTTGGCGCGGGTCTCGTCCCAATAGCGGTAGCCGACGACGGCGGCCGTTCCCAGCACGATCAAGATTGCGATGCCGAGAATGGCCGGACCAAAACGATCCCACAGCGCCTGTGCCTGCTCGCGACGAATCTCTTCGTTGACTTCGCGGATAAAACTGTCGTCCGACATCAATCAAAACCACTGCTGCCCCGGAAGGGGGCGCTTCTTGAGCCCCGCGTTTTAGCGAAATTTTGTCGGCATGGAAGAGGGCGAGCCGGAAAATCGGCTGGGAATGCCGGCGCCCGTTGAGCTTGCCCGAACGTAACCGCGCCACATTTGCGCGATAGCCGGCTTCCGATCAGCGGGAGACGCTTCCGCCAAAAGGTTGCCAATGCTTCGTTCGTACCGCGTCCTTGCATTCAGTCTCGCCTCGCTCGCCTCGGCCAATGCCGCCTTCGCCGATCCGCCGAAATCGCCAGCCGCTTTGCCGGCCAAAGCCAAGCAGGTGGTGCTGATCTCTTTCGACGCCGCCCGCGAGATCTCGCAATGGCAACGCAGCCGGGCGCTCGCAAAGCGCACGGGCGCGCATTTCACCTATTTCCTGTCCTGCGTCTTCCTGCTCTCGCCGGAGACGCGGCAGGACTATGCCGGCCCCGGCAAGGCCGCCGGCAAATCCAATGTCGGCTTCGGCGCCTCGAAACAGGATGTCGCGGACCGGCTCGAGCAGATCCGGCTGGCGGCGGCCGAAGGCCACGACATCGGCAGCCATGCCTGCGGCCATTTCGACGGCAAGGACTGGAGCAAGGCGGACTGGCTGGCCGAATTCGCGTCCGCGCGGCGCATTTTCGAAAACGCCTATGCGATCAACGGCATCGCGGAACCGGCCGGCTGGCACGATTTCGCACATCACGCGCTGGTCGGGTTCCGCGCGCCTTATCTTTCAACGAACAAGGCGCTTTACGAAGCGCTGCCCGAGGCGGGCTTCCAGTATGACGCCAGCGGCGTCTCGAAAGGCCCGGCCGTGCCGCCGACCGTGAACCGCACAACCCGCTTCGCCCTGCCGCTTATCCCGGAGGGAGAGAAGGCGAAGCCGGTGGTCGCCATGGATTACAATCTCTATGTCCGCCACTCAGGCGGCACCGAGGAACCCGCCATGGCGGACGCATTCACCGAGCGCGCCTACCAGGCGTTCCGCGCCGCCTTCGATGCCGAGTATAACGGCAAGCGCCTGCCGCTGGAGCTCGGCTTCCACTTCACGCTGATGAATAACGGCGCCTACTGGAACGCGCTGGAGCGCTTCGCCGGCGAGGTCTGCATCAAAGCGGACGTCGAGTGCATCAGTTTCCGCGACTATGTAGAGCGGCAGCGCGTCGGGCAGGTGCAGGCGACGGCGGGCGGCTGAGCCGCCCATACCGTCAGGCCGGGTCGGGCTCCTCCGCCTCGCGCTCGAGATACCGCTGATCGATGTCAGGCAGGGGTTCGCCGTTGATAGTGGCTTCGAACGCACGCAGGCGCTTGTGAACTGACAAGAGCTCAACGATCGTCGACCAGGAAGTAACGAGATACTGGAATGAGCTTGTCACCTGGCTAAATGCCGAGTTGATCTGGTTTATAAGGCCCAATGTCAGCGCTCCTGCGATCATCGAAGGAACCATCAGAAACAAAGCGAATATAGTATTTAGCTGCAGGTACAGATAACGAACTACATTGAAATATACGTAATGAAAATAAAGTCGGAAGTAATTTTTGCGGACTTTTGAAAACAACTCAGAAACAGTCAGCGGCTGCGCTCTCGACGAATCATCCTCACCATAAACAAGTTCCTTTCGGTAAGCGGCCTCGACCCGCTGATTGCGGAACTGCAAACCAGGAAGCTTTATACCTGCTCCGGCAATGCATACAGTCCCGAATATAGCCCAGAATATTGCCGAAATAACAAGCGGCTGCGGCACTTGCCCAACGACCGGCAGAACTGTTATATGCTTTGAGTATGCCAGCAGTATCGGCATGAACGCGATCAACGTCATAATTGAGTCAATAAATGAGGTCCCAAGGTCTTCCATGATCTTGGAAAAACGCATCGTATCTTCCTGCACACGTTGAGAAGCTCCCTCGATATGGCGGAGTCTCGGCCAATAAGCCATGTAATGATCGTTCATAGCCGTGCGCCAACGGAACACCCAGTGACTGACAAAGAAATTAGTCAGAACGTAAACGGTAACCGCTACAAGAGCGATACCTAGGAAGGTTAATATTTGCGCGTAAACGTCCCACTCTGTGGCTTTTACGCTTTTACTCACAATACCTTGAATGAGGTCCCAGAACGGCCCATACCATGCATTGATAGCGACACTGACTTGGACCTGAAAATAGGTCGTGAACAGAATCAGCGAGCTGCCGAGGATCGACCAGCCATCCCACGGATGCGGAGAATACCAATGCCAGAAAGCATAGAATAGCAAAGCACCAGTGGCAAAGTAGATGTAAAACCAAAGGAATGGAGGCGACCAGAACACCGAAACGCCAATGATGGGCGGCCCGTCAGCTGCGGCGGGTGACAGCCCGATTAAACCGCCAATTTGCTCGCCACCCAAAAACCATACGGCCACCATAACCGCGCTCCAGATGGCTGCCGAGGTGAAGAAGAGCTTCGGCTGCGGGAAGAAGGATACGAACACTGTGGCGGGTTTCCTCGGTCTGACCGCAAATCAGCGGCGTTGCTGTTCGGTGAGCATAAGGTCACACATTAGGGTGAAAGAAAATGCCTGCCCGATGCTCGGCACCGAACAAGGGCCGCAAATCATGGCGATTTTGGCGCGGCCGACCAGGCAATGACGCCGGAGGCGAGAAGCGCGGCCGCCGCCATGATCGAGGCCAGCGTATAATTGCCCGACGCCTGGGCGAGCAGGCCGGCGGCGATCGGGCCGACGATCTGGCCGAGACCGAAGGCGGCGGTCATCACCGCGAAGATGCGGCGCGGCGCCTGCGGCGCAAGCTGCCTTGCCGTCTGCAGGCCGAGCGCGGTGATGGCGATGAAGGTGCCGCCGAGCAGCAGGCCGGCGAGCAGCGGCCCGGCGGCGCCCTTGACGGCGACGCTGGCGGTGACGCCGACGACCTCGATCAGGCAGGTCGCCGCGTAAGCGGCGTAGAGCCCGATGCGGCCGGCAAGCTTCTGCCACGCCCAAGTCGAAGGAAAGCCGGCAAGGCCGGCGACCATCCAGACAGTAGCCTCGAAGACACGTCCGCCGCCCCCTTGGCGCACGATGGCGACCAGGAAAGTGGCCGTCACCACATAGCCGAAGCCGAAAAGCCCGTAGGCGACGATCATCTTTACCAGCGACCTATCCTTCGGCAACGCCGGCTCCGGGCCATCGACGCCATTGGCCGGCGTGGTCGAGCCTGCAAGCAGCATGACGAGAAGCAGGCCGACCGCCGAAAGCGCTCCGGACCAGAGCCAGCCCGCGGCCCAATCCGCGTGCTCGGCGACGAGGACCGCCAGGAGCGCGGAGGAGACGGCAATGCCCAAGCCGACGCCGCCGAAATGCAGCGCCTGCAAGTCGTTACGGCCGGCCACGGCCAGATGGCTGAAGACGATGGAGGCCATGAACACCATGACGAAGGCGCTGGCGAGGCCAGCGAGGAAGCGGATGGCGAGGAAGGCGGCCATCGTCTCGGTGAGCCCCATGAGGGCTGCGAGCACGGCGCTGGCGGCAAGGCCGGCGAACATCAGCATGCGCTCGCGGCCATGCGCCCAGCCGCCGGCCGCGGCCAAAGCGCCGATGAGGTAGCCGAGATAGTTGGCGGAAGCGATCCAGCCCGCATCAGCCGGCGTCAGGTGCAGCCCCTCCATCATTCCCGGCAGGATGGGCGTATAGACGAAGCGGCCGATGCCCTGGGCGACGGCGAGCGAGACCATGCCGGCGAGAGCAAGACGCAGTGGGGCGAGATGCAAGGAAGATGGCGAGGCGTTCATTGCGGTGCACAATAAGAATGTGCGTCCGCGAAACAATGCGCTTGCGTTGGGCCAGCGCTGCCGGCAATCGGCCGGACGGCCTCAGAGACAGGTCGTGCCCCCAGTTTCGTATGCGGTGCGGCGGGCGGTCAGCCGGAAAGGCATATCGCCGAGCTCGCGCTCCGACATGGTGTCGAGCACCGGATGCGACAGCGGATCGGTGATCCAGCGGGCGATCTCGCCGTCGTCGCGCGGCCTCGCCTTGGTGCCGGAAAGCCCTTTCAGCAAAGATAAAATCTTCATGGGACGACCTCATAGCTGAAGGCTATTGCCTGCTAATTCTGCGCTTTTCGGTCGGCTTTCAATTGAGATTTCACTCCAAGAACTTTAGAAAAACTGAATGGCTATGCTCAATCGTGTCCATCTGAACGGCCTGCGCGCGGTGGAAACCGTCGCCCGGCTGGGATCGCTGGCGGGAGCGGCGGCCGAGTTGAACGTCTCGGTCAGCGCCGTCAGCCAGCAGGTCAAGCGCACGGAAAAGCAGTTGGGACAGGCGCTGTTCGAACGCACGCCGGGCGGGCTCGTGCCGACCGAATTCGGCGCCGTCTTCACGGCACGGCTCAGCGCGGGCTTCCGCGAACTCGCGCAAGCAGTGGCGCTGGCCGACGAGGCCAACGAATGCACGCTGGTCGTCTCGGTGGCGCCGGCCTTTGCCTCGAAATGGCTGCTGCCCCGGTTGTCGCGGCATTTCGCGCGGCATCCGAATGTGCTTTTGCGCATCGACGCATCGGCCAGGGTTGCCGATCTCGACCGCTCCGACATCGATGTCGCCATCCGGCTCGGCGACGGCAAATGGCCGGGCGACCGCGCCGAGCTTCTGCTTGCCCAGGAAGTGTTTCCGGTCTGCGCGCCCTCGATCGCGGCCAGGCTGAAATCGATCGGCGACCTGGCGCAGACCTGCGCAATCACCGACGAGCGAGCGATGTTCAGCTGGGACAGCTGGTTCGAGGCGGCCGGCGTCGAGTCGGTCACCTTCCAGAAGGGCGCGCGCTTCACCGATCCGATGCTTTGCCTGGAATCGGCGATCGCCGGCCATGGCGTGATGCTCGGCTGGCAATTGCTGACCGCCGACGCGCTGGCCGACGGCCGGCTGGTCGCGCCCTTCGGGATCAGGGCCGAGAGCGGGCTCGGCTACTGGCTGGTGACCTCGGCCTCCAAGAGCGAAAGCCCCAAGGTACGCGACTTCAAGGCCTGGATCCGCGAGGAGATCGAGGCGACCATGACGCAGTTCCGGGCGCTGGACAGCGCCGCATAACCGCTGGGCACTTTTCGATAATGCGGTGCATCATGCTTGAGAGCAGGCCCAGTCGATCGCGGTGGAAAGGTCAATCACAGCGGTCTATGTAAGGATGAGAGCCCCAACATAACGGCAGGCAGGATCATGACCACACATTCGCGCGGCGTTTCGGCAGGAATCGACCCGGTGAAGCTCGACAGGCTGGCCGAAGTCGCCGTCAAGGTCGGGCTGCAGCTGCAGCCCGGGCAGGATTTGGTGCTGACATCGTCGATCGCGGCGCTGCCGCTGACCCGCCGCATCGTCGAGCACGCCTATAAGGCCGGCGCCGGGCTGGTGACGCCGATCTTCAACGACGACGAGATCACGCTGGCGCGCTTCCGCTATGGCGCGGATGCCGGCTTCGACCGCGCCGCCGGCTGGCTCTACGAAGGCATGGCGAAGGCCTTCTCGAACAATGCGGCGCGGCTTGCGGTGCGCGGCGAGGACCCGTCGCTGCTCTCATCACAGGATCCGGCCAAGGTGGCGCGCGCCAACAAGGCGAACTCGATGGCCTACCAGCCGGCGCTGGAGAAGATCACCGGCTTCGACATCAACTGGAACATCGTCGCCTATCCCGACCTTGCCTGGGCTCGCCAAGTATTTCCGGGCGAGCCGGACGACGTCGCGGTAGTGAAGCTCGCCGACGCCATCTTCTCAGCCTCGCGGGTCGATGTCGAGGATCCGATCGGCAACTGGAAGGCGCACAACGCGACGCTGGCCGAGCGCACGAAATGGCTGAACGAACATAGTTTCCATGCGCTGCATTTCACCGGTCCGGGCACCGACCTGACCGTCGGGCTGGCGGATGGCCATGAATGGATGGGCGGCGCCTCGACGGCGAAGAACGGCATCACCTGCAACCCCAATATCCCGACCGAGGAGGTCTTCACTACGCCGCACGCAAGACGTGTCGAGGGCCACGTCTCCTCGACCAAGCCGCTCTCCTATCAGGGCACGCTGATCGATGAGATCTCGGTGCGCTTCGAAGGCGGGCGGATCGTCGAGGCCAAGGCTTCGAAGGGCGAGGACGTGCTGAAGAAGGTGCTCGATACCGACGAGGGCGCACGGCGTCTCGGCGAAGTGGCGCTGGTGCCGCATTCCTCGCCGATTTCGAAGAGTGGGCTGCTGTTCTTCAACACGCTGTTCGACGAGAACGCCGCCTGCCACATCGCGCTCGGGCAGTGCTATTCGAAATGCTTCGTCAACGGCGCCTCGCTCAGCCAGGACGAGATCGCCGAGCGCGGCGGCAATAAGAGCTTCATCCACATCGACTGGATGATCGGCTCGGACAAGATCGACATCGACGGCGTCGCCAAGGACGGCGGCCGCGTGCCGGTGATGCGCCAGGGCGAGTGGGCGTAGCTCCTCCCTTGTAAGGAGGTTGTGATGGCCTTCGACATAGCGGTGAAGCGCGTCTATGAGCCGCCGGCGAAAGCCGACGGTCAGCGAGTGCTGGTCGACCGCCTCTGGCCGCGCGGCCTCAGCAAGAAGGACGCCGAATTGACGCTGTGGCTGAAGGAGATCGCGCCGAGCGACGAACTGCGCAAATGGTTCGGGCACGAGCCGGAGCGCTGGGCCGAGTTCCAGAAGCGATACCGGACCGAGCTCGACGCCAACAAGGAAGCGGTGGCGCAGTTGCGTGGCATGCTGCGCGAGGGCAAGGTGACGCTGCTCTACGGCGCGCATGACGAGGCGCACAACAATGCGGTGGCGCTGGCGGAATACCTGCAGACGTAACGTTGAGATGCTGGCGGGACAGCGGAACGCGGCTGACGAAGATCGAACCTACTTGCTACCAACCGCGTCCTCGTAAACTTCGGGCTTGAACCCCACCAGGACCCGATCGCCCACCTCCAGAACCGGCCGCTTGATCATCGTCGGCTTGGCCAGCATCAGCTTCTTCGCCTTCTTCTCGTCCAGCCCCGCCTTGTCCGCTTCAGGCAGCTCGCGAAAAGTCGTGCTGCCCTTGTTGAGCAGCTTTTCCCAGCCGACCTTGCCGACCCAGCCGTTCAGTTTGCCGGCCTCGATTCCCTCGGCCCGGTAGTCATGGAACCGATAAGGCACGTCATGGCTCTCCAGCCAGACGCGCGCCTTCTTGATCGTGTCGCAGGTGGTGATGCCGTACATGGTGATGGTCAAGGCGGGCCTCTGTCGGATGGTTTCGAATCCGGCGGAAGCCTAGGCCGGCCCTGCAAGCTTTGCCAGCGCTTTGCTCCGGTGCGATTTTAGCGCTTGCCAATACTAAGGCTTTTTCCTAAGTATTTTCCGCAACGGACGTCCGACCACCAGGCGGTCCCGGAAGGAACAGCTATGAGCCTGCAGACAGCAAGCCAGAACCCGCCGCCCATCGACGGCATTTTTCGCGCGCTGGCCGACCCGACGCGACGGCGCGTGGTGGAGCGGCTGAACAGGAGCCCTGCCTCGGTCAGCGAACTGGCGGAGCCTTTCGGCATGGCGCTGCCCTCCTTCATCGAGCACCTCAAGGTGCTGGAAGGTTGCGGGCTGGTGCAGTCGCAAAAGGCCGGCCGGGTCAGGACTTACAGTCTGTCGCCCGAGCCGCTGAAGCTTGCCGAAAACTGGCTCGCCGAACAGCGCGCGCTGTGGGAGCGCCGCCTCGACCAGTTCGACGCCTATGTGATGAGCCTCAAGGAGAATGAAAAGTGAGCTATCCGTTCAAGCCGAATCCGAAACTGGACCTGACGCTGGAGCGCTTCCTCGACGCGCCGCGCGAACTCTTGTGGCACGCCTGGACGACGCCGGAGCATGTCAAGCAATGGTTCACGCCGAAGCCATGGGTCATCACCGATTGCGAGATCGACCTTCGGCCCGGCGGCCTCTTCCGCACCCGCATGCAGTCGCCCGACGGCAAGGAGGTCAGCGACCGCCATTGCTGCTATCTGGAGATCGCGCCGAACGAGCGGCTGGTGTGGACCGACGCCCTGCTGCCTGGCTACCGGCCGTCCGGCGAGCCCTTCATCACCGCGGTTATCGCGCTGACGCCAGAGGGTAAGGGCACACGCTACACCGCCACCGCCATTCATCGTGACGAGGCGACGCGCAACAGACATGAGGAGATGGGTTTCTTCGACGGCTGGGGCACAGTGGCCGACCAGTTGGCGGAGCATGTGAAGACGATTTGAGAAGCAGACATGGCGGCTTGGTATCATCCGAGGCCGCCATGCCTGATTTCTAAATTATGCTGCGAAGGGCGTTCGCAGCCCAAGGCCAGCAAGCCTCAGTAGTAGAACCGCTCTTCGGTGATCTTGCCGTTCTTGACGGTGTAGAGCCCAACCTCATCCATCTTGACGCGTTCGCCGGTCGATTTGGGCGTCACGTCGAAGCTGAAGCGCAAGGCGAACTGGTCGCCATTGACGTATGGCCCCTCGACCGAGCCCCCGTGAACCTCATGGTTCGCTTCCCACCACTCGCCCTTCTGCTTGACGGCCTCCTTGCCGTTGCACACGACCATCGGGCCTTCCATCGCTTCGTAGCTGACGATGTCGTCGGCATTGTATTTGGCGGCGGCGCCGTGGTTGTCGCCCCGCTTGAGGAGTTCGGTGAAATCCTTGGCAATTTCCGCAGTGGTCATGGGATCCTCCAGGTTCAGAACAGACATCAGGTAGTGACCGATTGTTCGCCTGCCACCGGTGGCTCGCTGCACAGGTGACAATTCGTGTCAGGATGGTGGCATGCGTCGACGATAAGGACGATTTGAGACGCTCACATGACGGCATGCGCGTCGTCCTGACCGCTTAATTGCCAACGCCTGATGACCTGATACCGATCTTGACGCAGGAAACTGTGCATCAATACGAATTCGCGCACGGTCCAACCGATCGGCTCAACTGCCCGCTCCTCAACTTTCGAAACGCGTGCTTTGTCACGCAGCAAAGTAACATGCGGCTCTATTGAATTCGGGACAGCCCGCTTTAACGGGCTATCCAAAAGTGCTGCCGTGAACGCCCGCCAAAAGGCTTCAAATTGTGGAATGCCATCACTTGCCCGCAGGACCAATGCACCACCGCCAAAGGACGACAGACGGTTGAAAGAGACATCAAAGACCTGGGCTCGTACAAGTGAGCCCGCATAACAGGCATCCTCAACCAGAAGCCTCGGCAAACCGTCGTAATCGCCGAGCATGGCAAGCGAGATATGACGATGACTGGGACGAATCCGCTTACCCCCGAGCCCCAGCTCTCGTTGCCAAGCCACGGCACGCGATTCCAAAATAGGGACGATCATCTGTTCGGCAAGAATGGCGAAGAATAACCGGTCGGTCGGATCATGACTGGCCAGATCCCACCGGAAAAAAGCTTGGCCGTTCCTGCCGATACCGTACCACGGTTCTCCGCTCATGGCTGATCCCTTTCGGATATCGTCCAAAGGACCAGACTAGAACAAAACAGGAACAAACTACAAGGGAGAATAACACCCGCGCTCGATTGCCAGCCGCCGCACCAGCGCCAGCACGCTGTCCATGGTCGGCGTCGGCTGGCCGGTCAGGCGGCCGAGCTCCTGCACGGCCGTGACCAGCGCATCGATCTCCATCGGGCGGCCGCGTTCGAGGTCCTGCAGCATCGAGGTCTTGTGCTCGCCGACATCGCCGGCGCCCTTGATGCGCCGGTCGACGGGAATGAGGAAGCGCACGCCGAGGCGTTCGCCGATCGCCTGCGCCTCCAGCATCATGGCGCGGGCGACGGCGCGTGTGCCTTCGTCTGCGACGATCGCCGCAAGCGTCGCGCCCGTCAGCGCCGAGATCGGGTTGAAGGAGAGATTGCCCCAAAGCTTCACCCATATCTCCGAGCGGATGTCCTCGCGCACGGGGGCCTGCAGCCCGGCCTTGACCATTTCGCGCGCAAGCGCGTTGGCTCGCTCACTCTTCTCCCCCGACGGCTCGCCCAGCGAAAAGCGCGTGCCTTCGACGTGGCGGATGAGGCCGGGCGCATCCACCTCGACGGCCGGATACACGACGGAGCCGATGACGCGCTCGGGCCCGATCCGCTGCCAGATCGCACCGCCTGGATCGACCGCGTCGAGTCGCCTGCCTTCGAGCGCGCCGCCCGCCTTGTGGAAATACCACCAGGGCACGCCGTTCTGCATGGTGACGACGGCTGTCCCCTCGCCCAGCAGCGGCGCGATCTCGTCCAGCGCAGGCGCCAGCGAATGCGCCTTCAGCGCCAGCACGACATAGTCCTGCACGCCGAGTTCCCCGGCATGCGCCGCCGCTTTCACCTGCGCCACCGTTTCCTTGCCGTCCTCGATCAGGCGAAGCCCAGCGGCCTTGATCGCCTGCAGATGCGCGCCGCGCGCAACGATCGACAGATCGACCTGGCCGGCGATCGCAAGCTTGGCGGCAAGATAGCCGCCGATGGCGCCGGCGCCGAAGACTGTGATGCGCATCAGCCGAGACCGAGCTTGGCTGCGAGACCGATGCGCTGCAATTTGCCGGTCGCGCCCTTCGGGATCTCCTCGAGGATCACCACCTTGCGCGGCACCTTGAAGTCTGCGAGCCGGTTCGACGCAAAGCCACGGATATCAGACTCGCTGGCGCTCTGGCCTTCGCGCAGCACCACGGCAGCGGCTACTTCCTCGCCGAGCTTGTCATGCGGCATGGCGAACGTGACGACCTGAGCCACCGCCGGATGGTCCATCAGCACGCCGTCGACCTCGAGCGGCGAGATCTTCTCGCCGCCGCGATTGATGATCTCCTTCAGCCGGCCAGTGACGCGCAGGTAGTTGTCCTCGTCGAGCACGCCCTGGTCGCCGGTGTGAAACCAGCCATGGGCGAAGGCGCTGGCATTGGCGTCCGGGTTCTTCTCGTAGCCGGCGGTGACATTGGGGCCGCGAATGACGATCTCGCCGATCTCGCCGGCTTTGAGCAGCCGCCCGTCCGGCGCCATGACGGCGACTTCCGGGCCGGCCGACGCTCCGACACTGCCGGGCTTGCGCAGTCCGGGGGGCAGGCGATTGGACGCCATCTGATGCGCGGCCTCCGTCATGCCGTAGGCCTCGATGACCGGGCAGCCGAAGGTGGCCTCCAGCTCGGCCATGACTTGCGCCGGCAGCGAAGCCGACGACGAGCGGATGAAGCGCAGCTTTGCCCCGGCAAGCTGCTCGGGATTGCGGGCGGCGCGCGGCAGGATCGCCTGATGCATGGTCGGCACCGCGGTGTACCAGCTGGGCCTGGCCTCTGCGAGCCACTGAAAGAAGCGCAGCGCGTTGAAGCCCGGCGTGCAGAAGACGCTGCCGCCGGCGGCGAGCGAGGAGAGCACCGCGGCGATCAGCCCGTGGATATGAAACAGCGGCATGATGTTGAGGCAACGGTCGGCCGGCGCCAGACCGAGCGTCGCGCCGATATGCGCCGCCGACGCCGCGAGGTTGGCGTGGCTGAGCGGCACGAGTTTCGGACGCGACGTGGTGCCGGAGGTGTGCAGAAGGAGAGCCGTGTCGCCGTCCTCGGCCAGTCCGGACGAAACAGGCGGGCCAACCGGATCGCCTTCGATGATGAAGACGCCAGCCGGCGCGCCCTCGGGGACCACCAGCCGTAGTACCGGGATGCCGAGGCGCCCGGCAACTTCGACCGATGGCCCCTGCTCTTCCTTGCCGACGACGACCGCCTTGACGCCGATATCGCTGAGATAAAAATCAAGCTCGTCGGCCCGGGAGGCCGGATTGAGCGGCGCGGTGGAGGCTGCCGCCGCCACGGCGATGAAGGCCGTGGCCATCTCCGGGCCGTTCGGCAGCACGATGGCCACGCGGTCACCGCGGCCTATGCCGAGCCCATTTAGCCGCGCCGTGGTATCGCGGACCAGGCGGCGCAGCCCACCATGCGAGAGCGCTGTCCGTTCGGGCGCGGCGATGGCCGGCGCATCGTCGGCGCCGGGCGCGAGGCGATGGGCGAGATCGGTGGCGTTTTGGCTGTTTGTCATGGTTCCAGACTATGTTTCGAACGATCGGCCTATGTCCAGCAAAGGGCTGCTCAGTATCCAAGCGCCAACCCGTCCTTGCGTGGATCGGACGCGCCGGTAAGAGTGCCCTTTTCCCAATCGATCAACACCGCTTGACCGCCGCCCAGCGGGTGACCGGGCTCGACCACTTTGTGGCCAAGCCGGCGCAGACCTTCGATCGTCTCGGCGCGCACGCTGCGCTCGGCCTCGACGACGTCGTGATTGTAGAACACGCGCGCCGCATCGATCGCCTGCTGCGGGTCCATGCCGAAGTCGATCATGTTGGTCAAAAGATGCACATGGCCGAAGGGCTGGTAGCCGCCGCCCATGACGCCGAAGGGCATCATGGCGCGGCCATCCTTCGTCATCATGCCCGGCATAATCGTGTGCAGCGGCCGCTTGCCTGGCGCGATCGCGTTCGGGTGCTTCGGATCGAGGCGGAAGCTGGAACCACGGTTCTGCAGCACGACGCCGGTCTTCGGACCGACAACGCCGCTGCCGAAGGAGTAATAGGTCGAGTTGATGAAACTCACCGCGTTGCGGTCACGGTCGACGACGCTGATATAGACCGTGTCGCTGCCCGGAAGATCGAGGCGCGGCAAATGGGTCATGGCGCGCTCAGGGTCGATCGCAGCGCGCAAGCTGTCGGCATAGGTGCCCGAAAGCAGCGCGTTGACCGGTACGTCGACATGGTCCTGGTCGGCGAAAAACGCATCGCGATCCTGGTAGGCGAGCCGGCCCGCCTCGATCTCGATATGCAGGCGCGTGGTGCCGCCCGGATCGAGCTTGCCCAGATCGAAGCCCGAGAGCAGGTTCAGCATCAAAAGCGCGGTCAGGCCCTGGTTGTTCGGCGGCATCTGGTGGATGCCGTAGCCGCGATAGGAGGTGCTGACCGGGGTCCGGTAGTCGCCCTTCGTGGCGGCGAAATCGTCGAGCGTATGCAGGCCACCAAGCGCGCGAAGCCGTCCGACGAGGTCGCCCGCGACCTCCCCTTCATAAAAACCGGCGCGGCCTTTTCTGGCGATGATGCGCAAGGTCTCCGCCAACTCTGGTTGGCGATGGATATCACCCGCCTTCGGCGGCTTGCCGCCAGGCAGGAAGATGCGCGTTGCCACCTCATCGGCCGCTAGGTCGGTCTCGGGGTCCTCCCAGTCGAAGGCGACGCGGTCATGCACCACATAGCCGTCTTCCGCGTAACGGATGGCCGGGGCGAGCGCGTCTTCAATACCCTTGCGGCCATGGTCTTCCAGCAGCCGGCACCAGGCGTCTACGGCGCCTGGAATGGTGACCGCGTGCGGGCCCTGTTTCGGGAGCTCGTTGAAGCCATTCTCCAGATACCAGTCGACCGTCGCGGCCTTGGGCGCGCGACCGGAGCCGTTGAAGGCAAGCATATTGCCCTCGCCCTTCGGGCAATAGAGGACAAAACAGTCGCCGCCGATGCCGGTCGATTGCGGTTCGACCACCGCCTGCACCGCCGCCGCGCAAACCGCGGCGTCCATGGCGTTGCCGCCGGAGCGCAGCATGTCGATGGCCGCAAGCGTGGCGAGCGGATGCGATGTCGCGGCCATGGCCTCGGTGGCGCGGACCGGCGAGCGGCCTGGAAACTGGAAGTCACGCATGCTGTTCTAGGTATCCCTGCATTCAACGTCCGCGGCCGAAAAGCTGGGCGGCGGACAACAAGACGATCGATAGCACGATCAGGCAAGTCGAAATGGCGGCGATCGTCGGATCGATCTGGTCGCGCAGGGCATTGAACATGCGCCGCGTCAGCGTCGTGGTCTCGCCGCCCGAGATGAACAGCGACACCACCACCTCGTCGAAGGAGGTGATGAAGGCAAACAGCGCGCCCGAGACGATCGAGAATCTTATTTGCGGCATCGTCACCTGGAAGAAGGCGGAGAAGCGGCCCGCGCCGAGGCTGCGCGCCACCATCTCCTGGTTTATGTCGTAGGATCTCAGCCCCGAAAGCACGGTCAGCACGACCAGCGGCAGCGCCTGTACCGTGTGCGCGATGACGAGGCCGGTCAGCGTGTTGTTGAGGCCGATACGGGCATAGAGGAAAAAGGTGCCGATGCCGATCAGGATGACCGGGATGATCAGCGATGCGGTGAGCAGCGCGTTGATCGCGCCGGTCAGCCGCAGCGTGCGGGCGTTGATGGCGTAGGCCGCGGCTGTACCGAGCAAGGTTGCGGCGATCGCCGTCATCACTGCAACCTTGACCGACACGATGGTGGCGTCGCGCCATTCGACCGAGCCGAAATAGCTTTCATACCAGCGCAGCGACCATTCCTGCGGCGGGAACTGCAAGAGCGACGAGCCGGAAAAAGACATGATAACGATGATCACCGACGGGGCCATCAGGAACAGCATGACGAGGCCGCCGAGCGCGTAAAGCCAAAGGCGTTGCCGATGCGAGATGGGCAGGCTGTTCTCCATGCTCATCGCTCACTCCAAACTCCGGTGGCGCGGGTGCCGAGCAGCCAGTGGAAGAGGCCTAGCAGAGCCAGCGTGACGGCGAGCAGCACGACGCCAAGCGCTGCGCCCGCGCCCCAGTTGGAATAGAGGCTGGTGGCCTGCTCCATGCGCATCGCCCACATGATGACCTTGCCGCCGCCCATCAGCGCCGGCGTGACGAAGAAGCCGAGGCACAGCACGAAGACGATGACCACGCCGGAAGCAAGGCCGGGCAGCGACAGCGGCAGGAAGATCTGTCGGAAGGTCGCGGTGGGGCTGGCGCCGAGATTCATGCCGGCGCGCAGGCAGTCGGTGTCGATGCTCTTCATCGAGGCGTAGAGCGGCAGCACCAGGAAGGGCAGCATAATGTGGGTCATGCCAATGACGACGCCGGCGAAATTATTGGCGAGCGGCAGCGGCTGGCCGATGACGCCGAGGTCGATCAGCCATGTGTTCACCAGCCCCTTGCGCTGCAGGATGACCAGCCAGGCATAGGTGCGCACCAGCACCGAAGTCCAGAACGGCAGGATGACGAAGATCAGACAGACTCCGGCGGCGCGGCGCGGCAACTGCGACAGCATATAGGCCAGCGGATAGCCGAAGAGCACGCAGGCGCCGGTGACGGTGAAGGCCACCTTGAAGGTGGTGACGAAGGTCTTGATGTAGGACGCCTGCTCGAAGAAGCGCGCATAGTTCGAAGCGCTGAGCTGGCCTGTCTCGTCGAACAGCGAAAGCCAGAACAGCCAGCCGATCGGCACGATGATGACGGCGAAGACCAGAAGCAGCCCGGGCGACAGAAGCGCTAGCAGGCCGCGCGATTCCCGCCGGGCATCGGCGCGCAAGGCACCGGCGTTGATCGCCCTATCGGGCCGGCCGGCATGATCGAGACTGGCGGATGCGACGCTCATTGGTCGGCCACCAGAACGACGTCCTGCGCATCGATGCCGAGCGTGATCGGCTCGCCCGGCGCCGGCAGTTTCGCGAGCACGTCGGGACGGCAATAGTCGCGCAACGTCACCTGGCGCCCGTCCTTGAGCGTCGCATAACAGACGAAGCTGTCGCCTTGATAGATGACGTCGCCGACCGTCGCCGCGAGCGCATTGACGTCGCCGGTGGGTTCGCCTGCCACCACGCGCAGCTTTTCCGGTCGCACCACCATCGAATACCGGCCGGGGGAAGGCATCGGATCCTTCATGCGCAGCTTGCCGCCTTCATGCCAGACGCCGCCATCGCGGCATTCGACCGGAATGAAGCTGGATTCGCCGATGAAGCCGGCAACGAACTTTGTCTTCGGCCTGGCGTAGAGCGCTTCAGGCTGATCGATCTGCTCGATGCGTCCGGCATTCATGACGGCGATGCGGTCCGACATGGTGATCGCCTCGCGCTGGTCGTGCGTGACGTAGACAGTCGTCATGCCGAGCCTTCGATGCAGGTTGCGCAGCTCGATCTGCATGTGCTCGCGCAGGCTCTTGTCCAGCGCCGACAGCGGCTCGTCCATCAAAACGATGCGCGGCTCGAAGACGATGGCGCGGGCCAAGGCCACGCGCTGGCGCTGGCCGCCGGAGAGCTGGTCGACGCGGCGCTCGCCGAGGCCCTTCAGTTGCACAAGATCCAGCGCCCGCTCGACGCGCTCTGTCGTTTCAGCCGCAGATACGCGCCGCTGCTTCAGCGGAAAGGCAATGTTGTGGAAGACGTTCATATGCGGGAACAGCGCATAGTTCTGGAACACCATGCCGATATTGCGCTTATGCGGTGGCATGGTGATGATCTCCTCGCCTCCGACCTTGATGGAGCCGGCATTGGCCCGCACAAAGCCGGCCAGAATCATCAAGAGCGTCGTCTTTCCCGAGCCGGATGGCCCGAGCAGCGTCAGGAATTCGCCCGCCGCCACATCGAGGCCAAGATCGTGCAGGACCGACAGGCCGCCGAAGCGCTTCTCGATACCGCTGATGCCGATGGGAAGCGCGGACTGCGCGAGAGACAAGAGCATCTCCTTCAACTCCGGATCATTTTGGCGGAACGACGCGGAGCGGCGCCGCGTGGACACCGCTCCGATAGGGTCGCTATTGCTGGATCAGGTTGTTGAACTTCTCGGTCGCCTCGACGAGTGTGTCGCGCCAGAATTCCGGATCCTGCAGCACCTGCTTCTTGACGTTCTCGGGCGAGGAATTGATGTCCTTGATGCGGTCCTGCGGGATCTTGCCGGTCTCGAAGGCCTTCTCGTTGGCCGGGCCGTTATCGACATAGAGAGGCAGGTTGGCCTGGAGGTCGGGACTGACGAATTTGGCCAGCGCCTTCATCGCGATATCCTTGTTCTTCGAGCCCTTCGGGATGACCATGCAGTCAGCGGTGAGCACGCCCTGATCGAAGGAGAAGCTGACGGGTGCCCCTTCCTTCTTCAAAGTGCCGGCACGGCCGTTCCAGATGCTGGCCATGTCGACTTCGCCATCCTTGACGAGTTGCATGGCCTGCGCGCCGGAGGTCCACCAGGCATCGATGTGGCCGCGGATCTTGTCCACCGACTGCAGCGCGCCGTCGATGTCGACAGGATAGACCTTGTCGATCGGAATGCCCTTGGCCAAAGCCGCAACGCTCAGCGTTTCGGTCGACTGGCTGCCGGAAAGCGCGCGGCGGCCGGGAAATTTCTCGACGTTCCAGAAATCGGCCCAGGTCTTCGGCCCTTTGTCGCCGAAGACGTCGGTGCGGTAGATCAGCACCACGGAGGTGTAGGAGATGCCGACCCAGTCGTCATGGACGAGCTTCGGGTTGATGCCGCTCTTGTCGATGACGTTGTAGTCGAGCTTCTCGAACAGGCCTTCCTTGGAGCCACGCGCGCATTCGTCGGCGCCAAGCTCGGTGATGTCCCATTTGACGGCGTTGCCGGTGACCTGCAGGCGCACGTCGTCGAGACCGTTGGTGGTATCCTGCTTGATGGTGATGCCGAGTTCCTTGGCCGCCGGATCGAAGAAGGCCTTGGTCTGCGCCTCCTGATAGGTACCGCCCCACGAGGCGACGGTGATTGTGTCGGCGGCGGACGCCGGAACGGCGACCGTGGCGAGCAGCCCGGCGATCGCCAGGCCATGGATACAGAGTCTCTTCGTCATTTTCGCTTCTCCAACCGGTGTTCCCGTTATCGTTGATTTGGTATGCGAATTTGTATACAATTTTGAGTGTAATTTTTCGGAGACCGATGTCAACTCGGGTTTTCGTGTTTTTGGTTAGGGCAGAGAATGGCGATTCCGCCGGAGCAATTGCCTCCGACGAACGCTCCTGTTCAAGCATGGCCTAAAACGAACTAAGCTCGCGAATCCGTGACGCAATGTTGGAGGCGGAACGCTTGAAAGAAAGAAAGAACACGCTGCGCGACTCGGTGTTCGAGAAGCTCAAGGCGTTGATCATCACCGGCCAGATCCCGCCGGGCGGCCGCGTGACGGAGAACGAGATCGCCGAGCGCCTCAACGTCAGCCGCACGCCGGTGCGCGAGGCCTTCAACCGGCTGGAGCGCGACGGGCTGGTGATCGGGCGCCCGCGCCAAGGCTATGTGGTGGCCGAGTTCAACCTGACCATGTTCCGCGAGGCCTTCGACATACGCGAGTTGCTCGACGGGCGCGCGACGGAACTGGCGGCCGCCAACGCGACTGCCGCGGACAAGGCGAGGCTGCGCGAGATGCTCGCCGAATGCGAACGGCTGGCGGCGATCCCGGACCGCAGCACCAGGGAGAAATTCGAGGAGTTGCAGGTCGGCATCGACCTGCACCGGGTGATCGCCGAAATCAGCGGTAACGAGATGCTCCACGGCATGCTCTGCGGCATTCTCGACAAATGCCAGCAATATGTCTGGACGGAGCTTCTGTGGCTGGACGAATGGAAGCTCACCCGCGAGGAACATGCCGGCATCGTCGACGCGATCTGCGCCGGAGATGTCGCTTTGGCAGGCGAGCGCGCTCGCGCGCATGTGCGCGGCTCGCGTGAGAACATCCTGCGCCTGCTGCAGGCCAAGTCCGACTATCAGGGATTCTTCGCCAAGGCGTCGTGAGCCAGCGCTATCCTATCAGTTGGAAAGCACAGGGCAGTTGGCGCCGCGCCTCAAGCTGACATGCGCCACGTCGCCGACGCCGAATTGAAAACCGTCGGCGCGGCGTGGCGCATCGATGACGATCGGAGTCCCCTGCCCTAACTCGACATGAAGACGCAGAGTCCGGCCGTGGAAGACGACGCCGCTGACCCGCGCCGGCGCGGTGCCTTCGCCAGCCTCGCTGACTACCAGAAGATCCTCCGGGCGCACGCCGATGGTGCGGGTGTCGCCGGCGACGAGCGTCTCGCCGGTGTCTGAGGTCGCCTCCAGCGGCAGGTCGCCGGCGGCAAAGCGCAGGCGCTCGCCGTTGCGGCCGAGAAAGCGCGACTGCAACAGGTTCATCGTGCCGATGAAAGAGGCGACAAACCTTGTCGCGGGACGATCGTAAAGCGCGGCCGGCGGGGCGATCTGCTCGATCCGGCCCTTGTTCATGACGACGATGCGGTCGGAGATCGACAGCGCCTCGGTCTGGTCGTGCGTGACCATGACGAAGGTGGTGCCGAGCCGCGACTGCAGCCGCTTCAGTTCCACCTGCATCTGCTCGCGCAAATGTGCGTCGAGCGCCGACAGGGGCTCGTCGAGCAGAAGCACGCGCGGCTCACAGACGATGGCACGGGCGAGCGCGACACGTTGGCGCTGTCCGCCGGAAAGCTCGGAGATACGGGCGCGGATCTTGTCGGCCAGGCCGACCATCTCGAGCGCCCCGCCGATGCGCTTGGCCTGCTCGGTGCCGGTGAGCTTGCGCAGCGACAGGCCGAAGCCGACATTGGCCGCGACATCCATATGCGGGAAGAGCGCATAGTCCTGGAAGACGGTGTTGATCGGGCGATCGAAGGGTCGCAGCCCGGTAATGTCGCGGCCTTCAAGCAGGACGTTGCCGCTACTCGGGCTTTCGAAGCCGGCAATGACGCGCAGGCTCGTGGTCTTGCCGCAGCCGGACGGGCCAAGCAGGGTCAGGAACTCGCCGGGAGCGATGTCGAGATCGACGCCATCAAGGCCAACGATGCCGCCCGGAAAGACCTTCGAGACTCTCTGCAGCCGAACCAACGGTTCTCGCAATTCCGGACGGAAAACCGCTTCACACTTTTCCTGGAATTGCTCTGGGGCATCAGGCGCCATCGCGCACCTCGGAAGGCTTCGTGGTGTTGACCCAGAGGATCTGGCACTGCTCGGCGCCAGGGTTGCGGAAGGCATGCAGCAGCGTGCTCTTGAAGGCAAAGCTGTCGCCCGCCTTCAGCACATAGGTCGTGGCGTCCACCACCAGCTCGGCCTCCCCGGTCATGACGAAGCCGAATTCGTGGCCGGCATGGGCATAGGCTTCCGCCGTGCCGCCGCCGGCCTCGACCGTCACCAGCATGCCGGTGAGCGTCGCGGCGGGCGGCGACAACAGCGCCTTGGCGATGCCTTCGGATTTCACCGGGATCGCGCGGCGCTTGTCGGCGCGCACGCAATAGAGGTCGTTGACCGCTTCATTGCCGTCGGCGATCAGCGCTGAAGGTTCGATGTCCAGCGCCGCCGCCAGCGGCCAGATCACCTTGACGCGCAGCGATGACATGCCGCGCTCGATCTGGCTGAGCGCGCCGATGGAGATGCCGGCCTTCGCCGCAAGCTCGGCCAGCGAGAGGTTGCGCTCCAGGCGCAACGCCCGCACGCGCCGGCCGACGCGGATGTCGGCATCGTCTTTCGATTTTGTCGCCGCTTCGTCAAGAACATCCATTCGCTCGTCCCTGTTGCAGTCAATCAGGCCGGCTTCTGACCAAGCCGCGTTGATGATTGAGTTCCTATCTTGCCAGACGCCGGCGCTGCCCCTCATCGCCCTGCCGGGCACTTCTCCCCGTATAGAGACGGGGAGAAGGGGCCGGCCGCGGCCCTGGCGCTTTTCCGGCAAAGCTGGTGATTGGCGAAATCGCCCGCGACAGCGCCCCTCTCCCCGTCACTATCGGGGAGAGGATGCCGGCAGGCAGGTGGGGGGCAGCACCAGCTTCGGCAATTGGCCTTAACCCCCGGCTTTCACTTTCTCGAACATCTTGGCCACATCGTCATTCTGCTTCATCGGACCGGTGAAGATGGTGCTCTTCAGCATCACGTCCGGATCCGCCGGCAGCTGCAGCTTGTCGAGCTCTTCCTTCGACACGCCGGCGAAAGCGGTCGAGAGCGAGCTGCCATAGCCGTAGGACTGGATCAGGAATTTCCCCGAGTCGGCATCGAGCCGGCTGTTGATGAAGTCGTAGGCGAGATCGATGTTCTTGGCATCCTTCAGCATGACGAAGCCGCAGGCCCAGGTCAGCATGCCTTCTTTCGGCTTCATGAACTCAACCGGCACGCCCTGCTTCTTCAGCGACGTGGCGGACGCGTTCCAGGTCATCGCCGCGACCAGTTGGCCGCTTGCCAGCGCCTGCTCGACCGAGGTCATGTCGGTGGTATAGCTCGACAGCAGCGGCCGTTGCTCGCGCAGTTTTGCCGCCACCTTGTCCATCTGCTCCGGCGTCATGTCGAAAGGGTTCACGCCCGCCAGAAGCGCGGCGACGATCGGCGTGTCATGCACGGCGTCGATGGTCGCCATGCGGCCGGCATATTGCTTGTCCCACAGAAGGTTCCAGCTCGCTTCGGGGTTCTTCACCAGATCGGTGCGGTAGAGGATCGAGGTGTTGCCCCAGTCCCACGGCACCATCCACACCTTGCCGTCGCCGGCCTGCAGGTCGGGCAGGTTCTTGAACACCGGGAAGATCGAATCCCAGTTCTTGATGCGCTTGGTGTCGATCGGCTGCAGCAGGCCTTCCTTGTTCCAGCGCGCCACCTTGTCATAGCAGGGATGCGCGATGTCGGGCCGGAAGCCGGCCTTGACCTTGGTGAAGGCATCGTCATCGTCGCCGAAGATCGTCGCCTCGACACCGTCCGGATGCGCGGCAAGGAAGCTCTTGTTGAAGTCGGGCAGCTCGTAGCCGGACCAAGTGAAATATTGCAGCTTGTCGGCGGCCAGAGCGACCGTCGACGACAGCGCAAGCGCCAGCGCGGCAAGGCCCGCCCGGGCGTTGCATCCGGTGATTGACTTCAGGTGGAATGTCATTTTCGTTCTCCTCTTCTTTGTTGTGGTTCAGGCTGGATTGCGGCGCGCGGCGCCTAGGCCGCGATGGCGAAGGATTTCGGCTGAGCCGGCGATGATGAAGGACGCGGTGAGGATCACCGTGCCCAGCGCCATCACGGTCGGCAACGAACGCGGGAAGCGCAGCTGGCTCCAGATGTAGAGCGGCAGCGTCGGCTCGGTGCCGGCGAGGAAAAAGACCACGATGAACTCGTCGAAAGAAATCAGGAAAGAGAGCATGAAGGCCGACAGCACGGCCGGCGCACTCAGCGGCAGCATGACGCGCCGGAACGTCGTCCAGTCGGACGCCCCGAGGTCGAGCGCCGCCTCGCGGATCGTCTTCGGGATAGCGGCGAAGCGGCTGCGCATCACCACCACCGTCGTCGGCAGCGCAACGAGGATGTGACCAAGCACGATCGAGACACGCGATGGGCCAAGACCGATGAGATTGACCAGGATCAGGAGCGAAATGCCGACGATGACGCCGGGGATCAGGATTGGCAGCCGGGCGATGGCGCTGATGGTGGCGGCGAGCGGCGAACGGCCGTAGAGGTCCATATAGGAGACGGTGATGCCGCAAAGCGTCGCGCCGAAGGCGGCGATGACGCCGATGACAAGGCTGTTGGCCAGGGCGCCGGAGAGCGCCGGATTGCCATAGAGCGTGCGGTACCAGTCAAGCGTGAAGCCTTGCAGCGGGAATGCCGCCTGGATCGAATTGTTGAAGGAAAACAGCGGGATCAGCAGCACCGGCAGATAGAGGAAGACGAGATAGCCAAGCACATAGAGGCCGAGCCAGCGGCCGTCGTTGTTAGTGTCAGCCCGGGCGCTCATGTGCGGCTGCCAAACCGGCGGTCGGCGCCGCGCGCTACGAGCACCACGCACAGGATCACCAGCATGACGCAGACCGAGAGTGCTGCGCCGAAAGGCCAGTCATTGGCCTTGCCGAACTGCGACTGGATCAGCGTGCCGATCATGGTGCTGGCCGGGCCGCCGACCATGGCCGGCGTGACATAGTCGCCGACGGTCGGCACGAAGACGACGAGCGCCGCGGCCAGCACGCCCGGCATCGAATTGGGCAGCACGACGCGGCGGAAGCTGGTGAAGGGCCGCGCACCGAGATCAGAGGCGGCTTCGAGCAGCGATTTCGGGATCGTGTCCAGCGCCACGTAGATGGGGAGGATGGCGAAGGGCGCGTAAGCGTGGGCGAGCGTGACGACTACCGCGGCCGGCGTGTTGAGAAAGGCGAGCGTCGGCTCCGACCAGAGGCCGGTCTCGATGAAGGCCGAGTTCAGCACGCCATTATAGGCAAGCACGATCTTCCAGGCGAAGACGCGCAAGAGATAGCTGGTCCAGAACGGCAGTGTGACCAGGAAGAGCAGCAGGTTGCGGCGACGACCGGCATGGAAGGCGAGGTAATAGGCAACCGGATAGGCAGTGACGACCGTCGCCAGCGTCACCAGGCCGGCAATGACCAGCGAGCGCAGCGTCACCGTCCAATAGAGCGGATCGGTGGCGACGGTGACGAAGTTCTCCGCCGTCAGGCCGACCCCGAGAAGCGAACCGTCATTTCCCCTGAAGGCGAGGAAGACCACAAGGCCGAGTGCGAACAGGATCAGGAAGAATGTGACCAGCCCGCCCGGCAGCAGCATGGCGAAGCGGAAGACCGGCGAGATGCGGGTTTCCGGCGATGGCCGCGCTGCAACGATGGTGGACATATGACCGCCTTTTTCGGGGCTGCCCATCGATTTTTTTGAAATCGACCAATGCTTTTTCATATTCATGAAACTGTCAAGCAGAATCGCTTGTGCACCGCATTTGTTGGGCTCAGCGCTCGAAGGCGTCCAGCATGCGATACCAGGTGATTGCCGCGGCGACGCCGACCTGGCGAAAAGCATGGAACGGGATCGGCCGGATCGGCGACAGCGGGAACGGCAATTGCCTTGCATCATCGCTGGCAAGATAATTCGCCATGCGCTTGCCCAGCGCGCTCATCAGCCCGACGCCCCTGCCCTGGCAGCCAACGACCGCGAGCAGGCCCTTTTCCGGCTCATGCAGATGCGGCAGGTGATCCGGAGTCAGCGCCACGCGGCCGAACCAACGCTTTTCGATGGCGATGCCGGCAAGCGCCGGATAGAGGCGGATGAGCGCGCGTTCGCAATGCGCCCAGTCGGCAGAACTGGAAGGCAGCGCCATGCGGCCGCGGCCGCCCAGCACCATGCGGCCATCGGGGCTTTTGCGGTAGTAGACCAGGATGCGACGGGAATCGGAAACGGCCTGCCCGCCCGGCAGGATGCTTGCGGCAAGCTCGGCCGGGAGCGGCGCGGTGGCGATCTGGAAGGAATGCAGCGGCACGATTGTTTGCGCAAGGCTCGGCAGAAGACCGTCGGTATAAGCGTTGGTGGCGAGCACGACCGCCTTCGCGCGCAGCTCGGTCCCATCCTGTGTCGAAACCAGCCATAGGCCGGCCTCCTTCCCGAGTTTCACCACCTTCTGGTGTTCGGCGATCTTAACGCCGGCGGCCGAGGCGACGCGGGCGAGTTCGAGCGTGTAGGACAGCGGATCGATGACGCCGGCGCGGCGGTCGAGCCAGCCGCCAAGATAGCCTTTGGCGCCGGTCATCGCCGCGATCTCGGTCCGGTCCAGCAGCTCGACGTCGGCGCCGCGCGCCCGCCATTGGCGGTCGCGGTTGGCCGCGGCCTTCAGCGCGGTCTCGGTGTGGGCGGCCTGGATCCAGCCGTTGCGGGTGAACGGCACGGCGAGCTTCTCGTTGCGGATCACATCGAATACCGCATCAGCCGTTGAGGCGGCGAAGTCGACCAGAGCCTCGCCGCGCTCTTTGCCGAAATGCTCGATCAGCCATTCAGGATCATATTTGAGGCCGGGAATAACCTGGCCGCCATTGAGGCCCGAAGCGCCCTGCCCGATCGCGCCGGCGTCCAGCACCTGGACCGAGAGCCCGGCGCGAGCCGCATGCAGCGCGGTCGAAAGGCCCATAATGCCGCCGCCGACGATCACCGCATCCCGCCTACCGCCGGCCGACAGTTCCGACTGAAATGCCGCGGCTGCCTGCGGCTTTTGCCAGATCGGATCGGAAAAGGCTGCGGCCAAAGAGGTCACCTACGCGCTGGAACTTCGTGAAAATCCTATTGCCGATTTCACAAACTTGAAAGAGCGCTTCGATAGGCCAGTTCGGCCGCGGCTGTGTGACAGCACAGTGATGGCCTAAATGTTGCGACTGGCGGGATAGACGTTTCCACGAAATCGGGGAAAAGTGCCGCGCGCGAAAAATCGAGAGGAACATCGCCATGACCGATCCAACCCGCCTGCCCGCCGACGGACTTTTCGTCGGCCGCGCCAAGACCAGCGCCGCTTCCCATCCGCTGGTGGTGACGGTGCGGGACGGCGAGGTGATCGACATCACGTCGAGCACGGCGCCCACGGTGCGCGACCTTTGCGAATTGAAGGATCCGGCTGGTTATGTGCGCTCGGCCAAAGGCAAGGCGATCGGCGCGCTTGCCAGTATCGCTGCGAACAGCTTCGAAGCCGGGCGCGACGCGGGAAAGCCGATCCTGCTTTCGCCCGTCGACCTGCAGGCGGTGAAAGCTTCGGGCGTCACCTTTGTCGTCAGCCTGCTGGAACGCGTCATCGAGGAGCAGGCGCGCGGTTCGGCGGAAAAGGCGGACGCCATCCGCGCCGACATCGCCGGGCTGATCGGCCACGATCTCTCGAAGCTCAAGCCCGGCTCGCCGGAAGCGATGGAGATCAAGGCCAAGCTGATTTCGCGCGGCGCCTGGTCGCAATATCTGGAAGTGGGAATCGGCCCCGATGCCGAGATCTTCACCAAATGCCAGCCGCTGGCCTCCGTCGGCTTCGGCGCCGATGTCGGGCTGCATCCGGTCTCCACCTGGAACAATCCGGAGCCGGAGATCGCCATGATCGCCGACAGCTCCGGCCGCATCGTCGGCGCCACGCTCGGCAACGACGTCAATCTGCGCGACGTCGAGGGACGCTCGGCGCTGCTGCTCGGCAAGGCCAAGGACAACAACGCTTCCGCCTCCCTCGGACCCTTCATCCGGCTGTTCGACGAGACCTTCGCAATCGACGACGTCAAACGCGCCACAGTGCGGCTCAGCGTCGAGGGCGAGGACGGCTTCTCGCTGGAGGGCGCAAGCTCGATGGCGGAAATCAGCCGTTCGCCCGAGGAGTTGGTCAAGGCCGCGATGGGCCCGCACCATCAGTATCCCGACGGGCTGGCGCTCTACCTTGGCACCATGTTCGTGCCTTCGAAGGATCGCGGCGAGAAGGGCAAGGGTTTTACGCACAAGATCGGCGACATCGTCACCATCTCGTCGGAAAAACTTGGCGCGCTTGTCAACCGCGTGCGGCTGTCGCCCGACTGCCCGCACTGGACCTACGGCGCCAGCCACCTGATGCGCGACCTGGCGAGGGCGGGCCTTATCTAACGCCGCACCAGCAAGCCTTGCCTGGAGGCCAATCCGCGCGGCGATAGGCCGATGCCGCCGCTTGCCCCCGAAAATCATCGCAGCTGATGCAATCTGATGGGATTGCTGATGGCGCGCGCGCCTCACCCAACATCCATTGGCGATGGAGGCTTGCCAGCGCCGGAAAAAGAGAATGCTCTAGACGTTCCGATCGGCGCCGGCAGGAGACGCGGTCCAAGGCCGCGTCGCGCTGATCCAGGAGGAGAGTTTCAACATGGGAGGAAATCGAATGCTATCGAGGCTGAGACTGCTCGTGCTTGGCTTGATCGCCATGCTCGCCATTCCGGCGATGGCCGAGGCCAAGACGTTCTACTGGATTTCGCATGGCGGCCCGGCCGATCCGGTCTGGACCTACTTCCTGGCCGGCGCCAAGCAATGGGCTGATGACACCGGCAACAAGGTCAATACGTCCTTCCACAATGGCGACGTGGCCTCGCAGCAGGAGGCCGTCCGCGCCGCGATCTCGGCCAAGGCCGACGGTATCGTCACCACCAGCCCCGATCCGGGCAGCCTTGTCGAGATCGTCAAGGAAGCGCGCGCGGCCAACATCCCGATCATCAACTTCAACACGCCCGACCCGAAGGCCAATTTCAACGCCTATGTCGGCGGCGACAACGTCACCTTCGGCAAGCACTGGGCGCAATACCTGGTCGACAAGGGCCTGGTGAAGAAGGGCGATTTCGTCTGGATGCCCGTCGAGGTCCCCGGAGCCACTTATGGCGTGCAGGAAGAGGAAGGTATCAAGAGCGTGTTCGAGCCGCTCGGCATCACCTATGAGGTGACCGAAGCGACGCTCGACCAGGCTGAGGTGATCAACCGCATGGTCGATTATCTCACCGCCCACAAGGGCAAGGTGAAGGCGATCATCGGCCTCGGCGACCTCGTCACCGGCTCGATCAAGCGCGTGTTCGACCAGGTCGGCGTCAAGCCGGGCGAAATTCCGGTCGTCGGTTGGGGCAACTCGCTCGACACCACGCAGGAAGTGCTGAACGGCTATGTCAACGCCGCGCAGTGGCAGGACCCGCAGGCAACCAGCTACATCGCGCTGTCGATGGCGGCGATGGCCTCGGCCGGCATTCCTCCGGGCTTCAACGTGATTACCGGCGCGCTCTATGAAAAGGATACCGCCGGCGTCTACGACAAGATCCTGTCCGGCAAGTAATCCGTGAAATTGAACGGTCGCGACTTCACCCGGTCGCGGCCGCCTTTTTCCTGTCCCGCCGCGCCCGCCTCGACCAGGCAGGCCGGCCGTAACGTCGCGGGTTCAATGGAAAACCGTTCTGTCATCCAACGCCTGATCGCGCGGCCGGAATTCGGTCCGCTGGTGCTGCTCGTCGTCGAGCTCGTCGTCTTCTGGGGCATTAACCCCGATTTCCTGTCGCCGCAGAACATCTCCAACATCCTCGCCTTTACCGTCGAGCTCGGCCTGATCGCGCTGGCGATGACGCTCCTGATGACCTCGGGCGAATTCGACCTTTCCGTCGGCTCGCTGTTCGGCTTCTCGCCGGTGCTGATGTGGACGCTCTACAATGGCGGCGTCACCTCGCTGGAACTGGGACTGCTGGTCGCGCTGATCGTTGCGGCGCTGATCGGGCTGGTGAACGGCTGGTTCGTCACCCAGCTCAAGATCCCGTCCTTCCTGGTGACGCTCGGTATGCTTTTGGTCGTGCGCGGCTCGGCATTGTTCATCACCGACGGCTTCCCGCAGCGCACCTGGAGCGCGGAGGGCAGCTGGCTGGCGAACATCCTGGTGGGCGATTTCTATGTCGGACCGTTCCGCATCTACGCCTCGCTGTTCTGGTTCATCGGCGCCGCGATCATCCTGGGCTATGTGCTGACGCAGAGCCGGACCGGCAACTGGATCCAGGCGGCGGGAGGCAATCCGAACGCTGCCCGCGCGCGCGGCGTCAACGTCAACCGCGTCAAGGTCGGCCTGTTCATCCTCTCGGCGGTGATGGCCTCGCTCGCCGGCGTCATCTCGTCATTGCGCACATCCGCGGCCAACCCCAACAGCGGCACGGGCTACGAGCTCGAGGTCATCGCCATGGTGGTGATCGGCGGCACGGCGCTGACCGGCGGGCGCGGCACCATCATCGGCACGGTGCTCGGCATCCTGATTCTGCGCGTGATGCGCAACGGCATCGTGCTAATCGGCGTGCCCGGGCTTGCCTACAATATCTTTATCGGCGCGATCATCCTCGGCATGATGGCGCTGCATTCATGGCTCGAGCGCCGGCACCAGGCAGGGACTTAAGACAATGGCCGAGCCTCTGATCCGCATGGAAAACATCCGCAAGTCCTACGGGCGCGTGCAGGCGCTGGTGGACGCCAATTTCCACGTCAACGAAAGGGAGATCGTCGGCCTGCTCGGCGACAACGGCGCCGGCAAGTCGACGCTGATCAAGGTGCTGTCGGGCGCCGTGCCGCTGACCAGCGGCGACATCTTCATCCGCGGCAGGAGGGTGACGCTGCGCTCGACCAGCGACGCCATCGCGCATGGCATCGAGACGATCTACCAGGACTCGGCGCTAGTCACGCAGCTGTCGATCGCCCGCAACCTGTTCCTCGGGCGCGAGCCGATCAAGCCGCCGCGCTTCTTGAACCGCATGGACCAGGAGGCGATGAACGCGGTGGCGCGCGACCTTCTGCGGCAAGTCGGCATCACCAAAAACATCCCGCCGGCGACGCCGATCGGCTCGTTATCGGGCGGCGAGCGGCAGGCCGTGGCGATCGCCCGGGCCATGCATTTCGACAGCGACCTCATCATCCTCGACGAGCCGACCAACAATCTCGGCGTCGCCGAGACGCAAGGCGTCCTGAGCTTCGTGCGCAGTGCCCGCGATTCCGGGCACTCCTGCATCTTCATCGCGCATAACATCCATCACGTTTTCCAGGTGGTCGACCGCATCGTGGTGATGCGCCGCGGCAAGGTGGTTGCCGATGACATCGACCCGAAAAAGACCACCGTCGCCGAGGTCGAGCGCGTCATCACCGGCATGTCGGACAAGGAGATCCGCGACGCGATTTCCGACGGCCCGCTGCAGCATGGCTGATGGCTGCCTTTGATTTGTCCTGATATTGATTGGCGTGATAGGGGCTCGCATCCCATCCTATGACTGGACCCATGAAAGCCACCGTAGCCGATATCGCCAGGAACTGCGGCCTGTCGACCGCGACCGTCGATCGGGTGCTCAACAACCGCCCGGGCGCGAGCGCGGCCAACCGCCAGCGGGTGCTGGAAGCGGCCAAGCAGCTCGGCTACCTGCCGACGCTCGACCAGGTCGTGCTGCCCTCTAAGCCGGCGCATCTCGAATTCTTCCTGCCGATCGGGTCCAACGCCTTCATGGCCGATCTTGCCCACCACATCGAGGACTACGCGGCGCGCCTGCCGCTGGTGGCGTCCTGCCGCATCCACAACCTGGCCGGCATTTCGCCGGGCGCGCTGCAAAGCGCCGTGGAGAATCTGTCGCTCAAGGCCAATGGCGTCGGCGTGATCGCCGTAGACCATCCGCGCACGCGCAACATCCTGCGCGAGCTGGTCGATGCCGGGATTCGGCTGGTCACGCTGATCTCCGACGTGCCGGCAGCGCCCCGCTCGGCCTATGTCGGCATCGACAACCGAGTGGCGGGCCGCACGGCAGCACTTCTGATGGGCCGCTTCCTTGGCGGCCGGACCGGACAGCTGGCGATGGTGGTCGGTTCGCGCTCCTATCGCGGGCATGAGGAGCGCGAGATGGGTTTTCGGTCGGTGCTCGCCGAAGAGTTCCCGAACCTCACCGTCTCCAGCGCCGTCGAGATCAACGACGAGCCGGATGCCAGCTACCGCGCCACCATCAAGGCGCTGCACGACGAACCGGATCTGCTCGGCGTCTATTGCGTGGGTGCCGGACGCTCAGGCATCGCCAAGGCATTGCTGGAAGCCAAGCCGCGTAGGAAGCCGGTCTTCATCTGCCACGACCTGACTAAGGAAACGCGGCGCTATCTGGTCGACGATCTCGCCGACGTCGTCATCGACCAGAATGCAAGGCTGATCGCCGAGCAAGCGGTGATCCGCCTGCTCGGCTCTATCGCCTCCTCGGCCCCCTATCTGACAAAGAAATTCATCGAGCCGCGGCTGATCTTCAAGGAAAACGTGCCGGTGCAGTAGCGGGCCAGCGGAGGTTCGCGGATTTGTCTGACGATTGATCCGGCAATTCTGCACAGCAGCTATGCACGCTTCGCAATTGCCGAATCGTTGGGCAGCCCGTATTTATGCACGTGTCGGATGTCTTCCTCCTCCCAGACACCGACGAGGAATGCGGTACACCTCCTCCCGTGCCGTATTCGAAATCGAAGCCCGCTGCCTCCTCCTCCCGGCAGCGGGCTTTTTCTTTGCCCGCAATGAGGCGGCGGCGAAGCCAGCCCATCTGATGCTGACTAAAGCGCGTCGCGATCTTTCAGATTCGCTCCCTGCGCTTTAGGCTTTGATTTTGCGCATGTCTTGGCCCCGAAATCGGTTCCCACTTTCGGGAGACATGCTTCAGGTACGCGCCTAGCCTTTTGCTGTCACCAAATTGGAGCTGAGTTCGAAAGCGACTCCCGATCCATCGGCGTAGGACTGCAGCACGGGCGCACTCCCGCTCACGATGTCCTCCACGGCGCGCTTGCGTTCGTTATCGGTCATTGCCTTGCCGGCAGTGCTCATGCCGACCAGCGCCATCGTGTTCAATCGCAGGAGCGGCGCCCCGTCCTCAAAGCGTATCCTGCACGATATTGTCCTTGATCGAACGTCGTGGAAGCCCGCGTCCCGGAGCAGCGCCTCTATCGGCGCCGCATTCCCAAAGCTGTGGCGCAGGTCCACGATTGGGCCAAGGAGTCGCTCGGCGACGCGGCGGAGATCCCAAAAGAAGGGGATTTCCTCATCTGGGCGCCACGTGGCAACTGCCAGCCGGCCGCCCTGCGCCAGTGCCCGCCGCATCTCCGCCGTCGCAGCGGGCTTGTCGGGAAAGAATTGCAGCCCCTGCTGACAGACGATCACGTGGAACTGCTCTCCGTCATGGAGGGGCAGTGCACCGGCATTACCCAGGCGCCAATCGATGTCTGGCGCCACGGTGCGCGCGACGGCAAGCATTTCTGCGTTGATGTCGATGCCGACGACATATCCGGCGGTGCCAAGCCGTTCCCTGGCAACGCGGGCAACTATTCCCGTGCCACAGGCGATGTCCAACACACGGTGGCCTGGAGACAGCTTCAGCTCTTCAAAGGTCACTTCGGCCCAAGGGCGGAAGAGAGGGCCCACGAGCCAGCGCTCATACATCTCCGGAAAACTTGCCTGACCCATCGTCTAGCGCCCGTTTCCGGGACAGCATAGCAGAATCAGGACGAGGCGAAGAGATCAGCGCGCCCGGAACGAGGCGATCAGGCTTTCGGCCATGCGCACGAATTGCGCGCTCGGGCCTTCGGCGCCGACGCTCTGCATCGAGACGCGCGCGCCTTCGAGCAGAAGCGAAAGCGTGTCGGCGAGCAGCTCGGCCTGACCGATGCCGGCATCACGGCAAAGCGCAACCAGCTTTTCGCGCTGGGCTTCCTTAAGTTCCTTGATGACGCGCCTTGCCGGGTGATCGGTCTCGGTGAGCTCGACGGCGGCATTGGCCATGTCGCAGCCTCGGCTGTCGGCGCTGAGCAGCTCCGAAGCCTTGTGGACCCAGGCATGCAATTGCGCGAGCTTGTCGCCGGGATGCTTGGCCTCAAACTCGTCCCAGATCCTCGAGGCCTTCGCCGCCGTGGCGCGCAGGCATTCGATGATCAATTCGTCCTTGGACTCGAAATGACGGTAAAGCGTCATCTTGTTGGTGCCGGCAGCTTCGGTGATCGCGTCGACGCCCACACCCTTGATGCCGTGCTTGTGGAACATGTCCTGCGCCGTCTCCAGGATTCGATCCCGGGGGCGGGAACGCTCCGCGACGCCGTCAGCCATCATGATCTCCTTTCGTCGTTTCCAAAAAAACCGTCGCCACCTCTTGACTAGGGTGTTACCGGTCTGTAACTTCCTGAATGTTACTTACTGGTAACACCTATATCACTCGCCGTCAAACGACAAGGCCCTCCGATAGCCCTGCCAGAGTGAGATAGGACACAAAACCTGCCTGTCATGCGGCTTCGGCCGGTGAATTCGAGAGAAAAGCGGTCCGTGATCGAGCGATGCGGGCCGAGCAAGGAGCCGCTCCTATGCAAACGCGCAAAGACCTGACGATCGACGAAGCCATCCGGGATCCAATGATCCGGCTGGTGATGGAGGCGGACGGGATCGATCCCAAAGCCTTCGAACGGATGCTGCGCTCGCACGCGGCGGACCAGGCGCCGGGGAACATCCCGCCATCCTTCCTGCAGGATTCCGGCTCCGGCCGGGCCCGGCGCCTGCGCCATTTCGCAAAACCGTTCGGCGAGGCGTCCGCATCATGGTGAACTTCTTCATCCACCGCCCGATCTTTGCGTCGGCGATCGCCATCATCATGGTGCTCGCCGGCGCGATCGCCTATTTCCTGTTGCCGGTCTCGCAGTTCCCCGACATCACGCCCCCGCAGGTCGTGGTCAGCGCCCACTATCCCGGCGCCAGCGCGCAAGTCGTGGCCGATACCGTGACCACGCCGCTCGAGCAGCAGATCAACGGCGTGCAGGGCATGACCTACATGTCGTCGACGAGTTCGAATGACGGCTCCTCCACCATCACCATCACCTTCGATGTCGGCTATCCGCTCAGCACAGCGGCGGTCGACGTGCAGAATCGCGTCAGCCAAGCGGCATCCTCCCTGCCGGCCATCGTCAACCAGGGTGGCGTGACGATCAAGAAGCAGAACCCCAATTTCGTGCTGATCGTCGACCTCACCTCGCCCGACGGTTCCGTCGATCCGGTGGCGCTGAGCAACCTCGCTTATCTGCAGGTGGTCGATCCGCTGAAGCGCCTGCCTGGCGTCGGCGACGTGCAGATCTTCGGCGAGCGCCGCTATTCGATGCGCGTCTGGCTCGATCCGGACAAATTGGCCAATCTCGGCATCACCGCCGTCGACGTGCAGAACGCGATTGCCGAACAGAATGTGCAGGTGGCTGCCGGCAAGATCGGCCAATCGCCAGCGCCGGCCGGCACCGCCTTCGAGATGCAGGTCAATGCGGTCGGCCGTTTGAGCGACCCCAAGGAATTCGGCGACATCGTCGTGCGCGCCAATTCGCAGAGCGGCTCGCTTGTGCGCCTGCGCGACGTTGCCAGGATCGAGCTCGGCGCGCTGCAATATTCCTCATCCGCCTTTTTCGGCAAGGACCCTACCGTGGTTCTGGCCGTCTACCAGATGCCCGGCTCCAACGCGCTCGACCTGCAGCAGCGGGTCAAGGACAAGATGCAGGAGCTCTCGCAGCGTTTCCCGAAGGGCGTCAGTTATGCCATGCATTACGACACGACGCGCTTCGTGTCGGCTTCGATGCATGACGTGCTGGTCACGCTCGGCGAAGCGCTGGTGCTGGTCGTGGCGGTGGTGTTCATCTTCCTTCAGAGCTGGCGCACCACCATCATCCCGACCATCGCCATTCCCGTCTCGCTGATCGCGACATTGGCGGTGATGTACATGCTGGGCTTCTCGCTCAACATGCTCTCGCTGCTCGGCATGGTGCTGGCGATCGGCCTCGTTGTCGATGACGCGATCGTCGTCGTCGAGAATGTCGAGCGTCAGCTGGAGGCCGGGCTGAAGCCGCTGGCGGCGACGCGCGCAGCGATGGCCGAGGTGACGGGACCGATCATCGCCACCACCGCGGTGCTGATGGCCGTGTTCATCCCCGTCGCCTTCATCCCGGGCGTCTCGGGGCGACTCTACAACCAGTTCGCGCTGACAGTAGCGATCTCGGTCGGCATCTCGGCCTTCAACTCGCTGACGCTGTCGCCTGCGCTCAGCGCCGCCTTCCTGCGCCATCGCGGCGAGACGCAGTTCGTGCTGTTCCGCTGGTTCAACGCCGGCTTCGACTGGCTGTCGCATGCCTATGCGCATGGCGTGCGCATCCTGATCAAGCTGCGTTGGGCGATGCTCGGCCTGTTCGCTGCCGGTCTCGTGGCCACCTATTTCGTCTGGCAGAAATTGCCCTCCACCTTCCTCCCCGTGGAGGACCAGGGCTATTTCTTCGTCGTCATCCAGCTGCCCGACGGCGCGTCGCTCGAACGCACCGATGCCGTGGCGCAGAAGGCGCGCGACATCCTGCAGAACACGCCCGGCGTCGACATCGTCGGCTCGATCAGCGGCCTGAACTTCCTCACCAGCGCCGCGCAGTCGAATTCGGCGGTGGAGTTCGCCATCCTGAAGCCGTGGGACGAGCGCGGGCCAGACCAGAGCGCCTCGAAGCTCGTCGCCGAGGTGCGCAACAAGCTGTTGCAGATCCCGGAAGCCTTTGCGCTGTCCTTCGATCCGCCGTCGATCCCGGGCCTCGGCACCACAGGCGGTTTCGAGTTCCAGGTGGAGGATCTTTCCGGTCGCGGCAGCGCTGCGCTGAACGAGGTCACGCAGGCGCTGATCGCCGAGGCACGCAAGCAGCCGGAGCTCAATCCGCAACAGCTGTTCACGTCCTTCTCGACCTCGACGCCGCAGTTCAACTACGACCTCGACCGCAGCAAGGCGAAGCTTCTCGGCCTCAACCTGCCTGATGTCTTCAACACGCTGCAGATCTATCTCGGCTCGCTCTACGTCAACGACTTCAACCTGTTCGGCCGCACCTTCCGCGTCACCATCCAGGCTGACAAGGACGCGCGTGCCGACGCGACGGACATCTCCAGGCTCTATGTGCGCAACGCATCGGGCGGCATGGTGCCGCTGAGCACGCTGGGCAAACTGGTGCCGATCGTCGGACCGGAGACCGTGCCGCATTACAACAACAATGCCTCGGCCCTGATCAATGGCGGCGCTGCCCCCGGCTTCTCGTCCGGACAGGCGGTGGCGGCCATGGAGCGGGCGGCGGCCAACGTGCTGCCGCGCGACTTCGGCTACGAATGGACCGGCATCACCTATCAGGAGCTCAAGGCCGGCTCGATCGCCTCGATCGTATTCGGACTGGCGATCGTCTTCGTCTTCCTGATCCTGGCGGCGCAGTATGAAAGCTGGGCGATGCCCTTCATGGTGCTGCTCGCCGTGCCGCTCGCGCTGTTCGGCGCCTTCATCGTGCTCCTGCTGCGCGGCATGCAGATCGACGTCTACTCGCAGATCGGCTTCGTCATGCTGATCGGCCTGGCGGCGAAGAACGCGATCCTGATCGTCGAGTTCGCCAGACGCCGGCGCGAGGAAGGCTTGACCATCGTCGAAGCGGCGATGGAAGCGGCAAGGCTGAGGCTGCGGCCGATCCTGATGACCGCCTTCGCCTTCATCCTTGGCGTGCTGCCGCTGATGTTCGCAACGGGCGCGGGTGCTGCCAGCCGGCAGTCGATCGGCACCACGGTCTTCGGCGGCATGGTGGCGGCGACCATCCTGTCGCTGGTCTTCGTGCCCGTCTTCTACGCGGTGATCGAACGGTTGCGCGAACACGGCGAAAAGGAACAAGCCAAGGGACACCACGGTGCCCCTCAGCCGGAAGAAATCGAACCGACCGCCGAGCCGGCGCTTCAGCCGCTCGCCCAGGCGGCCGAATAGGATTGGAGATCAAAATGCGTAGATGGAAAATCGCTTTGGGAACGGCCGTCGCGCTCGGCGCAATCTCGGTGGCCAGTGTGCATCTGCTCGACATGGGCAATTTCGGCCTGCACAGCAGCACGGCGGGCGCAGCACCCGCGCCGGCCGCCTTCGTGATGCCGGTGCCGGTGGTGAATGTCGTGAAGAAGACGCTGCCGATCTATCTCGACTATGCCGCGCGGGTGGAGTCGATCCGCAGCATCACGCTGCAGGCGCGCGTGCCGGGCTATCTGCAGGAACAGACCGCTGCCGACGGCAGCGACGTCAAGCAGGGCGACCTGCTCTACCGCATCGCGCCCGACGACTATCAGGCCGCGCTCGACCAGGCGAAGGCGCAGGTGCAGCGCGATACCGCGACGCTCGAATATGCGAAGTCCAATCTCGGCCGCGGCACCGATCTTGCCAAGGCCGGCTATCTCGACAAGGACAGCTTCGACCAGCGCACCAGCAATCTGCGCACGGCCCAGGCCGCCCTTGCCGTCGACCAGGCGGCGGTGCGGACGGCCGAGCTCAACCTCAGTTATGCCGAGATCAAGGCGCCGTTCTCGGGACGCATCGGCCGCAACCAGGCCTCGGTCGGCACGCTGGTCAGCGTCGCGGGCACGGTGCTCAACACGCTGGTGCAGCTCGACCCGATCTATGTGACCTTCAATCCGAGCGAGACCGACCTCGTGCAGATCGAGCAGGCGAAGGCCAACGGTCCGATCGCCGTCGACGTGCTCCTGCCCGGCGAGACCCAGCCCAGCCAGAAGGGCGAGCTGACCTTCATCGACAACACGATCGACCACTCGACCGGCACCATCACGGCGCGCGCGACGATCGGCAACGCCAAGTTCACGCTGTTGCCCGGACAATATGTGCGGGTGCGGCTGCATGTGAAGGAACAGCCCAACACGCTGATGGTGCCGCAGGTGGCGCTGGGTTCCAGCCAGCTCGGCAAGTACCTCTATGTCATCGGCAAGGGCAACACCGTCGACCAGAAGCTGGTGTCGCTCGGGCCCACCGACGGCGACCTGATTTCCGTGACCTCCGGCATCTCGGAGAACGATCAGGTGATCACGGGCAATCTGCAGAAGATCGGACCCGGAATGCCGGTTTCTCCCTTGCCGCAACCGAAACCGGCCAGCTGATAACCCCCATCAGCTTCCGGTCCGACGGCGCCCCTCGACACCCACGTCGAGGGCGCCGTTTTCTTTGGGCGCCTCCAACCCGGAAAAATCGGTAACTACCCTCTTGTTAGATTGTCGACAATCTGCTTGTCTTGCCGAAATTCCATCGGGAGTCGAGGCATGGCAAAGCTGGATTTCGGTCCGATCGCGGATACGACGCGCAGGGCGGAGATCGTCGCCCTGCTCAGGCGCGCCATCCTGGCCGGACAGCTGGAGCCTGGGCAGAAGCTCAATGAGCTCAGGATCTCCGAGCAGATGCGGGTCAGCCGCGCGCCATTGCGCGAGGCGATGCGCGAGCTGGTGCAGGAAGGCATCCTGACCAGCATTCCCTATGCCGGGACCTTTGTCATCGACGTCACAGCCAAGGACATCATCGACGCCTATTCGCTGAACAAAGTGCTCGATGAATTCGCGATCGAGCTCACCTGGCCGCAGCGCGACCAGCGCTTCTTCGACGAGCTGGACCGCCGCCACGAGGCGGTGAAACAGGCGACGCGGGCGAAGGACACCACGCGCCAGATCGAGACGGCGCTGCAGCTGCATGGGCTCATCTACGAATGGGCCGACAATTCGGTGCTGCTGGAGACCTGGCAGCGGCTGACCAGCCGGCTGCAGATGTATTTCGCCCTGCATCAGCGGGCGCGCAACGAGCCGGTGCCGGCCGAGGACGTGCACGAGACCTATGTGGCGCTGCTCAAAGGTGCCGACATGCGCGCCGCCCAGCGCCATGCTCGCGAGCATATCGACGTCGATTTCGAAGAGCTTCTTGCCTATGCGCGCGGCCTCGAAAAGCGCGCATCGAAGAACTGACAGCCCGGACAGCGGACCCAAACGTGAAGATCAAGAGCATAAAAGCCTATCATGTCGTGCAGCCCTTCGTGGACGGGCCCTACCGCATGTCCAAGGGACGCGTCGCGGACTGTTTCGACGCGGTGATCGTCGCCATCACCTCCGACAGCGGCGTGACCGGCTGGGGCGAGATGGCGCCGCTCGGCAATTTCTACTCGGCCGCGTTCCCGGCGGGAACGCGCGCCGGCGTGCCGGAAATCGCGCCGCATCTCATCGGCCAGGACCCGCGCGGGTTTGCCGGCATCGGCCGGCTGATGGACACGGTGTTCAAGGGCCACCCTTATATCAAGTCCGCGCTCGACATGGCGTGCTGGGACTTGGCGGCACGAGCGGCCGATGTGCCGCTGGTGATCATGCTTGGCGGCCGCGAGAGCGACATGGCGGAGACCTACCGGGTCGTGACCCATGGCACGCTCGATCAGATGGCGGAGCTGGCCAAGCGGATCATTGCCGAAGGCTGCCGTCGCCTGCAAATCAAGGTCGGCGGCAATGTGCATGACGATATCGAGCGGGTGACGACGGTGGCCGCCGCCGTGCCGAAGGGCACGGTGATCTTCTGCGATGCCAATGCCGGCTGGACACCCTATCAGGCGCGCCAGTTCGCCGACGCCACACGCGACATCGACTACACGTTCGAGCAGCCCTGCACGACGATCGAGGAGAACATGTCGGTGCGCCGCATGCTCGACAAGCCGATGGTGCTGGACGAATCCGTCACATCGCTCGGCGAGATGCTGGAGATCCACCGCCGAGGTGCCGCCGACGGGCTGACACTGAAGATCTCGCGACTGGGCGGCGTGACGCAGACGCGGCTGATCCGCGATGTTGCCGCCGATCTCGGCTTCATGATCACGGTCGAGGACACCGGAGGCGCCGAGATCGACACCGCCGCCATGGCGCATCTGTCGCTGTCGACGCCGACGGAGCGCCGGCTGCACGCCATCGCCTTCCATGAATGGGTGACGGTGCGCACGGCCAGGAACGCACCGCCTGTGACGGGCAGCCATATGGGCATCCCCGACGGCCCCGGCCTCGGCATCGACGTCGACCCCGGCCTGCTCGGCGAACCCTTCTTCGAAATCGGCTGACATGAAGATCAGGCGCGTCAAGGCAACCCCGATCAACTACAGGCTGGAAGCGCCCTATTGGTGGGTATTCGGCGGGCTCGACGGCTTCTCGCCGACCATCGTGGAGGTCGAGACCGAGGACGGGCTTGTCGGCATCGGCGAGGCACCGACGCCAGACGCCGCCGTCATCATGGCCCCCTGCAACAAATATCACGACTCGGAAAGGCCCGGGACCTACCGCAGGCTGCCGCTGAATTAGGAGGATGTCGAAAAGCTAGCAGGACTTATGGAGAAAAAGGCGGCCGCTGGTCGCATGACCGACAGACAATTCATCAAGAAAATCTGACTTTTCCGTCCCAACGAACGGATGGACCGGTCGGAAGCGCATGCTACTGTACATCGACCGATATTGATGGGTTCCGGGAACAGGAGAACGCCACGGAACTCGCAAATTGAGTGCACTCGCCAACCACAACAACTGGGGAAAGGCTTAGAGCCATGAGCAAGAACTACCGCATTCTCGATCTGCTGCGGCGCGGCCGCACGCCACTCGAAAACCACCTGATCGACGGTCTGATCGATGGCCGCATCAGCCGCCGCGAATTCGTGCGCCATGGCAGCCTGCTCGGCCTGTCGCTGCCGCTGCTCGGCCGCATCGGCATGGCGGCCGGCTTCGGCGCGGCACCCTCGCTCGCGCGCGCCGGCGCGCCCGGCGCCACCATCCGCGTCGGAAGCAGCGTGCCGGCAGCGGCGATCGACCCCGTCACCATCGCCGACGCCGGCGGCCTGCTCGTCATGCAGCAGGTGGCCGAGTTCCTTTGCGTCGACGGTCCGGACCTGGTTTTGAGGCCGGCGCTTGCGGAAAGCTGGTCGCCCAACACCGACGGCACGGTGTGGACCTTCAAGCTCCGCAAGGGCGTGAAATTCCACTCGGGCGGCGAGATGAAGGCCGACGACGTAGTGGCCAGCATTGACCGGCTCGCCGATCCGGCCAACTCGTCCAACGCGCTGTCGGTGTTCAGCGGCATCCTGCAGAAGGGCGCGACCAAGAAGGTGGACGACTACACCGTCGAGTTCCACCTCGACGCGCCGAACGGCAACTTCCCCTACATGGTCTCGTCCGACAATTACAACGCCGTGATCATCCCGGCGAGCTACAAAGGCGGCTACGAACAGAGCTTCGACGGCACCGGACCGTTCAAGATCGAGAAGTACACGCCCAAGGTCGGCGCCTCCTTCGTGCGCAATGACGATTACTGGGGCGAGAAGGCCCTGCCGGATCGCACGGAATTCACCTTCTTCACCGACATCCAGCCGCAAATCCTGGCGCTGCAGGGTGGCCAGATCGACATCATCAACCAGATGCCGGTGCTGGCGGGCGTCGCCGTCCTCAACGACCCGAATGTCGAGGTCATCAGCCTGAAGTCGTCGGCGCATCAGCAGCTGCATATGCACTGCGACGAGGGCCCGACGAAGGACGCCCGCGTGCGCCGCGCCATCGCGCTCTGCCTCGACCGCGAGAAACTCGCCGCCGGCCTGATGAAGGGACGCGCGGTGCTTGGCAATGACAGCCCGTTCGCCGCCGTCTACCCCTCGACCGACACCAGCGTGCCGCAGCGCAAGCAGGATATCGCGCAGGCCAAGCAGCTGATGGAAGCGGCCGGCGCCGGCAAGGGCTTCAAGATGACGCTGACCACCGAGCGTTATCTGGAAATCCCGGAATACGCGCAGCTCATCCAGAACTGGGTCAAGGAAATCGGCATCGAGCTCGAGCTCAACATCCTCGACCAGAGCGCCTATTACGGCGATGCGGTGTTCGGCAAGTCGAACTGGCTGGATTCGGCGATGGGCATCACCGACTACGGCCATCGCGGCGTGCCCAACGTCTATCTCGCCGCACCCTTGAAGAGCGACGGCACCTGGAATGCCGCCCACTTCAAGAACAAGGACTATGACCAGATGGCGGCGAGCTATATCGCGGCCCTCGACCTCGAGGCGCAGAAGGCCACCGCCGGCAAGATCCAGAAGCTGCTGCTCGAGGAAACGCCGGTGATCTTCGGCTATTTCTACGACTATCTGACGGCAACGGCAAAGGGCGTAACGGGCGTGCAGCCCACGGCCATGTCACAGCTGTTCCTCGAGAAAGCGTCGAAAGGCTGAGGATGAGGCAAGCATAGATCCCGCATCGCCAGCCTCGAAAGGGCTGGCGCTTGCCGGCGAGACTGCGGGCAGGACGCCACGCGCCCTGCCCGCGATCGTTGCAACGGGAATGCGTCGCATGGGAACCGCAACCCTGCTCACCACCATGCATTGGGGTACGCACCAGATCCGCGCCGAGAACGGCCGGCTCGTCGGCGTCGCGCCGTGGACCGGCGATCCCGACACGTCGCCGATGGGCCCTCTTGCGCCCGTGACAGCCTTCGATCCGCCTGCCACTATTGATTTGTCCGACGCGTCCCGTCTGCCGGGACGCAAGGATCTTTCATAAGGAGACGATGCCATTCTAGCTTTCCTCGTCCGGCGCCTGGCACTGTCGCTCGTCACGCTGTTCTTGCTGAGCGTCATGGTATTCCTCGGCGGCCAGGTGCTGCCGGGCAATGTCGGGCGGGCCATATTGGGGCCGTTCGCCGACCAGCGCGCGGTTGATGCGCTCAACCATTCGCTGGGCGTCGATCGGCCGCTGCTTGTCCAATACGGAAGCTGGATCTGGAATTTCCTCCATGGCGACATGGGCACGTCCTATGTCTTCCGCGCGCCGGTGGCGCCGTTCGTCATCGATGCCTTGGGCAACTCGATGAAGCTCGCCCTGGTCGCCTTCGTGCTGGTGGTGCCGATCGGCATCCTCGGCGGGGTGATCGCCGCGCTCAATTTCAACCGGCCGCTCGACCGCATCATCAGCCTTGGTGGTCTGTCGGTAACTGTGCTGCCAGAGTTCGTCACCGGCATCATCCTGATCCTAATCTTCGGGGTGTGGCTGCGCTGGCTGCCGATCGCGGCCGCCTGGCCGAAGGGCGCCGGCTTCTTCACCCAGCTCTACTACTTGACCCTGCCTTCGCTGCCGCTATTCCTGGTGCTGTTCGGCTATATCGCGCGCATGGCGCGCTCCGGCATGATCGAGGCGCTCGATTCCGACTATACGCGCACTGCGGTGCTCAAAGGCCTGCCGTGGCGCACGGTGATCTGGCGCCATGTGCTGCGCAACGCGCTGTTGCCGACCATTACGGTCATCGCGACCCAGACCGGCTATCTGATCGGCGGCCTGGTCGTCATCGAGACGCTGTTCCGCTACCAGGGTATCGGCTCGCTGATCTTCACCGCCGCGCGCGGCAAGGACTTCCCGATGCTCGAAGCCGGCATCCTCACCATCGGCATCGTCTATGCGGTGGCGACGTTGATCGCCGACTTCCTCTATTCCGTGCTCAATCCACGCATCCGGCTGGGGGCAGAGCAATGAGCGCCACCGACACCCCCGTCAGCCTGCCGACGCCCGACACCGCACAGCGCAGCCCCTGGGGCGAGGTGCTGCATTCTCTCTCCAGGTCCGGCACGTTCCTGACCGGGCTTGCCATCGTCGTCTTCTGGATCGTGTGCGCGCTGTTCGGCCAGCACTTCGTCCCCTACGATCCGCTGGCAAGCGACGTCATCAACGCGCTGACGCCGCCGGCGGCCGATCACTGGTTCGGCACCGACCAGCTCGGCCGCGACGTGTTCTCGCGCGTCATCGTCGGCTCGCGCGATATCCTGACGGTGGCGCCGCTGGCCACCATCCTTGCCACCATCGCCGGCACGGCGCTCGGCCTCGTCATCGGCTATTTCCGCGGCATCGTCGACGACATCGTCAGCCGCGTGCTCGAAGCCTTCATGGCGATCCCGGTGGTGATCATCGCGCTGCTCGCCATCGTCGCGCTCGGCACGTCCAAGATCACCGTCATCGTCGTCATCGGCCTGAGCTTCGCGCCGATCATCGCCCGCACGGTGCGCTCGGCGGTGCTGGCCGAACGCGAGCTCGACTATGTGGCGGCGGCAAAGCTGCGCCACGAAGGCGCGCTGCACACGATGTTCGTCGAGATCCTGCCCAACGTCATCCCGCCGATCCTGGTCGAGACGACGGTGCGGCTGGGCTATGCCATCTTCGCTGTGGCCACGCTCTCCTTCATGGGCTTCGGCATCCAGCCGCCCTCGCCCGACTGGGGCCTGTCGATCTCCTCCAATTACGGCATGATCGGCGGCGGCTTCTGGTGGACGGTGCTGTTCGATGCTTTAGCCATCGCCTCGCTGGTGATCGGCGTCAACCTGGTGGCTGACGGCGTGCATGGAGCGTTCAATGACTGACCCCAGGCAAGCAACCAACGCACTCGAACTGAAGGACCTTTCGGTCGCTTATCGCGTCGGCCGGCGCAACCGCGCGGTGCTGCGCAATGTCAACCTGACCATCAAAGCGGGCGAAGCCTACGGCCTGGTCGGTGAATCAGGCTGTGGCAAGTCGACAGTCGCGCTCTCGGTGGTGCGCTATTTGCCGCGCAACGGCTCGATCACCGGGGGCTCGATCGCGCTCGGCGGCAAGGATGTGATGAAACTCGACGCGGAAGCGCTCAGGCGCGCCCGCGCCGACAGCGTGTCGATGGTCTATCAGGACCCCGGCAAGGCGCTGAACCCGTCGCTGCGCATCGGCCGCCAGCTGACCGAGATTTTCGAGCTTGCCGGCATCACCGGACAGGCGGCGGAAGACAAGGCACTCGCGATGCTGAACCGGGTGCGCATCTCCGACCCGGCGAGCGTCATGCAGCGCTATCCGCATCAGCTCTCCGGCGGCATGCAGCAGCGGGTGGCTATCGCCATGGCTTTGGCCAACGACCCCTCGATGCTGATCCTCGACGAGCCGACTACCGGGCTCGATGCAACGGTCGAGGCCGAGGTGCTCGACCTGATCGGCCAGTTGCGGCGCGAGCTGTCGGCCTCGATCCTGTTCATCAGCCACAACCTCGCCGTCGTCGCCAACATGTGCGACCGCGTCGGCGTGCTCTATGCCGGCATGCTGGTCGAGGAGGGCTCGACCAGGGACGTCTTCAACGATCCGCGCCATCCCTACACGGTGGCGCTGCTGCGCTGCCTGCCGCGCGGCGGCCAGCGCAAGGACCAGGGCCGGCTCGACACAATCCCGGGCTTCCTGCCCGGCATCGGCGCCAATATCCTCGGCTGCGCCTTCGCCGATCGCTGCGCACTGGCCACCGAACGCTGCCGCGCGGAGCCGCCGCCGCTCTATGAGCTCGGCGACGGCCGCCTGTCGCGCTGCCACTATCACGACAAGGCGCAGTCTCTGCCGCGCGCCACGCCCGCCGAGATCGCGGCCGCCCAGCCGAAGCAGGCGCCGCCGGTGCTGCAGGTCGAAGGTCTCAACAAGACCTATGCCACCCACGGGCGTCCGCTGCGGGCGGTGAAGGATGTCTCGGTGAGTCTCAGGCCCGGCGAGACGCTCGGCCTTGTCGGCGAATCCGGCAGCGGCAAGACGACCTTTGCAAGGCTCCTGCTTGGCCTCGTCCCGCCCGACGATGGCGGCTCGATCGAGCTCGAAGGCAAGAAGCTCGCGCCGCGGCTGGCCAGCCGCACGGAAGACCAGGTCAAGGCAGTGCAGATCGTCTTCCAGAACCCGGACTCCGCGCTCAACCGCTCGCATTCGATCCGGCATATCCTGAGCCGCGCCCTGAAGCGGCTTGGCGGTCTCACCGGCAAGCCGCTGGACACGCGGCTCGAAGAGCTGGTCCGCTCGGTGCGGCTCACCGACCGGCACCTGGCGGTCAAGCCGCGCCAGCTCTCGGGCGGGCTGAAGCAGCGCGTGGCGATCGCGCGCGCCTTCGCCGGCGATCCGCGCATCGTGGTGTGCGACGAGCCTACCTCGGCGCTCGACGTCTCGGTCCAGGCGGCGATCCTCAACCTTCTGGCCGACCTGCAGTCGAGACAGGATGTCTCTTACATCTTCATCTCGCACGACCTTGGCGTGGTGCGCTATCTCTCCGACAAGATCGCCGTGCTCTATCTCGGCCGCATCATGGAGTTCGGACCCTCGGAAGCGGTGTTCTCCGGCCCGCACCATCCCTACACCGAAGCGCTGCTGTCGGCCGTGCCGAAGCTCGACCGGACGGAGAGCTCGCGCATCCGCCTCGACGGCGAGATCCCGAGCGCGGCCAATCCACCGACGGGCTGCGTCTTCCACACGCGCTGCCCGCGCAAGATCGGCGCCATCTGCGAGACGCAGGAGCCGGAACTCGCGGAGGCTCAGCCGGGACATACGATCCGCTGCCATATCCCCTATGACGAGCTGGCAAGGCTGCAGAGGCCGAAGACGTTGGAACCGGCGTGATCGCGGTCAGAACGCCGCAGCACCCGCCATGCTGAAAGCGCGGTCGCTCTCCGTGAAAGCCCGCTCGGTCGACAGGTTTCGAGCGAGCGTACGCAGTCCCGCAACGCAATGTCGAGGGCATCGGAAGAGGAAGGGCAGCGACAGGCCGAGCACGCTGCCATGGCACAGGAATTCGCACCGGCGGTCGCGGACACCAGGCTCGATATTCTCTCGCCCAGCCGCTACATCTCGCGCTGCCCCTATAAGGGCATCTCCAACTATTACCACGTGACGACGCCGAAGAAGCGGCACAAGAACCTTGTCTGGTACTATCCCGAGCCGGTGCATGAGGCCGAGCGCATCAAGGGGCTCGTGTGCTTCCATCATGAGCTGGTCGACAAGATCCTGGTCGACGGGGTGGAGATCCCCAAGGAAGCGACCGCGGCTTCGGACGGGTATTTCTGAGCTCGAGATGCGCCCGGCGCAGCCAGATCAGGCCGCTTGATCGAAGCGCCATTCAGCGCATACCTTCCCGCAATCAGGGAGGGTGCGATGGATCTTTTCAAACTGGACGGCGGCGTGGCGCTGGTGACGGGCGCCGGCAGCGGCATTGGACAGGCGATCGCGATCGGGCTTGCCGAGGCCGGCGCCGACGTCGCCTGTTTCGGCCATGCATCGAACGGCGGGCTTGAGCAGACTGCCGAGAGGATCAAGGCCCTTGGCCGCAAGGCGCTGGTGCTGACGGGGAGCGTGACGTCCGAGACCGACCTGGCCACGGCGATCGACCGCGTCGAGGCCGAGCTCGGCGCGCTGACCGTCGCCGTCAACAATGCCGGCATAGCCGGATCGGAAGCGGCCGAGACCATGCCGCTGGAAAAGTGGCGCAAGGTGCACGAGGTCAATGTCGCGGGTGTGTTCCTGTCCTGTCAGGCCGAGGCGCGCGTCATGCTTCGTCGACGCGCGGGCTCCATCATCAACATCGCCTCGATGTCGGGCACCATCGTCAACCGGGGGCTGACGCAGGCGCACTACAATTCCTCGAAAGCCGCCGTCATCCATATGTCGAAGAGCCTCGCCATGGAGTGGGCCGATCGCGGGTTGCGCGTCAATGTCGTCAGCCCGGGCTACACGCTGACGCCGATGAACAAGCGGCCGGAGGTCGCGGAGGAGATAAAGATCTTCAAGCGCGATACGCCGATGGGCCGCATGGCTGCGCCGGAGGAGATGGTCGGACCGGCCGTGTTCCTGGCCAGCCGCGCGTCGAGCTTCGTTACCGGCCTCGACCTGATCGTTGATGGCGGCTACGTGTGCTGGTAGACCGATGGGGCGTCCCGCGGGACACCCCACAGGTTGTCGATTTAACGACGGGAACGTTGGCGAGAGCCTGCCGTGCTACTCGGCCGCCACCCCCTTCACCTCGAGATAGCTCTCCATCGAATCGTCCAACGCCTGCAGCCACGGGGTGTGATGCAACGGCGCCATGGTGCCCGTCATCAACGAGCGGTAGGCGTTGTCGCGGAAGGTCATGATGTTTTCCATCTTGTGGTGCTCCCACTCCATGAAGGTGCGGTTAACCGCCTCGACATCGAAGCCCGGATAGTCGGTCTGGTCCATCAGCTCCTTGGTGTAGTCGCCCTGGAACCAGATCATCTGTTCGGCGTCTTCCAGCGTCTCTTCGCGGGCACGCCACTTTGCGCTGTGCTCGGCCATCGCCTCGGCGGAGGGCAGCTTGATGCGGCCGAGCATCACGTCGCGCGCATACCAGGCCTGCGCGTCGAACATGTTGAAGGTGTAGAACTGGTCCTGCATGCCGATGTAGAAAAGCTTCGGGTTCTTCTCCCAGACGACGCCTTCATAAAGATCGAGCGGCCACATCCGGTTGGCGGTCTTGAGCTTGAGGTCGTCGGTGAGGAAGGGGAAGGAGTGCAGGTAGCCGGTGCACAGGATGATGGCGTCGACATCCTTGGTGGTGCCGTCCTTGAAATGCGCCGTCTTGCCGACGACTTTTTGCAGCAGCGGCACCTCTTTCCAGTTCTCTGGCCATTTGAAGCCCATCGGCTTGGAGCGGTAGCTGGAGGTGATCGATTTCGCGCCGTATTTGTAGCATTGCGAACCGATGTCCTCGGCCGAATAGGAGCGGCCGATGATCAATATGTCCTTGCCCTTGAATTCCATCGCGTCGCGGAAATCGTGGCTATGCAGGATGCGCCCGTTGAAGGTGGGGAAGCCTTCGAAGAAGGGCACGTTGGGCACCGAGAAATGGCCGGAGGCGACGACGACGTTGTCGAACTCCTCCGAATAGGTCACGTCGTTGGTGCGGTCATGCGCGGTGACGGTGAATTTCTTCGTCTCGTCGGAATAGGTCACCATGCGCACCGGGCTGTTGAAGCGCACCCATTCGCGCACGCCCGATTTCTCGACGCGGCCCTTGATGTAGTCCCACAGCACGGCGCGCGGCGGATAGGAAGCGATCGGCCGGCCGAAATGCTCCTCGAAGGTGTAGTCGGCGAATTCGAGGCATTCCTTCGGGCCGTTCGACCACAGATAGCGGTACATCGAGCCATGCACCGGGTCGCCATGCTCGTCGAGGCCGGTGCGCCATGTGTAATTCCACAGGCCGCCCCAGTCGCTCTGCTTCTCGAAGCAGACGATTTCGGGGATCTCGGCACCCTTGTCGGCTGCGGACTTGAAGGCCCTCAGCTGGGCCAGGCCCGACGGTCCGGCTCCAATGACGGCGACACGAGATTTCATTGCGGGCCTCCTCTTTTTGATTTCGACTTTTTTCTTGACGCAGTTCCGGGCGGAAAACCGTTCGACACTTTTCCTGGAATTGCTCTCACGAAACAAATTTCACTCACAGTGAGAGTAATTGCGTCTTCGGTGCTGTCAACAAACATCTGCGGCAACGGCGTTGCCCCAAACGAGTTTTCCGCGAAAAGAGCTGGCGCCGGTTCATGCTGGCGAAACGCCGCTGCGACATCCGGCGGCTTGCCGTCGTGGTTGCGCTTTCATATCTCCACCCAATATGTTCACCTTGAGTGAAATAAATCTGTGGATTCGGGGGCGACATGGCGAACAAGACATCTGCTGCAAGGCCAGCCGGCGCGGCCGCCAAGGGCAAGGCGCGGCCGAAGCGCGTTTCGGCCGACGGCCGCACGATCCGCACGCCGCTGACGCAAAACCCGCACGCCATCCGCGACACGCGCGAGAAAGTGCTCGAAGTGGCGATCGGCCATGAGGTGCGGGCCTTCCGCAAGAAGCTCGGCATCACCGTCGCCGATCTCGCCGCGGCCACCGACATTTCGCTCGGCATGCTGTCGAAGATCGAGAACGGCATCACCTCGCCGTCGCTGACGACGCTGCAGGCGCTATCGCGGGCGCTGGGCGTTCCGGTGACCGCCTTCTTCCGGCGTTTTGAGGAAGAGCACAGCGCCGTCTTCGTCAAGGCCGGCGAAGGCGTCGATGTCGAGCGGCGCGGCACGCGCGCCGGCCACCAGTACAATCTGCTCGGCCATATCGGCGCCAACACCAGCGGCGTAGTCGTCGAACCGTACCTCATCACGCTGACCGAGAATTCGGACGTCTTCCCGACCTTCCAGCATGCGGGCATGGAGTTCCTCTACATGCTCGAGGGCGAGGTCGTTTACCGCCACGGCAACAATCTCTATCCGATGAAGCCGGGCGACAGCCTGTTCTTCGACGCCGACGCGCCGCACGGACCGGAAGAGCTGACGCAACTGCCGATGCGGTATCTGTCGATCATTTGCTATCCGCAAAACAGCGCTGGGTGATCCGTCAAGCTCTCTTCCTCTCCCTCCGGAGGGGGGAGAGGTGGCGCTGCGAAGCAGCGAGGGAGTGGGGGAAGGCGGTCCTCAAACGCGAAGGTGCTGACAAGTGGGCACCACCGAGCGGGCCTGAAATCTTGGCAGGCAGGTAATAATCGGAGGCATCGCCTAGATGTGAACCAACGACCGCCAAGCTAGGTCGACCCCCACTCCGTCGAGCTTCGCTCGACGCCTCTCCCCCGATCGACGGGGGAGAGGAAGGACGCGAAACTGTCCCGCCAGGCTCCTTTCGTCCTCCCCGCATAGGGGTTGCCCTTGGCGAAACGAGGAATCTCACGAAGAAGGCGCTTGCGGAAGTACAAGTTCAATCCGGGCCAAATCCCGGGCTGGTCGGGCTGCCGTCATCCAGCTTGGACAGCCACTCGACCAGTGTCGGACGATACCGCGTCAGACCCTTATAGGTGGCGAGCTCTTCCGGCAGGTCACGGATGACGCGATGCAGGCGGCGCGCCCATTTGGGCTGCGTGACCAGCTCGTCCATCTTGATCAGGTAGCAGCGGATCGGGAAGACGATGGCGTTGGAGCGCGGCAGCCGCCAGAAGCTTTGCAGCTCGACGCGCAGATGCACCTTCTGGCCAACATTGTCGGGCGTGACCGTGGCGCGGTCCGGGCCCCATTTGTGATAATTCTCGGGGCTGGTGTCGAGGCGCGGATTGATGGTCATCGTCCAGTTGAGGCGCCTGGCCGGCTTGCCCTGCTGGATGTTGGTGAGGAATTTCAGCGCCCGCGTGAAGATGCCCTTCTCATGCGCCAGCGGCACCGGCGCGTGCCATTCGAAGAAGTTCATGCCGATGTCGAAGTCGAGCGACCAGTCGGCCTGGGTCGTGACCATGCCGGCATCCATCCACAGATTGCCGTCGCGCTGGTCGAGGATGCAGAAATCGCCCTGGCTCTGGCGGGTTATGTATTCCATCGGACCATACGGCAACGTCGAGGTGTCGCCGAAGGTGAAGGTGTCGTCGATGCCGAGCGGCCGGTTGATCCAGCGCCAGCGATCGCCGTTCCGCTCCAACGTGAAATGCTCGGGATAGCCGAGCGCCTGCTGCTCCATCAGGAGTTCTAGCAGGTCCCAGCCCGCGAGCGTCATATGCGGCAGCGACTGGCAGCGCAGCGGATCCTCGGCCAGCACCAGGGCGCGGTCTTCCATCTCCGAAACATAGTGCTCGTCCACGTCGATCAGATTCTCAAGCACGCTGCCCTTCGGGCCGACGACATGCGGCTCGATGTTGACCGCATACATGTAGCTGTCTTCGTTGAACGGGAAGGGAAAGCGCCGGATGTGCTCCGGGCTGTTCCTGAAGGTGTAGTCGTCGCGGAAGGTTTCCTTGCGAAAGGTGATGCCCATTGACGCCTCCTATCTTTCCAGGATCAGCGACTTGCCCTCGAAGCGCGAGACGCAAGGCATGATCTTGCAGCCGGATTTGTGATCTTCGTCGCTCAGCCAGTGGTCGTTGTGGATGAACTTGCCTTCGTAGGAGATCACATTGGTCTCGCACTGGCCGCAGACGCCGCCGCGGCAGAGGTAAGGCGGGTCGACGCCGGCGGCTTCCATGGCCTCGAGCAGACTCTGCTGCCCGCCGACGCGGATCGTCTTGCCGCTGACGGCCAACTCGACGTCGAACGGCGCGCCGGGCTGCGGCGCCGCGAAATGTTCGAAATGCACGGTTTCGGGCGGCCAGCCGAGGCTTGCCGCGCGATCGCGCACCCAGTTGATCATGCCGGCCGGGCCGCAGACATAGAGATGCGTGCCGAGCGGCTGCGAAGACAGAAGCCGATCAAGATCGATGCGCTCCTCGCGGTCGTCGTGATAGAGCCTGACCCGGTTGCCGCAGCGCTGCTGCAAGACATCGGCATAGGTGCCGAGCGAAGCCGTGCGGCAGGTGTAATGCAATTCGAAATTGCCGCCGGTGCCCGCCAGCTGCGACGTCTGCGCCATGAAGGGCGTGATGCCGATGCCGCCCGCCAGCATCAGGTGCTTCTTCGCCCTGAGGTCGAGGGAGAACAGATTGACCGGATAGCTGATCACCATCTCCAGGCCGGGCTTGACCTGCCGGTGCATGAACAGCGAGCCGCCGCGGCCGGCATCGTCGCGCCTGATCGAAATCGTGTATTCGCGCGTGTCAAGCGGCGAGCCCATCAGCGAATAGGGATTGAGCCTGGTGCGGTCGCCGTCACGCATTTCGACCACGACATGGGCGCCGCCGGAAAAGGTCGGCAGCAGTCCGCCGTCGCGGCGCCGGAAGTGGAAACGTGTGACGAGCTCGTTGACGGGGACGACGTCGCTGACGACGACGTCGAGCTTGGTGGTGCCGGTGCTCATCGGAAGATCTCCTCCATCGGAGGAATCTCGGAGCGATCCTCAGCGTTTATACAGACACCCTGGAAGGCGGCCAGCCGGCGCGAATAGTGATCGCGCACCAGAAGCAGCAGGCCGCAATGCGAGCAGAGCGCCGGCTGCGTCGTCACGTTCTCGGTGATGCCCTTGCAGTGCACGCATTGCATGCGCCGCGCCAGCGAGCCGCGATGCTCGGTCTGCATGGAGGTGTGGTCGATGCCGGCTTCGAGCGCGGCCTGCATCGCCTGGCCGATCAGGCCTTCGGTGCCGGCAAGATAGAGGCGCAACCCCATACGGGCGTTGGTCAGCGTTTGTCTCAGCCGCGGCAAGAGACTCGCGAAGGACGGCGCGATGTGGAGCTGTGCCGGCTTCAACGCTTCGAGGGCGGCGATGTGCTTGCCCTCTGGCCCCGGAATGTAGACGATCTCGGCGCCGTCGAAAAAGCCGGACGGCGCCTTGCCGGCCATGTCGGTTATCGCCAGCGCGCCTTCGGCATCGGCGATGAAAAGATGATGCTTGCCGGGCTGTGGAGACAAGGTTCCGTAAATGGGCCGGCTGATGATCGTCTTGGCTGCCATTCTCTCTTAGATCAGTTGGAGCGTGATCTTTTCTGAAAACCGATTCCCACTTTCGGGATCATGCTCTAGTGCCTCGAAACCCTCCCCGTGATGATGCCTCAGCCCTTTGCCGTGCGCTTGGTCTTCTTCGGGTCGTCGAAGGGCAGCGGCTGCGCCGTCGCGTTGATGGAACCGCTCCTGTTGCGGATCTCGAGCTTGGTGTCCTTGACGGCGCAATCGACATCGAGACGGGCGATGCCCATCGATTTCTCGACCAGTGGCGAATACATTGCGCAGGTCACCACGCCGACCTTTTTGCCGTCGCGGTAGACGGGCGCACCCTCGTCCGCCGGCTCCTTGCCGTCGAGCAGCACACCAAAGATCTTGAAGCGCTCCTTGCCCTTCAGCCGATAATGCTCCTCGGCGCCGCGGAAGCCGGTCTTGCCGGGGCTGACGGTGAAATCGAGGCCGAGCTCCCACAATGTGTCGCCGGGGCCTTCGTTCTCGAACGGATATTTTTGGGAATTGTCGTAAGGGTAGAAGAGCAGGTAGCTCTCGACGCGCAGCATATCGAGCGTGGTGAAACGGCAGGGAATGATGCCGGCGCTCTTGCCCTCCTCGAGAATCCTGTCCCAGATCGTGCCGGCATCCTGGCCGCGGCAGAAGATCTCGTAGCCGCGCTCGCCGGTGTAGCCGGTGCGCGAGATCATCACCGGGAAGCCGAAGAGCTGCGTCTGCATGTGATGGAAATAGTTGAGGTCGCGGATGCCCGGCACATGCTTGGCGAGATAGTCGACGGCGGCCGGGCCCTGCAGCGAAAGGTCATGCAGATTGTCGTCGAAGCGCAGCGAGACATCGCGGCCCATCGCCGCCCGCTGCAGTTCCTCGTGGCCGGTGCCGGAGCCGTGCACGACCATCCACGAGTTCGGGCTGATGCGGTAGAGGATGCAGTCGTCGGTGAATTTTCCGGCGTCGTTCAGCATGCAGGCATAGGCCGATTTGCCGGGATAGATCTTTTCCACGTCGCGCGTCGTGGCGAGATCGATCAGATGCGAGGCATGCGGACCAGTGATGTGGACCTTCTTCAGGCCGGACACATCCATCAGCCCGGCCTTGGTGCGGATCGCGATATATTCCTCGTTGGCATCCTTGTCGTAGGTCCAGGCGGTGCCCATGCCGCTCCAGTCCTCGAGCTTCGAGCCGAGCGCGCGATGGCGATCCGCCAAGGTCGAGAATCTCCAGGATGCCGTCATCCGATCGTCCTCCGTCATGTAAGTCGTTGCCGTTCCCTGCTCCTGCTTGCTGGCGGAGCTTGTGCGAATATTGACCGCAAACGGCGAAGCCCTGCAATCCCCTTGAAGCAAATAATTTCATTGTCAGGCAAATTTCTTGCCCGTGGACAAACGCTTTACGTGCGTAAATCCGGCTTGACAATTTGCGGAATCGGGCGGAATTTATGAAAAAAATTTCACTCTGTTGAAAGAGTGGACGCCCGGTCTGTTCGGGGCCGGACGTCGCCAGAAGGGGAAAAACGATGTCCGACCTGCAGCAGCGCATCGAGGCGCTGTACCGTTCCGACGTGCGCGGATCCGTGCTCCTGATCGTTTGCCTGTGGGCGACGATCCTCTTCGTCCTCCTGATGACCTGGGCTTACATCCCTCACAGCGGGATCAAGCTCGTGGTTGCGATCGCGGCCGCAGCGGTGCTGATCTTCAACACCGCCGCCATCCTCGCCATGCTCAACCACTACAAGGAAGACAAGGACTTCATCTACGGGCTCGACATCAAGAACGCCGACGCCGCCCGCAACCGTCAATCCTGAGGGGAGAAACCATGGCCCGCTATATCCCGCCGGAGCAGAACAAGGCCGGACAGATCCTCGACATCGCGGTGGTGGTGGTCGCCATCTTCGTGGCGCTGTGGCTGCCGTTGAAGCTCGGCCTCGCCGGAGCGGCGAAGTCGATCGATCCACTCGACGCCAAGACCTGGGACGCGCTTGGCCAGAACGCCACCATGGCCTCGATCTGGGAGAAGCTCGGCTACACGCCGGAGACGGCGCACGACATCATCCAGAACCGCTTCCATTACATCATCGACTGGCCGACGCTGATCATCATGGCGATCGTGCTGATCGCCTATTTCGTCTTCCTGTTCCGTGCCTCCGATAAGGAATATCGCGAGGTGATCAACGAGAAGTTCGACGACAAATAGACTTCGACGACGGCTAATAGTCCGGGGAAAACATCATGTGGATGGGACTGTCTTACGTTTGCTGGGGCATCTCGGTCGTGCTTGCGGCGTGGATGCTCTACGACTGGTTCAAGGTCGACACGACCTATTCCGAAGCCGTGCTGACATCCTCGCGCGAAGGCGAGCTTGAGGCCGTTTCCGAAAAACACCGGATCTGAGTGGGGACTGATATGACGGCCGCGGTTGAGACGGGACAAACGGTAATCCATGGCGACAGAGTCTCGCTGCTTCGGGTGCTCGGCCCTGCGCATGTGTGGGCGCTGGGCGTCGGCATCGTGCTGGTCGGCGAGTTCACCGGCTGGAATTTCTCCGCCGACAAGGGCGGCGCGCTCGCGGCGCTGATCGTCTGCTGGATCGTCGGGCTGCTCTACACCTCGGTCGCCATGATCGACTCGGAGGTGACGTCCACCGTCGCCGCGGCCGGCGGCCAATACGCGCAGGCAAAGCACATCGTCGGGCCGCTGATGGCCTTCAACGTCGCGCTGTTCCTGGTGTTTGCCTACACGATGCTCGAAGTGTCGGACGCGATCCTGCTCGGCGACACAATCGTCGCCAAGGCAGGCGTCGAAGGGCTGACGCATAATTCCTTCATCGCCGCCACCATCGTGGTGCTCGCCTGGCTCAACTATCGCGGCGTGCTGATGACGCTCAACGTCAATTTCGTCATCACCGCCATCGCCTATGTCTCGATCGTCATCCTGTTCTTTTCCGTCAGCCCGTGGACGCAAGGCGCGGTGCTGAAGCTGAACGAGCTGGTCACGCCCGGCAACGCGCTGCCTTATGGCTGGATCGGCGTCATTGCCGCCTTCCAGTTCGGTATCTGGTATTATCTCGGCATCGAGGGCACGACGCAGGCGGCCGAGGAAGTGCGCTCGCCGGCGCGCTCCCTGCCCTATGGCACCATGGCCGGCATGATCACGCTTTTGATCGCCGCCGCGATGACCTGGTATGTCTGCGCCTCGCTGATGCCGTGGGAATATCTCGGCATCACCTATTATCCGCTGTGGGACGCGGGCAAATTGACAGGTAGCCCGCTGCTCGAGAACCTGCTCTTCATCGCGACGCTGCTGGCGGCGCTTGCCTCGGCCAATGGCTGCATCAACGACGCGGCGCGCGCCTGGTTCTCGCTCGGCCGCGACCGCTACCTGCCGAGCTGGTTCTCGGCGGTGCATCCGAAATACCGCACGCCTTATCGCTCGATCCTGTTCCTGCTGCCGATCGCGCTGGCCTTCGCCTTCATCGCCGACCTTAACCAGGCGATCACCTTCTCGATCCTGTCGGGCGTGCTGCAATACACCTTCATGAGCATCAACATCATGATGTTTCGCAGGAAGTGGCCGCTGGGCACGATCCGCCGCGGCTACACGCATCCCTTCCATCCGCTGCCGGCAATCGTGCTCTTCTGCCTGTGCATGGTGACGTTCTTCGCCATCTTTCTCGGCTTCGGCTCGCAGCTGATCGCGATGACGGTGTTCTATTTCCTGATCTCGCTGTGGTTCCATTTCTACCGCTACAAATTCGTGCGGCGCGGCGACCAGTTCTCCATGCCGTGGCCGAAGCCGCAGGGTTATTGAGTGGAGTAAGGGCCCGCCTGTCGACGGCGGGCCGTGGCGTGTCGAAATGTCGGAACTGACGTCAGTATTGCTTGCCGGGGCGATCGCATTGGCTGTCGCCGCCCATATTGCCTGGCTGGCGCGCGCCGGCCGCGACAGGGCGAAGGCGGCCTTGGCCGCTGATACGGCGAGCGTCCGCAGTGTCGTTCCCGATGCCGCCGACATTTCCGACGGCACGGCCGGTGTCGTCACCTGGGCCGGTTCCTGGAACGGCCAGCGCGTCCAGCTGCGCACCATCGTCGACACGCTGGCGACACGAAAATTGCCGACGCGCTGGCTCAGCGTTTCGATCACCGAGCCGGTCGCGGTGCCGGGTGTCTTCGACATGATGATGCGGCCGAATTCGGCGACGACATTCTCCAATTTCGACCATCTGCCGCACACGCTGCCGAAGGTGCTCGGCTTTCCCGCCGACGCCGTGCTCAAGACCGACCGCAGAGGCGTCGCCTTCCCGCAGGACCTGATCGCCTCGCACACCGATATCTTTGCCGAAGGACGCGCCAAGGAATTGCTGATCACGCCGAAGGGCGTGCGCATCGTATGGCTGCTGGCCGAGGCTGAGCGCGCACGCTATGGCGTGTTCCGGCAGGCCGCGTTCGGCGATGCCGGGATCGATCCGGCCTTGATCGAACGGTTGCTCGAGGTGGCCTCGACGCTTCGCCAAGCCATCAACCGGCGCGAAAGGCAGGCGGCATGAGCGACGAAACCGCCACCCCGGCTCCAGTGAATCCTTATCTTGTGCTCGGCGCCGCGATCGTCTTGCCGGCAAGCGGCCATGTCATGCTCGGCGTGCCGGCGCGCGGCCTGCAGTTCCTTTTCTTCATGGTGATCCTTGGCTGGATAACCACCAAGCTGGCGCCCGCCGACGCCAGCTTCATCGGCCGCCATGCCGGCGGCTTCCTGATCTATGCCTTCTCGATCCTCGACGCCTACCGGATTGCGCGCATCCGCCATGCGATCTGGGTTCACAAGGCGCGCCCGGACAGCGATAGTGCCGACGGCGATGCGACGTCAAATATGTAACCACAGGAAAATTTCTTTCATACCAATTGAATTCGGCTCGCTCATTGGATACACCATCTGAGAGCCAAAAACGTCGGAGGCTGGGATGTGCGGAATCGTCGGACTTTTCTTGAAGGACAAGGCGCTGGAGCCGAAGCTCGGTGCCATGCTGTCGGAGATGCTGGTGTCGCTCAGCGACCGCGGACCGGACAGCGCCGGCATCGCCATCTATGGCGCGGCCACCGGCAATGAAGCCAAGATCACCGTGCAGTCGCCGAAGCCGGATCGCGATTTCCGCGGTCTCGACGCCGAACTCGCCAAGGCGATTGGCGCACCGGTCAGCGTCGCGGTCAAGTCCACGCATGCGGTGATCCGGACCACGCCGGACAAGGTCGACGCCGCGCGCGAGGCGCTGCAGACGCTCCGGCCCGACATCCGCATCATGGGCGCGGGCGAGGCAGTGGAGATCTACAAGGAAGTCGGCCTGCCCGAAGCCGTCGTCGAACGCTTCGGCGTGCGCGCGATGACCGGCACGCATGGCATCGGCCACACCCGCATGGCGACGGAATCGGCGGTGACGACGATGGGCGCGCATCCGTTTTCGACCGGCGCCGACCAGTGCCTGGTGCACAATGGCTCGCTCTCCAACCACAACAATGTGCGCCGCGAGCTGATCCGCGACGGCATGACCTTCGAGACCGAGAACGACACCGAAGTGGCGGCCGCCTATCTCTCCAACCGGATGGCGCATGGCAAGAATCTCGGCGAGGCGCTGGAAGGCACGCTCTCCGACCTCGACGGCTTCTTCACCTTCGTCGTCGGCACCAAGAACGGCTTCGGCGTGGTGCGCGACCCGATCGCCTGCAAACCCGCGGTCATGGCCGAGACCGACCAGTATGTCGCCTTCGGCTCCGAATATCGCGCGCTGACGAAGCTCCCCGGCATCGACAATGCGCGGGTCTGGGAACCCGAGCCCGCAACCGTTTATTTCTGGGAGCATTGAGCTGATGCCGGCAACTCCGATGTCGAAGGCCGAGCGCGAGCAAGGCCATGCCCACAGTCAGGCGTCACGCGTCTTCGACCTGTCCGAACATTCGCTGCGCGAATTGAACCAGGCGCTGCACAAGCTCACGCCCGGCTCGAACGAGACCGCCTGGGAAGTGCTCAATCCGAAGGGCAGCCATTCGGTCGCCGTCGGCGTCGACCAGCCGATCACCATCGATGTGCGCGGCAGCGTCGGCTATTACTGCGCCGGCATGAATGACGGCGCCGCGATCACCGTCCATGGCTCGGCCGGCCCCGGCGTCGGCGAGAACATGATGTCGGGCTCGATCGTCATCAAGGGCGACGCCAGCCAGTATGCGGGCGCCACAGGCCGCGGCGGCCTGCTGGTCATCGAGGGCAATGCTTCGTCGCGTTGCGGCATCTCGATGAAGGGCATTGACATCGTCGTGCACGGCAATATCGGCCACATGTCGGCCTTCATGGCGCAGTCCGGCAATCTCGTGGTGTTGGGCGACGCCGGCGACGCGCTGGGCGATTCCATCTACGAGGCGCGGCTCTTCGTGCGCGGCAAGGTCGAAAGCCTCGGCGCCGACTGCATCGCCAAGGAGATGCGGCCCGAGCATATCGAATTGCTGCAGGGCCTGCTCGACAAGGCCGGCGTCACCGGCGTCAAGGCCTCGGAGTTCAAGCGCTACGGCTCGGCCCGCAAGCTCTACAATTTCAACATCGATAACGCCGACGCGTATTGAGGCAAGATGACCTACCGCAACCCGCCGACGACGCCGCGCAAATCCGCGACCTTCGACGATTACACGCTTTCCGAAATCCGCCGCGCGGCCGCGACCGGCATCTATGACATCCGCGGCGCCGGCGCCAAGCGCAAGCTGCCGCATTTCGACGATCTCCTGTTCCTCGGCGCCTCGATCTCGCGGTATCCGCTCGAAGGCTATCGCGAGCGCTGCGACACCTCGGTGGTGCTCGGCTCGCGCCACGCCAGGAAGCCCATCGAGCTGAAGATCCCGATCACCATCGCCGGCATGAGCTTCGGTTCGCTCTCCGGCCCGGCCAAGGAAGCGCTCGGCCGCGGCGCCACGCTTTCCGGCACCTCGACAACGACCGGCGACGGCGGCATGACCGAGGAAGAGCGCGGCCATTCTAAAACGCTGGTCTATCAATACCTGCCCTCGCGCTACGGCATGAACCCGCGCGACTTGCGCCGCGCCGACGCTATCGAAGTGGTCGTCGGCCAGGGCGCCAAGCCGGGTGGCGGCGGCATGCTGCTCGGCCAGAAGATTTCCGACCGTGTGGCCGAGATGCGCACGCTGCCCAAGGGCATCGACCAGCGCTCGGCCTCGCGCCACCCCGACTGGACCGGGCCGGACGATCTCGAGATCAAGATCCTCGAGCTGCGCGAGATCACCGACTGGGAAAAGCCGATCTACGTCAAGGTCGGCGGGGCGCGACCCTATTACGACACCGCGCTCGCGGTGAAGGCCGGCGCCGACGTCGTCGTGGTCGACGGCATGCAGGGCGGCACGGCCGCGACCCAGGAAGTGTTCATCGAGAATGTCGGCCAGCCGACGCTTGCCTGCATCAGGCCGGCGGTGCAGGCGCTGCAGGACCTCGGCATGCACCGCAAGGTGCAGTTGATCGTCTCCGGCGGCATCCGCAACGGCGCCGATGTCGCCAAGGCGCTGGCGCTCGGCGTCGATGCCGTCTCGATTGGCACGGCCGCGCTTGTCGCGCTCGGCGACAACGATCCGCGCTGGGAGGCGGAGTATAATGCGCTCGGCACCACGGCCGGCGCCTATGACGACTGGCATGAGGGCCGCGACCCGGCCGGCATCACCACGCAGGACCCCGAATTGATGAAGCGGGTCGATCCGATCGCGGCCGGACGACGGCTGGCGAACTACCTCAAGGTGATGACGCTCGAAGCGCAAACAATTGCCCGCGCCTGCGGCAAGAACAGCCTGCACAACCTCGAGCCCGAGGATCTCGTCGCGCTCTCGATCGAAGCCGCCGCCATGGCCGGCGTGCCTTTGGCCGGCACCAACTGGATACCGGGGAAGAACGGCTTCTAAGACAAACTTCCAAGATCACATAAGCGAGGAACTATAATGGGGAACGATCTCGCCGCATTCGCCAAGGAGAACGGCGTCAAATATTTCATGATCTCCTACACCGACCTGTTCAGCGGCCAGCGCGCCAAGCTGGTGCCGGCGCAGGCGATCGCCGACATGCAGAAAGACGGTGCGGGCTTTGCCGGTTTCGCAACCTGGCTCGACCTCACGCCGGCGCATCCGGACATGCTGGCGGTGCCGGACCCGGAATCGGTCATCCAATTGCCGTGGAAGAAAGACGTCGCCTGGGTGGCGGCCAATTGCATCATGGACGACAAGGAGGTCGACCAGGCGCCGCGCAACACGCTGAAGCGGCTGATCGCTGAGGCGGCCCGCGACGGCATGCATGTCAAGACCGGCATCGAGGCCGAGTTCTTCCTGATCTCGCCGGACGGCACAGCCATTTCCGACCAATACGACACGGCGTCGAAGCCCTGCTACGACCAGCAGGCGGTGATGCGGCGTTACGACGTGATCGCAGAGATCTGCGACCACATGCTGGCGCTGGGCTGGGGCCCGTACCAGAACGACCATGAGGACGCCAACGGCCAGTTCGAGATGAACTGGTCCTTCGACCACGCGTTGGCGACCGCCGACAAGCACTCCTTCTTCAAGTTCATGGTCAAGTCGATCGCGGAGAAGCACGGCCTGCGCGCGACCTTCATGCCGAAGCCGTTCCAGGGCCTGACCGGCAATGGCTGCCATGCGCATATCTCGGTGTGGGACGAGACCGGCAAGACCAATGTGTTTGCCGACAACGCGATGGAGCTCGGCCTCTCGGCCAAGGGCAAGAACTTCCTCGGAGGCATCATGAAGCATGCCTCGGCGCTTGCCGCGATCACCAATCCGACGGTGAATTCCTACAAGCGCATCAATGCGCCGCGCACCATTTCGGGCGCGACCTGGGCGCCGAACACGGTGACCTGGACCGGCAACAACCGCACCCATATGGTGCGCGTGCCCGGCCCCGGCCGTTTCGAATTGCGCCTGCCCGACGGCGCCGCCAACCCCTATCTCCTGCAGGCGGTGATCATCGCCGCCGGCCTCGACGGCATCCGCTCCAAGGCAGATCCCGGCAAGCGCCACGACATCGACATGTACCAGTTCGGCCACACCGTGACCGACGCGCCGAAACTGCCGCTCAACCTGCTCGATGCGTTGCGCGAGTTCGACAATGACAAATCGCTCAAGGCGGCGCTGGGTGAGGAATTTTCGTCGGCATATCTAAAGCTGAAGCAGCAGGAATGGAATTCCTATGCGTCCCACTTCACGCAGTGGGAGCGCGACCACACGCTGGATATCTGATATCTCGGCGGTGCGAGCGACCTCGGAATGAACTGATGAAATACTCGATCTTCTCGCTCGCCCGCGCCGCCCTCTCCGGCCACAAGAACTGGCAGCCCACCTGGCGCGACGCAGCGCCGAAGGACCGCTACGACGTGGTGATCATCGGCGGCGGCGGCCACGGTCTCGCTACGGCCTGGTTCCTCGCCAGCGAGTTCGGCATCCGCAACGTCGCAGTGCTCGAAAAAGGCTGGATCGGCTCCGGCAATGCCGGCCGCAACACCACCATCATCCGCTCCAATTACGGCCTGCCCGGCAACACCGGCTTCTACGAATTGTCGATGAAGCTTTGGGAGCGAATGGAGCAGGACCTCAACTACAACGCGATGGTCAGCCAGCGCGGCGTGCTCAACCTCTATCACTCCGACGCGCAGCGCGATGCCTTCGCCCGGCGCGGCAACACCATGCGCATCAACGGCATCGACGCCGAGCTGCTCGACCAGGCCGCACTCAAGAAAATGCTGCCGTTCCTGAATTTCGACAATGCACGTTTTCCTGTGCAAGGCGGGCTGCTGCAGCGGCGCGGCGGCACGGCGCGGCACGACGCCGTCGTCTGGGGCTACGCGCATGCGGCGAGCGCGCTCGGCGTCGACATCATCCAGAATTGCGAAGTCACCGGTTTCACGCGCGACGCCAACGGCAAGGTGACCGGCGTCGAGACCTCGCGCGGCAAGATCGGCGCAGGCAAGGTCGGCATGGCGGTGGCGGGTTCTTCCTCGCGTGTCGCGGCGATGGCCGGCTTGCGCCTGCCGATCGAAAGCCATGTGCTGCAGGCCTTCGTCTCGGAGGCGATCAAGCCGCTCCTGCCCAATGTCATGACCTTCGGCGCCGGGCACTTCTATGTCAGCCAGTCCGACAAGGGCGGGCTGGTCTTCGGCGGCGATATCGACGGCTACAATTCCTACGCCCAACGCGGCAATCTGCCGGTGGTCGAGGATGTCTGCGAAGGCGGCATGGCGCTGATCCCGATGATCGGCCGGGTGCGGCTCTTACGCCAGTGGGGCGGCATCATGGACATGTCGATGGACGGCTCGCCGATCATCGACAAGAGCCCGGTCGACGGCCTCTATATCAATGCCGGCTGGTGCTATGGCGGCTTCAAGGCGACGCCGGGCTCGGGCTTCGTCTTTGCCCATCTCATCGCCCGCGATCAATCGCACAAGGAAGCCGCGCTCTTCCGCCTCGACCGGTTCCGGCGCGGTGCCATGATTGACGAGAAGGGCCAGGGCGCCCAACCGAACCTGCACTGAGGCCGCCGTAGCAAGATGCGTATTACCTGTCCCTTCTGCGGCGAACGCGAACTCGGCGAGTTCACCTATCTCGGCGACGCCAAGCCGCAACGCCCCGCGGCCGATGCCGGCGAAGATGCGGTCTACGATTACGTCTATCTGCGCGACAATATCGCCGGTGTGATGAGCGAGCACTGGTACCATGGCGGCGGCTGCCGGGCCTGGCTGAAGGTCACGCGCAACACGCTGACGCATGAGATCTCGGCTGTCGAGCCGGCGGCGGGTGCCGGCGCCGCCAAGGTTGGTGCGTGATGCGCGGCGATCAGGCAAACCGGCTGAACGATGGCGGTCTCATCGACCGCTCGGCACCGCTCAACTTCCGCTTCGACGGCAAGACACTCTTCGGTTTCAAGGGCGACACGCTTGCCTCCGCGCTGGTCGCGAACGGCGTCAAGCTCGTCGGCCGCTCGTTCAAATATCACCGTCCACGCGGTATCCTGACCGCCGGCTCGGAAGAGCCCAACGCGCTGGTCGAGCTGCGCAGCGGCGCCAGGCGCGAGCCGAACACCAAGGCGACGACGGCCGAGCTCTATGAGGGCCTCGAGGCCGCCAGCCAGAATCGCTGGCCATCGCTCAACTTCGACGTCATGTCGGTCAACCAACTGTTCGCGCCGATCTTCGTCGCCGGCTTCTATTACAAGACCTTCATGTGGCCGGCGAAGTTCTGGGAAGCGATCTACGAGCCGGCGATCCGCCGCGCCGCCGGCCTCGGTCGCGCCGCGGGCGTTTCCGATCCGGACCATTACGACAAGGCCTGGGCGCATTGCGACGTGGTGATCGCGGGTTCCGGGCCGGCCGGCCTGGCGGCTGCCCTTGCTGCGGGACGCAGCGGCGCGCGCGTCATCCTTTGCGAGGAGGATTTTGTCCTCGGCGGGCGCCTGCTCGCCGATGGCGGCACGATCGACGGATTGCCGGCCGCCGACTGGATCGCGCGCGCGGTTGCCGAACTTGAGGCCATGCCCGACGTGCGCATCATGAGGCGCACCACTTTGTTCGGCGTCTATGACGGCGGCACCTATGGCGCGATCGAGCGCGTCAACGACCACCTGCCCGTGCCGCCGAAGCATCAGGTGCGCCAGCGGCTGTGGCGGATCGTGGCCAAGCGCTGCGTCGTCGCGGCCGGCGCGATCGAACGGCCGATCGTCTTTGCCGGCAACGACACGCCAGGCGTGATGATGGCGTCGGCCATGCGCAGCTACATCAACCGCTACGCGGCCACGCCGGCGAGACGCATCGCTCTCTTTACCAACAATGAGGATGGCTGGCGTACGGCCGAAACGGCGATCGCGGCGGGTCTTCAAGTGGCCGCCGTGATCGATGCACGACCGGACGTTTCGCCGGCGCATCGCGCCCTGGCCGGCAGGGGCGGCTTCCCTGTGCTGCACGGCTCCGTCAGCGGCGTCGATGGCGGCAAGAATGGCGTGCGCAAGATTGCCGTCTCGCTGACCGGCGGGGCGCGCGCCGAGGTCGAGGCCGAGGGGCTCGCCGTCTCCGGCGGCTGGAACCCGGCGGTCGGCCTCACCTCCTACCATCGCGGCCGGCCGAAATGGCGCGACGACATCGCCGCCTTCGTGCCTGACGGCGCACCGCCCGGCATGGCGGCAGCGGGCGCCGCCAACGGCGCCTTCGGACTTGGCGCCTGCCTACGCGAAGGATTCGAGGCAGGAGCTGCCGCGGCGCGCGACGCCGGACACAGCGGCAATATCGGATCGATGTCGGTCGCGGATGACGAGGCTTTTTCGCTGACGCCGCTCTGGCATGTCGCCGGCAAAGGCAAGGCCTTCGTCGACCAGCAGCATGACGTCACCGCGTCCGACGTCGAGCTGGCACAGCGCGAGGGTTTCGAGTCGGTCGAGCACCTGAAGCGCTACACCACGCTCGGCATGGCGACCGACCAGGGCAAGACCTCGAATGTCGCCGGCCTCGCCATAATGGCGGCGGTCAGCGGCAAATCCATTCCCGAGACCGGCACGACGATCTACCGGCCGCCTTACGTGCCGGTCGCCATCGGCGCCTTCGCCGGGCATCACCGCGACGAGAATTTCCATGCGACGCGGCTGACGCCCTCGCATCACTGGGCGGCCGAACAGGGTGCCGTCTTCGTCGACACCGGCTTATGGAAACGCGCGCAGTGGTACCCCCGCGCCGGCGAGAAGGACTGGCTGGAGTCGGTGACCCGCGAGGTCAAGGCGGTGCGCAGCGGCGTCGGCTTCTGCGACGTCTCGACGCTCGGCAAGATTGACGTTCATGGCCCGGATGCCGGCGCCTTCCTCGATCGCGTCTATATCAACGCCTTCTCCAGCCTCGCCGTCGGCAAGGCGCGCTACGGGCTGATGCTGCGCGAGGATGGCATCGTCTATGATGACGGCACGACCTCCCGCCTCGCCGAGGACCATTACTTCCTCACCACCACGACGGCGAAGGCCGGGCTGGTGATGCAGCATCTGGAATTCTGCCGGCAGGTGCTGTTCCCCGAGCTCGACGTGCAGTTGACCTCGGTCTCCGACCAGTGGGCGCAGTTCTCGATCGCCGGGCCGAAAACCCGCGATCTCTTGAAAGAGATCGTCGATCCGGCCGAGGACCTGTCGAACGAAGGCTTTCCGTTCATGGGCGCGCGGGAAGTTGCGTTGCGCGGCGGCATCAAGGCGAGGCTGTTCCGCATCTCCTTCTCCGGCGAGATGGCGTTCGAGATTTCGGTACCGGCGCGCTATGGCGAAGCGATGGCGCGCAATCTGATGATTGCCGGCAAGCCGTTCGGCGTGACGCCCTACGGCACCGAGGCGCTCGGCGTGATGCGTATCGAAAAGGGCCATGTCGCCGGGCCGGAGCTCAACGGCACCACAACGGCCGCCGATCTGGGACTCGGCAAGATGATGTCGACCAAGAAGGATTTCATCGGCCGCGTCATGGCCGCGCGCGAGGCGCTGGTCGCGCCGAACCGGCAGGTGGTCGTCGGCATCAAGCCGACCGACAAGGCGCGCCGCCTGCGCTCCGGCGCGCACATCATTCCAAAGGGCGAGACACCGAGGCCGGAGAACGACCAGGGCTATGTCACCTCGGTCTGCTTCTCGCCGCTGCTCGACCAGTGGATCGGGCTCGGTTTTGTCGAGCGCGGCCGCGAGCGCATCGGTGAGATCGTGCGCGCGCACGATCCGCTGCGCGGCGAGAACTATGATGTCGAGCTCTGCAATTCCGTCTTCTACGATCCGGATGGAGGGCGTCAGCGTGGCTGATTTTTCCTGGGACGTCCGCAGCCCGCTCGACCGCGCGCTGGTCGCCGGCCCTTACGGCGCGCAGGGCGAAGCCGGCGTTTCGCTGACCGAGATCCGCGATTTCGATCTCGTCCAGGTGATGGCGCGGCGCGGCAAGGCCGGCGAGATGATAAAGGCCGCGCGAACGCACTTCGGCATCGCCGCGCCGGAAACACCCAAGGCGATCGGCACGACCGACGCGACGCTGATCTGGTCCGGGCCGGACCAGTTCCTTGTGCTGTCGAAAGGCGGCAGACACACGATGGATCGCCTTGCGCCTGTCTTTGCGGGATCGGCCTCGCTTTCCGACCAATCGCATGCGCGGGCGCTGATCAGCGTCTCCGGCGATAAGGCACGCGCGATGCTCGCCAAGCTGTCGTCGATCGACCTGCATCCTGATGTGTTCCCGGTCGGCACGGCTGCCGCCACATCGATGGATCACACCAGCGTCACGCTCTGGCGCGGCCAGGATCGGGCTGACGGGCAGGCGGTGTTCGATCTCCTGGTGTTCGCGACTTTCACCGAGAGCCTGTGGCACACCATTTTGGACTCGGCCGCGGAATATGGTGTCACGATCGGCCATTCCGAGGACTTGGCGTAGCGGTGCGCCCTCGCCTTCTCCCCTTGCGGAAGAAGGCGGATCGGCGCGCAAGCGCAGAGACGGATGAGGGGTGTTCCAGCGGAGTGAGACGCTGGCTTTCCCTGGAGCACCCCTCATCCGGCCGCTTCGCGGCCACCTACTCCCATAGGGGAGAAGGCGGAGCCGGTGCTTGCCAAATCCATCTCCGCTGCTATTCTTGGTGCTAAAATAATTTTACATACAGGCAAACTTGTTTCTCGCTCGGAGGAGGGTTTGAGATGAGCCAGTCGCCCTACCCTGCCGTCGCGTCCGGGCCGCCCCGGCCGAGCCTGATTCTCCGGCCCGGACAGGTCGCACTGCCGCCCGGCATGGAACGCTACACCGTGCAAGGCAACGGCGCGGTGCTGATCGATGTCGAGGCCGGCGACAGCGTCAGCGTGACCAATATCGAGGGCGGCCAGCCTTGCGAGCTGCTCGCCTGGGACAAGTCGGGCATCACCGATCCTGGCATTTTCGGCGAGCGGTCCAACAGCAATGCTGCCGGCATCAAGGCGCTGCTCACCGAGGGAGACGACAGCCTTTCGGCGCTGCGCCTCAGCCTCGAGCGCCGCAACGTGCAGCTCGAGCAGCCGAGGGCCGTGCGCGTGTTCGGCGGCGCCACGCCGGCCGGCACCGAGCAGAGCTTTTCGGTCCAGCGCGACGGCGCGCTGCTGATTGCGGCTCCCGGCGGACCGATGCTGGTCGACGGCCACAACACAGCGACGCCGCTCACCGTCCTGGTGCGCCGCGCCACGATCCGGCTGAAGAACAGGTCGCAACTTCCCGATCCGCTCGCCGATCCGGTGCTCGACCTTCGTGTGAAGTCGGCGACCGCCGAATCCTATTTCGTCAAGGCCGGCGACTATCTGCAGATCATCGATGTCGACGGCCGGCAATGCACCGACTTCCAGTGTTTTTCGGCGCGCAAGCTGGACAAGGGCCGCGACCTGCCGCTCGACGTGACGACGACCCGCACGCTGATGGGCTCGGCCTATCCGATGCCGGGGCTGCATTCGAAATATTACGACCAGGACATGGAGCCGCTGGTCGAGGTGGTGCAGGACACGTGCGGCCGGCACGACGCCTTCGCGCTCGCCTGTGCGGCCAAATATTACGACGACATCGGATATCCCGGTCACACCAACTGCTCGGAGAATTTCAACAAGGCGCTCTTCGACAAGGGCGTGACGCCGCGCGCGGGCTGGATGGCGATCAATTTCTTCTTCAACACGGCGATCGACGCGCATGGCGTGATGGTGTCGGACGAGCCGTGGTCGCGGCCGGGCGATTATGTGCTCTTGCGCGCGCTGACCGACATCGTCTGCGTGTCCTCGGCCTGCCCGGACGACACCACGCCCGCCAATGGCTGGGACCTGACCGACATCCATGTGCGCGCCTATTCCGGCCAGCACAAATTCTCGCGAGCGATCGCCAGACGCATGAAGCCCGATTCGGAACCGAAAATGACCCGCGAGACAGCCTTTCATTCGAGCTTTGCCAAGCACACGCGCGACTTCGTCGAATACAGGGGCTATTGGCTGGCCAACTCCTTCGCCAAGGAAGGCCCCATCGCCGAATACTGGGCCTGCCGGCAGGATGCCGTGATCATGGACCTGTCGCCGCTGCGCAAGTTCGAGGTCACCGGACCGGATGCGGAAGCGCTGCTGCAATACACGCTGACCCGCGACGTCAAGAAGCTCGGCGTCGGTCAGGTCGTCTATACGGCGATGTGCTACGAGCATGGCGGCATGATCGATGACGGCACGTTGCTCAGGCTCGGCAAGGACAATTTCCGCTGGGTCGGCGGCGACGATTTTTCCGGCGAATGGCTGCGCGAGACCGCCAAAAAGCTTGGCCTCAACGCCTTGGTTCGCTCCTCCACCGATCAGATGCACAACATCGCCGTGCAGGGGCCGAAGAGCCGCGACATATTGAAGGAGGTCGTCTGGACCTCGCCGGTGCAGCCTTCGATCGGCGAGCTCGAATGGTTCCGCTTCGCCGTCGCGCGCATCGGCGGCGGCAACGGCGTTCCGGTCGTGGTCTCGCGCACCGGCTACACCGGCGAGCTCGGCTACGAGATCTGGTGCCATCCGCGCGACGCCGAAAAAGTGTTCGACGCCGTCTGGGAAGTCGGCCAGCCGCATGGGCTGAAGCCGATGGGCCTGCAGGCGCTCGACATGGTGCGCATCGAGGCCGGGCTGATCTTCGCCGGATATGAATTCTCCGACCAGACCGATCCATTCGAGGCCGGCATCGGCTTCACCGTGCCGCTCAAGACCAAGGCCGACGACTTCATCGGCCGCGACGCGCTGATCCGGCGCAAGGAGCATCCCCAGCACAAGCTCGTCGGCCTCGACATCGACGCCAACATCCCGGTCGGCCATGGTGACTGCGTCCATGTCGGCCGCGCCCAGATCGGCGTCGTCACCTCCGGCATGCGCTCACCGGTGCTCGGCAAGACCATCGCGCTGGCACGGCTCGACGTCACCCATGCCGAGATCGGCACGGAGGTCGAGATCGGCAAGCTCGACGGCCACGCCAAGCGGTTGCCGGCGCGAGTCGTGGCCTTCGCCCACTACGACCCGCAGAAGACCAGGCCACGTTCCTGATAGCAGCAACCCTTGCCTTCTCCCCCTTGTGGGAGAAGGGAAGAGTATGTTTCGCAAGCGTGATGTGCATGACACTCACAAAACGCTTGACGCGAAAGCGCGCCGGATCAATCTTCACTCTTAAGAAAAAAATACGACTGAGTGGAAACACGACAGTCGAACCATAGTGGCCGGGGAGCAAGCTTCGCAAAGCCGAAGCGTCGCCGGCGGGGAACAGAAAAAGGGGAAGACACAAGATATGAGCACGATAAGCACGGCCCTGGAGCAGCCTGCCGAAAGCAAGCTGCTCAGGCATATCGACTGGCGCGGCGCCTTCTGGGTGGCAAGCGGCGTTCCGGCATTGGTCCTGTTCTCGATCGGCGGCATTGCCGGCACGACCGGAAAGCTCGCCTTCCTGATCTGGACGGTGTCCATGATCATGGGCTTTCTGCAGTCCTTCACCTATGCGGAAATCGCCGGACTGTTCCCGAACAAGTCGGGCGGCGCCTCGATCTATGGCGCGACGGCCTGGTTGCGTTACTCGAAATTCATCGCGCCGCTATCGGTGTGGTGCAACTGGTTCGCCTGGACGCCGGTCCTATCGCTCGGCTGCTCCATCGCGGCTGCCTATATCCTCAACGCGCTAGCGCCGGTGCCAATCTTTACCGAGGCTTCGCCGGAAGTGGCCGCCTATATCGCCGCGCATGCCGGGACGGCGCCCGCCGACGCCATCGCCGCGGTCACTGCCGCCGCGACGCCGGCGATCCGCACATGGTCGCTGTGGGGCCACACGCTTGGTCCGGTATCCTTCACCTTCAACGCCACCTTCTTCATCGGCGCCGTGCTGATGCTAATCATCTTTTCGATCCAGCATCGCGGCATCCTGGGCACGGCCAATGTGCAGAAATATATCGGCCTGCTGGTCATCATCCCAATGCTGATCGTCGGCATCGTGCCGATCTTCACCGGCCAGATCGACTGGGCGAATTTCTCACCGCTGGTGCCGCTGGCCACAGCCTATGCGCCCGACCCCGGCTCGTGGAACATTGCCGGCTGGACGCTGGCGCTCGGAGGCATGTTCATCGCCGCATGGTCGACCTACGGCTTCGAGACCGCGGTCTGCTACACGTCGGAATTCAAGAACCCCGGCACGGACACCTTCAAGGCGATCTTCTACTCCGGCCTGCTCTGCATGCTCCTGTTCATCCTGGTGCCCTTCACCTTCCAGGGCGTGCTGGGCTTGAACGGCATGCTGGCGACGCCGATTGTCGACGGCTCGGGCGTCGCCGACGCGCTGGCCGGCATGGTCGGCGGCGGCAGACTGATCCACAGTCTGCTGGTCATGCTGATGATCCTGGCGCTGGTGCTCTGCATCATGACGGCGATGGCCGGCTCCTCGCGTACGCTCTACCAGGGTTCCGTCGACGGCTGGCTGCCGCGCTACCTCAGCCATGTCAACGAGCATGGCGCGCCGACGCGGGCCATGTGGACCGACCTTTGCTTCAACCTGATCGTGCTGGCGATCGCTTCGGCCGACGCGACGAGCTTCTTCTTCATCCTCGCCGTGTCGAACTGCGGCTACATCATCTTCAACTTCCTCAACCTCAACGCGGGCTGGATCCATCGCATCGACAACGGCCACATCAAGCGGCCGTGGAAGGCGCCGACTTGGCTGCTCGGCATCGGCGCGATCTTCGCCTATGTCAACGCGGTCTTCATGGGCGCCGGCGCCAAGGTGTGGAACCCGATGGCGCTGTGGGCCGGCCTGATCACGGCCGCCTTGATCATCCCGGTATTCTGCTTCCGTCACTACATCCAGGATGGCGGCAAATTCCCCGAGCACATGCTGGCCGACCTCGGCATGGCGGGAGCCGATCTCTCGGTCAAGAAAGCGGGCATGCTGCCCTATCTGACGCTTGTTGCCGGCATTATCGTCGTGCTCGTCGCCAACTGGATCTTCGTGATCTGACGAACTGACTGCCGCAGCCCCCGCGGCAAAGGAAACCGGCCGGTCCGCTTTGGACCGGCCGGTTTTTGTTTATTCCGCGGCCAGGGCCAGCTGCGGTCGTTCGATGCCTTCGACCTTCTCCGGCTCGGGCGCCTGCTCGTCGGCCTTGGCCTTCGTCGGCGCGCGGCCGAAGAACAGGGCGTAGCCGGCCGGCAGCACCAGAATGGTGAGCACGGTGGCGACGAGGATGCCGCCCATCATGGCGTAGGCGAGCGGACCCCAGAAGACGGCGCGCGAGATCGGGATCAGCGCGAGCACCGCGGTGAGCGCCGTCAGCATGATCGGCCGGAAGCGGCGCACGGCAGCACCCACGATGGCCTCCTTTCGATCCATGCCTGCCGCGATATCCTGGTCGATCTGGTCGACCAGGATGATCGAGTTGCGCATGATGATGCCAAGCAGCGCGATGACGCCGAGGATAGCAACGAAGCCGAACGGTGCGCCGCTGATCAGAAGCGCCGCGGCGGCACCGATGATGCCCAGCGGACCGGTGGCCAGCACCAGCATCGCCTTGCCGAAATGCTGCAGCTGCACCATGAGCAAGATGACGATGATGGCGAGCATTATCGGCGCCTTGGCGGCGATCGAGGCCTGGCTTTCGGCCGAATCCTCGGCGCCGCCCTGGATATCGATCTTGTATCCAGGCGCCAGGCCGGCACGCAGGTCCTTCATGTCGTTGTACATCTTGGTGACGACGTCGTTCGACTGCACGCCGTCCGGCAGCGTGGCGCGCACACTGATGGTCGGCAGGCGGTCGCGCCGCCATTCGATGCCCTGCTCCATCACGGGCACGACCTTGGCCACCTGCGACAGCGGCACCGAGCCGCCGAAATCGGTCGGGATGTAGACCGAGTCGACCGAGGACAGCAGGTGACGGGTCGCGTCGGGCTCGCGGGCAACGATCGAAACCGTCTCCTCGCCGTCGCGGAAGTCGTCGAGCGGCGCGCCGGACATGGTCGCCTGCAGCATCTGACGGATGCGTTGCGAGGTGACGCCGAGCGCCCGGGCGCGATCCTGGTCGATCACCAGCTTCATCGCCGGCACCGGTTCCAGCCAGTCGTCATGGACGGCGCCGAGCAGCGGATTGGCCTGAAACCTCGCCTTCACCTCGTCGGCGATGCGGCGCACCTCGTTGCGGTCCGGACCCATGACGCGCATCTGCACCGGCCAGCCAGTCGGCGGACCGAGGAAGAGGCGGTCGACCTTGGCGCGGACCGAGGGGAAGTCCTTGGCGAGGATGCTTCGCATCTTTACGATCAGCCGCTCGCGCGCCGGCTCGTCCTTGGCCATCACCAGGAGCTGGGCGAAGTTGGGATTCCTGAGCTGCTGGTCGAGCGGCAGGAAGAAGCGCGGCGCGCCCTCGCCGATATAGGTGGCGATGAAGCGCTTGTCGGGATCGTCCATCATCCTGGCTTCCAGCGCCTTGGCCTGGCTCTCGACCTCCTTGATCGAGGTGCCTTCCGGCAGCCACAGATCGACCAGGATTTCCGGACGCGAGGATTGCGGGAAGAAGTTCTGCGGGATGAACTGGAACGCCCACAGGCTGGTGGCGAAGGTGACCAGCGTCATCGCCAAAACAATGATGCGGTGGCGCACGGCCCAGGTGACGGTGGCGCGCAGGCGGCGATAGAAGCCGGTGTCGAAGACATCGTGATGGGTGCCGGCATGCTTGCGCTGCTTCAAGATCATGTAGCCCAGCCACGGCGTGAAATAGACCGCGACGAACCATGACACGACGAGCGCGATGCCGACGACATAGAACAGCGTGCGCACATATTCGCCCGCTGTCGAGGCGGCGAAGCCGACCGGGATGAAGCCCGCCGTGGTGATCAGCGTGCCGGTGAGCATCGGGAAGGCGGTCGAGGTATAGGCAAAGCTCGCCGCCTCGATCTTGACCAGCCCCTCCTCGAGCTTTCGCTCCATCATCTCGACGACGATCATGGCGTCGTCGACCAGCAGGCCGAGCGCGATGATCAGGGCGCCGAGCGAGATGCGCTGCAGGTCGATGCCGATCTCGTACATGATGGCGAAGGTGGCGGCGAGCACCAGCGGGATGGCGATGGCAATCACCAGGCCGGAGCGCCAGCCGATCGACAGGAAGGAGACGACGAGCACGATGAGCAGCGCTTCGCCGAGCGCCTCCATGAATTCGTTGACGGCATCCTTCACGACTTCGGGCTGGTCGGAGATCTGGTCGACAGAAACGCCGTAGGGCAACCCCTCCTCGAAGCGCTGGTAGGTCGCCTCGACATCCTTGCCGACATCCCTGACATTGAAGCCCTTGGCCATGACGACACCGACTTGTACGCTCTCGTGGCCATTGAAGCGATATTTGCGCTCGTAAGGATCCTCGAGGCCTGAAGAGACGGTGGCGATATCGCCGAGACGCGTCACCTGGTTGCCGGAGCGCAGCCTCAGCTCGCGGATGTCGGCGGCCTTGGTGACGTCGCCCTCGACCGAGATGCGCACCGAGCGCAGGCCGGTGTCGACGGAGCCTGCCGGATCGACGGCGTTCTGCCCCTTCACGGCGTTCTGCAGGTCGAGGACGGTCAGGCCACGCTCGGCCAGCGCCTTGGACGAGACGTCGATATAGATCTTCTCCGGCTGGTCGCCGATGATGACGGCCTTTTCGACGCCCGGCGTCGTCAACAGCATGTCGCGCGCCTGGATGGCGAATTTCTTCAGCTCCGGATAGGTGAAGCCGTCGCCGCTGATCGAGTGCAGCGTGATGAACGTGTCGCCGAATTCGTCGTTGAAATACGGCCCGAGCAGGCCTTGCGGCAATTCGTTGGCGATGTCGCCGACCTTCTTGCGCACCTGGTAGAAGGCGTCCTTCACCTCCTCGGCATTGGTGTCGCCCTTGACCTGAAGCGTGATGATGGCGCTGCCGGCACGGGTATAGGAGCGCACGAAGTCGAGATGCGGCGTCTCCTGCAGCTTGCGCTCGATCTTGTTGACGACCTGGTCCTCCATGTCCTGGATCGAGGCGCCCGGCCAGATTGCCTGCACCACCATGACGCGGAAGGTGAAATCCGGGTCTTCCTTCTGGCCCATGCGCATCAGCCCGAGCGCGCCGGCCAGGATGATCAGCCCGAACAGGAAGCGCGCGATGCTCGGATGTCCGATCGCCCAGCGCGAGAGGTTGAAGGGCTGCTTTTCAGTGCTGCTGTCGGTCGTGGTCATGGCACAAGTCCAGTCCAATTGGCCGGCAATGCACGCCTGGCATTGCCCGTGAATTCTCGGTCGGGTTTCCGGGCGGCGAGACCCTCAAGCGGAGAGAGACTCGCAAATCGCGCACGACGCGGCACTGCTGCGGGGGAAGCCAACATGCCGGCATCTCACGATCGGGCATCCGCCGCCCGGAACCCATGCCTCCCCCGGCTCGCGGCTCAACGCAGCGAGAGCGGGAAAGGCGTCTGTTGCGCCTGGTTAGTGCAGGCTGCCGGTGGTCGCCACGTCAGCCTCCGCCGAGGCGGATTGCTGGGCGTCGCCGGAAAGCTTGACCTTCAAATTGTCGGTCATGAACTGGGTGCCGGCCGCGACCACGACATCGCCCTGTTTCAGCCCGTCGGCCACGGCGACGCCGTCGGCGGTGAAGTTGGCGACCTTGATCGGACGCGGATGCACGGTGTCGGAAGCGCGATCGACCGTCCAGACGATCTGCTTGCCGTCCTTCTCGGTCATCGCTGTCAGCGGGATCGACACGAGCTCAGCCTTGCTGCCGACGGTCGCCTGGACATTGGCAGTCATGCCGAGCAGCACGCGCGGATCGTTGGGCAGCGAGACCCGGACCGCGAAGGTGCGCGACTGCGGATCGGCGCTGCCGGCGACCTCGCGGACCTTGCCGTCGAGGGTGAGCCCTTCATCCGACCAGAAGCTCGCCTTGACCTCCTTGCCCGGACGGAAGCCGGCGATGTCCATTTCCGGCACCGCGATCGACACTTCCTTCTCGCCGTCGACAGCGACGGTCATGACCGGCGTGCCGGCGGCGACCACCTGGCCGACATCGGCGGAGATGGCGGTGACGATGCCGTTCTTGCTGGCCTTCAGATCGGCATACTGAACCTGGTTCTGCGCCTGGGCCAGCGTCGAGCGGGCGGCATCGCGGGTCGCCACCGCCTGGTCGTAGGTCAGCCGCGCTTGGTCGAGCTGCGACTTCGGCGCGAAATTCTTGGCATAGAGCTGTTCGGCGCGCTTCCTGGCGAGATCGACGGTCTCGACCTGGCGCTCGGCAGCGTCGAGATTGGCCGCAGCGCTCTTCACCGACAATTCGTAATCGGCAGGATCGATGCGGGCGAGCACGTCGCCCTCATTCACATGCTGGCCGATATCGACCAGACGCTCGGTGACCTTGCCGGCGATACGGAAGCCGAGATTCATCTCGGTGCGGGCGCGCACTGAACCGGAATATTCGAGCTGACGGGTGGTCTGCGCCTCGCCGATCTCAACCACCTTGACCGGGCGGATGACTTCCTGGACGACCTCGGCCTTCTCCTGGCTGCAACCGGCAAGGCCGAGCACTGCTGCGATGACGGCGGTTGGGAGGCCGGCGGCCGGCAGCCTGTGGAGGATGGAACTGGACAAAGACACCTTAGCACTCCCGAACTGGAGATGATTTGTCGACCGCACCCGGCAGACAGCTTCTATTTCAAGGCTCTGATCGCGTAGTCGATAAGTTCGTCAGGCATCGCCCGATTGGTCTTGGCAAGGCACTGAGCCACCATCTGCGGATGGCACAGAATGACGGTCGCGGCGCCGAAGCAGCGCGAGGCCGTCTCCGGATCCTGCTCCCTGAACTCGCCGGCCGCGATGCCCTCGCGGATCACCTCGGCATAGAGGTCGTGGATACTGTTGACATGCTTGTCGATGACGGACCAGTCGCGCTCCAGCGCGACGATGACCATCTCATGGACCTTCTGCTCGTCGAGCATGGTCTCCAGCGTCATCTTGTACTGGGCATGGATGTAGCGGCGCAGCCGCTCCTCGGCGCTCACCGGCAGGTGCATGATTTCGTAGGCCATCTTGTAGCTGGCGCCGAGCATGCGGCCGCATACGGCCTGGTGGATTTCCACTTTGGAGGCAAAGAAGCGGTAGATGTTGGCCGGCGACATGCCGAGCTCGCGGGCGATGTCGGCGACATTGGTCTTGCCGTAGCCGTAATGGCGAAACAGCCGCTCGGCGCAGTCGAGAATGCGGGTCACATTCTCCTGTCTGGCGGGGTCTGCCACGATGTTGGCGGCTTCGGACATGGCGCTTTTCGTTTGATGAGTGACGAATTTCAATTTTCGTCAGTCGTAAAACGAAAGCAGCGAGGAGTCAACACGCAATCGACGTACACGTATAATTTGGTGACAGATGGTGACAGTTGCGAGGGGCGCGGAGATGACGAGAGCGAGAACATTCTCAAGCGCCGCGATCCTTCGCACCCCTCTGTCCTGCCGGACATCTCTCCCGCAAGGGGGGAGATTGGCAGCTTCAGCGACGGCGCTTCACCTTGTGACGTTTGTGATTGGGGAAGGCGGTGACGAGATTAATCTCCCCCCTTGCGGGAGAGATGGCCGGCAGGCCAGAGGGGGGTGGGCCGGAACTCGGTCTCGCCCGTTTAAGGCTCAGAGGCCCTTCGCCATTTCCCTCAGCCGGAACTTCTGGATCTTCCCCGTCGATGTCTTCGGGATTTCCTCAAACACCACCGCCTTCGGCACCTTGAAGCGGGCCAGCAGCGAACGACAGTGCTCGATGATCTCGGCTTCGGTCGCGGTCTTGCCGGGTTTCAGTTCGACATAGGCGACCGGCACCTCGCCCCATTTCTCATCCGCGCGCGCGACGACGCCGCAGGAGGCGACGGAAGGATGCTTGTAGAGCGCATCCTCGACCTCGATGGAGGAGATGTTCTCGCCGCCCGAGATGATGATGTCCTTGGAGCGGTCCTTGAGCTGGATGTAGCCGTCCGGGTGCATGACGCCGAGATCGCCGGAATGGAACCAGCCGCCGGCGAAGGCCTCGTCGGTGGCCTTCCGGTTCTTGAGGTACCCCTTCATGACGATGTTGCCGCGGAACATGACCTCACCGATGGTCTCGCCGTCGGCCGGCGTTTCGACCATGGTCTCCGGGTTCATCACCGTCAGCCCTTCGAGCGAAGCATAGCGCACGCCCTGGCGCGCCTTCTTCGCCGTCCTCGGGCCCTTCTCGAGCTCGTCCCACTCATTGTGCCATTCGTTGACGACCGCTGGACCGTAGGTCTCGGTCAGGCCATAGAGATGGGTGACGGCGAAGCCGGCGTCGGCCATGCCTGAAAGCACGGCCTCGGGCGGAGGTGCTGCGGCGGTGTTGAAGGTGACGGTCTGCGCGAATTGGCGCTTGTCCTCGTCCTTGGCGTTGATCAAAATCGACATGACGATCGGCGCGCCGCAGAGATGGGTGACGCCATGGTCGGCGATCGCGTCATAGATCGGCTTTGCCCGCACCCAGCGCAGGCAGACATGGGTGCCGGCCTGCACGGCGAGCGTCCAGGGAAAGCACCAGCCGTTGCAGTGGAACATCGGCAGCGTCCAGAGATAGACCGCATGCTTGGCCATGCCGGCATGAATGGTGTTGGTATAGGCCATCAGCGCGGCGCCGCGGTGGTGATAGACGACACCTTTCGGATTGCCCGTCGTGCCCGAAGTGTAGTTCAGCGAGATGGCGTCCCATTCGTCATCGGGCATCGACCATGCGAAATCCTCGTCACCGCTGGCGGCGAACTCTTCATAATCGAGCGTGCCGATACGATCGCCCTTCGGATAGGGAGCATCGGCAGCATAGTCCGGATCGTCATAGTCGATGACCAATGGCTTCACCTTGGCCAAGACCAGCGCTTGCCTGACGACGCCCGAGAATTCGCGGTCGACGATCAGCACCTTGCTGTCGGCATGGTCGAGTTGGAAGGCAATGACTGCGGCGTCGAGGCGGGTGTTCAGCGAATGCAGCACCGCCTTCACCATCGGCACGCCGAAATGCGCTTCCAGCATCGGCGGCGTGTTGGAAAGCATCACCGTCACCGTGTCGTCCTTGCCGATGCCGCGCTTGGCAAGCGCCGAAGCTAGCTTCAGCGAGCGGCGCCAGAACTCGCGATAGGTGATGCGCTGGCTGCCATGGATAATGGCGACATGATCGGGATAGGTCTTGGCCGCGCGCTCGAGATAAGTGAGCGGCGTCAGCGGCTGGTGGTTGGCGGCGTTCCGGTCGAGATCCTGTTCGTAGGGATTGGCCATCCCGTTCTCCCCGATGTTCTTTTCGAGCTTTCTAGCCTCAGGCCCGCCGTCACGCTATCCCCCTTCCGTGGCTGAAAATGCTACGCTGCGCCGGCTTGGTAGAATGGCGATCCGGATTGAGCCGCGATCGGGCTCTCGCATGCAAATTTGACTTTTGTCGAGAGCCGTGACTAATGTCAGCCGAGGAGGCGGCATGGCGATCAGACCGGCAGAACAGCTCATCCATAAGGCCGCCTGGCTTTACTATGCACACGGCCTTCGTCAGGACGAAGTGGCGAGCCAGCTCAACATTTCACGCGCCTCGGTCGCCATGTATCTGCGCAAGGCGCGCGAGACCGGCATCGTCAACATCTCGACCTCGACGCAGCTCTTCACCGACGACGTCATGGCGCGCAAGGTTGAAGACGCCTTCGGCCTGGACGCCGTCTGGATCGCGCCGGAAAATGCGTATCTCGCAGACCCCTCGACCGATATCGCCGTGCTGGCAGCAAGCGTCTTTCTCGAGCTGGTGAAGAAGGGCGACCGCATCGGCGTCGCCTGGGGCCGCACCGTCTACACCATCGCCGACATCATGTCCTTCGCCGACCTGCAGGACGTGACCGTGGTGCAGCTCTGCGGCAATCTCGGCGCGCCTTATTCCTATCGGCCCGACCAGTGCACGATGGAGATCGCGCGGCGGCTCAACGCCAAGGGCCTGAACTTCTACGCGCCGCTGGTGCTGTCGACGGAAGAGCTGGCGAAGAGCCTGCGCGCCGAGCCGGTGATCCGCGATCAGCTGGCCGGCATCGCCGACTGCGAGCTGGCGCTCTACTCTGTCGGCGCCGTCGACGCCGACAGCCATCTGGTGAAGTGCGGCGCGCTGTCGCCGGCCGAAATGGAAACGCTGCGTAGCCAGGGTGCCGCCGGCGTCATCGCCGGGCAGATCATCGACGCCAGGGGCGAAGTGCTCGACTGCAGCTACAACCGGCGCGTCATCTCCGCCGAGCTTGCCTCGCTGCGCGCGATCGAGAAGCGGCTGATGGTGGTGCAGGAGGATACGAAGTTCGAGCCGCTGCTTTCGGCCATCGCCGGCGGGCTCTGCACGCATCTGGTGATTGGCGCGCATATGGCCGAACGCCTGCTGCAGCACGCCGCCACGGCAACCAGGAAGGCCTCGTAGAAACCTCTCGCCGCTTCTGTCATACGGACGTCGCGGCTTTCTGTTCATGAGCAAAAAGACGAGTATCGGACGGAACGACATGAAGAACCTTTGGAACGACGCCGACGCGGAAAAGATGGTTGCCGACTATGCCAAGAAAGGCGTCGGCCGCGACCTTGCGCTGCGCGTCTACACGACCCGCCTGCTCGGCGGCGAGCCGCGCCTGGTGCTGCATGGCGGCGGCAATACCTCCTGCAAGACCAAGGCCACCGATCTCGTCGGCGACGAATGGGATGTGCTCTGCGTCAAGGGCAGCGGCTGGGACATGGCGGTCATCGAACCGCAAGGCCTGCCGGCGGTGAAGATGCGCGCGTTGCTCAAGGCGCGCGGACTGGACAAGCTCTCGGACGAGGACATGGTGGCGCTGCAGCGTTCCAACCTCATCGATCCCGCCTCCCCCAACCCCTCGGTCGAAACGCTGCTGCACGCTTTCCTGCCGCACAAGTTTGTCGACCACACGCATTCGACGGCAATCCTCGCCATCGTCGACCAGGAAGACAGCAAGCCACTGGTCAAGGCCGTGTTCGGTGACAAAATGGGCTACGTGCCTTACATCAAGCCGGGTTTCGACCTCGCCAAGGTCGCGGCGGAAGTGTTCGACGCCGACCCGAGCGTCGAGGGCCTGATCCTCGACAAGCACGGCATCTTCACCTTCGGCGACGATGCCAAGCAGGCTTATGATCGCATGATCCATTATGTGACTGTGGCCGAGGATTATGTCGCCAAGAACGGCAAGCCGCAGGCGGCCAAGGCGGCGCTGCCGGCAAAGCTTGCCACGCCGAGCGACATCGCGCCTGCGCTGCGCGGCGCGGTTGCCGTGGCGCGCGGCGAAGGCCGCTTCGACCGGATGATCAGCGACTTCCGCACGTCGGATGCGATCCTCGATTTCATTAATTCGGCGAACATCGCCGAGTTGGCCGGGCGCGGCGTGTCGACGCCGGACCTGTCGATCCGCATCAAGACCGGACCGATGGCGGTGCCGGCGCCCGACGCGGACAAGCTCGGCGACTATAAGGCCGTCATCAAGAGTCATGTCGAGACTTTTGCCAACGACTACCGCGCCTATTTCGAGACCAATGATGCGCTGGACGATGTCAAGCGGACCATGCTCGACCCGATGCCGCGCCTGACGCTGGTGCCGGGGCTCGGCATGTTCGGCCATGGCCGCACGCTGAAGGATGCGAAGATCGCGTCGGATGTCGGCGAAATGTGGATCGAGGCGGTGCGCGGCGCGGAAGCGATTGGCAATTTCCATCCGCTCTCCAAGGCCGATCTCTTCCCGCTCGAATACTGGTCGCTGGAGCAGGCCAAGCTCGCTTCCAACAAGCCGAAGCCGCTGACCGGCCAGGTGGTGTTGATCACCGGTGGCGCCGGAGCCATCGGCGCCGCGACGGCAAAACTGTTCGCGGCCAATGGCGCGCATGCCGTCGTCGTCGATCTCGACGCGGGCAAGGCTGCGGAAGCGGCGAAGGCGGCCGGCAACAACTCGGTCAGCGTCGGCGCCGACATCACCAATCCTGCCGAGATGCGCGCCGCCTTCGACAAGGCGGTCGCCGTCTATGGCGGCGTCGACATCCTGGTCTCGAATGCCGGCGCTGCCTGGGAAGGCCGGATCGGCGAGCTCGACGACGCCACCTTGCGCAAGAGCTTCGAGCTCAACTTCTTCGCCCATCAGTCGGCGGCGCAGAATGCGGTTCGCATCATGTTGGAACAGGGCACGGGCGGCGTGCTGCTCTTCAACACCTCGAAGCAGGCGATCAATCCCGGGCCGAAATTCGGCGCCTACGGTCTGCCCAAGGCGGCGACCTTGTTCCTGTCGCGCCAGTATGCGCTTGATTACGGCGCCTACGGCATCCGCTCCAATGCGGTGAATGCCGACCGCATCCGCTCCGGTCTCCTGACCGACGCGATGATCGCCAGCCGGTCGGGCGCGCGCGGCGTGTCGGAGAAGGAATACATGTCCGGCAATCTGCTTGGACAGGAAGTAACGGCCGACGACGTGGCGCAGGCCTTCCTGCACCAGGCGCTTGCTGAACGCACCACGGCCGATGTGACGACGGTCGACGGCGGCAATATCGCGGCGGCGCTGCGCTGACCAGGCAGACGTATCCACCACTCCCGGAGCGGTTCATCGTTCTTCGGAAACGACGAACCGCTCAGTCTCCCTGTTGGCGCGGTTCAGACGCAGGCTTTTCACGCTTCTGCTGAAGAACTGCTCGAACCGGCCAAAATCCGCTCCAATCCTTCGCGTATTGCTCAATGAGTTTAAGGGCGCCTTGTGTTTCGCATGCGAGCCCAACCTTGCTCATTGGTGGAGCTCCAGATGGCGGCGAAAAGACTTCGTATCGGCGTACTCTTCGGCGGACGCTCCGCCGAGCATGAGGTATCGCTGCTTTCAGCAGCCAATGTCATGCGGGCGCTCGACCCTGCGAAATACGATGCGATTCCGATCTTCGTCACCCGCGAAGGGCAATGGCTGCTGAGCCGCTTCGAGGACGGCGCGCTGGCGACGCCATCCGCCGGCACGCAGCTCTGCCTGGTGCCGGGCGGCCACGGACGGATGCTGGCGATCCCTGCAAACGGCACGCCCCACGAACTGCCCGCCATCGATATCCTGTTTCCGGTCCTGCACGGCCTGCATGGCGAGGACGGCGCGGTGCAGGGTCTTGCCGAGGTGGCGCGCGTGCCGCTCGCCGGCTGCGGCATATTGGGGTCCGCAACGGCGCTCGACAAGGACATCGCCAAGCGGTTGCTGAGGGCGGCCGGACTGCCCGTCGCCCGCTCGGTGACGATCGATGGGGGTGTCGCGCCTTCGCTCGCCGAGCTGGAAGAGCAACTCGGCCTGCCGCTATTCATCAAGCCGGCGCGGCAGGGCTCGTCGGTCGGCGTCGCAAAGGTCAATGCCAGCCAGGAATTCGACCGCGCGCTGGCAGAAGCCTTCCAGCACGACCGCAAGCTGCTGGCGGAGGAATTCGTTCGTGGCCGCGAGATCGAATTCAGCGTGCTTGAGAGCCCCGCGGGCGAACTCTTCGTTTCGCGGCCCGGCGAGATCGTGCCCGCGGAAAGCCATGGTTTCTACAACTACCAGGCCAAATATATCGACGAGAACGGCGCGGCCTTGATCGTGCCGGCCGAGCTGCCGCCGGAGGTCGAGGATGCCATGCGCGCCATGGCTGCAAAGGCGTTCAGGGCGCTCGGCTGCGACGGGATGGCCCGCGTCGACTTCTTCCTGATGCCGGACATGACATTCCTGATCAATGAGCTCAACACCATTCCCGGCTTCACCGACATCAGCATGTACGCCAAGGCCATGGCGGCGAGCGACGTCAGCTACTCGGAAGTCATCGACCGCCTGGTGGCACATGGGCTCGCGCGCGCCGGCCGGTGAGGTTACGCCGGCTTCACTCCGGCAGGCCGGCCTTCCTGAACCCGTCGACGAAATGCTCAAGCATCGCATCGTCGCGGAACGGCTCCGTCTCGACCCAGCGCTGCGTGGAGAAATGCGGATTGCCGACGAGAAACAGCGCGACCTCGGTGCGCGCCTCGTCGAAGCGGCCGAGCTGCGCCAGGCTCGCCGCGAGGAAGCGGCGCGAGCTTGTGCGGTAGGTTTCGTCGCGACGCAGCGTCTCGACGGCGGCTTCATAGTCACGGGCCGCATATTGCGCCTGACCTAGCGTCAGATAATACCAGCTCGGCGGAAACGGGTTGAGCCGGAACGCTTTGCGAATGTGCTCAAGGCCCTCATCTATCCGCCCGCCCAGCACTTCTATATCGGACAAGGTCGCCCAGATATCAGCCTCGTTCGGGTCGAGCTCGATCGCCTTGGCGAATTCCGCCTCGGACTGTTCGAAGTCTCGTTCATAGGCAAGCAGGTTCGCCAGAACCCAGCGGCAACCGGCGTCGTTGGGGTCGATCGCCACGGCCTTGCGCGCCAGTTCCAGAGCCATGCTGCGGGCAGGCTCGAACGGCTCGCCCCAATGAACCCAGCCCATCCAGTGGTTCATCGCGAGCCAGCGATAGGCCTCCGCATAATCCGGGTCGAGAGAGATCGCGCGCGTCAGCATCAGATGCGCTTCGCGCGCCATTTGCGGCGACTCGTCGAACATTTTGCGCGCCCGCACGACGAGATCATAGGCTTCGAGGTTCTTCGGCCGGTTGCGCTCCGGCGGCGCGCGCAGCCGGCCGAGCAGCGCCTCGACGATCTTGGCCGTCGCCTCATCCTGAACGGCGAAGATGTCTTCCAGGCCGCGATCGAAACGCTCTGCCCAAAGATGCTCGCCGCTCAGCGCGTCGATCAATTGCGCGTTGATGCGCACGCGCCCCGCGGCGCGCCTGGCGCTGCCCTCCAGCAGATAGCGCACGCCGAGCTCGCCAGCGATGGCACGCACATCCATGGCCTTGCCCTTATAGGCAAAGACCGAATTGCGCGCGATGACAAAGAGGCCGGGGATCCGTGAGAGATCGGTGATCAGGTCTTCGGTCAGGCCATCGGCGAAAGCGTCCTGCTCGGGATCGCTGCCTAGATTGACGAAGGGCAGCACGGCGATCGACGGCTTGTCGGGCAGCGGCAAGGGTTTGGGCCTGGCATCGGCCTGTTCGACGGTACCTGTGAAGCGATATCCGACGCGCGGCACCGTGGCGATCCACTCGCCGCCACCGGTCGCCGGACCGAGCAGCTTCCTGAGTTGCGCGATCTGGACGGTGAGATTGCCTTCCTCGACGGCCGTGCCCGGCCAGGCCGCGTCCATCAGCTCGGCCTTGCCCAGGATCTCGCCCGGGCGCGCGACAAGCGCTTCCAGCAGCTTCAGCCCGCGATGCCCGGCGGCGACGGGAACATCGCCCCGAAGCAGCGTTCCGGCGCCCGGATCAAGCACGAACGGTCCAAAGGCAAAGCGCGATCCCTGCATGCGGCGATCTATAGCCGATTTGGAAGTTTTGAGAACTATTTGGGAGGGCTTAATTACGCCGCCGGCCGCCTGCGGCACACTGCAATCTCAATCAGGTCGAGGGCTCTCGGAACCCTCATTTCGATGGAGGCTGCCATGAACGACAGCTTTGCACCTTCTACATGTCTGGCGACGCCCACAATGCACACCGGCCGCTCGCGCTACAGCCTCTCAGCTTTGCGCAGCCTCATCGCCGAGCGCCGCGAGCAGGCCCGCTTTCGCTTCGACCTCAAGCGCATGGCGGCGGATAATCCGCATCTGATCGACGATATCGGGCTGACTAAAGAAGAGGTCGAGGCGGAGATCGCCAAGCTGCCCTTCTGGCAGCGATAAGACCGCTTCCAGCCGGCTGAAAAGACGGAGAGCGGCCCATTGGGCCGCTCTCCTCATTTGCGACCGCTTGACCCCTTACTTGGCGTTCGGGTTCGGCATCCAGGCCGGCATCGCGACATCGGCATGGGCGAACTGCGGCAGCTTGGCCGATAGGTCTTCCATGTTCTTAATGTCCTTGTCGATCAGCTCCTTCTGGGTGATCAGCGTCGGCGGCACGATGACGTTGTGACCGGGATCCTCGCCGGCGAGAAGCTGCGCCAGCGCACGCACCGAAACCTGGCCGACGACAGCCGGGTTGGTGGCGGCGGTCGCCGCCCAGGCGCTGTCCGGCTCGCGCATCGCGGCGATGTCCGAGGTCGAGATGTCGGCCGAATAGATCTTGATCTTCTTGTTCAGGCCGGCTTCGTCGACGGCGATCTTCACGCCCTTGGCGAACTCGTCATAGGGCGCGAACATCACGTTGATGTCGGGATGCGCCTGCAGAACCGAGCGCGCCTGGTTGGCGACGGAGTTGGCGATCGGATTGTCGAGCGTGCCGAACTGGGCGACCTCGTTGATGCCCGAATATTTCTTCTTCACGTCCACCCAGGTCTCGTTGCGGCGGTCGAGCGGGGCGATGCCGGCGACATAGACATAGCCGGCCTTCCAGCTCTCGCCATTGTCCTTGATCGCCTGCTCGAGCGCGAGCTTGGCCAGGTCGCGATCGGACTGCTCGATCTGCGGGATCTTCGGGTTCTCGACATTGACATCGAAGGCAACGACCTTGATGCCGGCGTCGACCGCTCGCTGGGCGGCGTCCTTCATCGATTCCGTCAGGCCGTGCTGGATGATGATGCCCTGCACGCCGAGCGCGATCGCCTGGTCGACCATGTCGGCCTGAAGCGCCGCGTCCTGGCGGCTGTCCAGCACGCGCAGGTCGACGCCGAGCGCCTTGGCCTGCGCCTCGACGCCGGAGAGGTAGGCCTGGAAGAAGTCACCCGTCGACAGATAACGAACCAGCGCGATCTTGACGCCCGGCTTGTCGAACGGCGCCGGGCGGTCCGCCGCCAATGCCGTGCCCTGCATCAGCAGCGCCGCGCCGGCGAGGCCGAGTGCCGCCTTCCCCAAAAGTCTTCTTGTGATGCTCACTTGGTTTTCCTCCGTTTTGTCTCAATGCCCCGGTCGAAACTATCTCTTGCCCCTGCCGGAAAGGGCGAAGGTGAAGACAAGGGCGACGACGAGCACCGCGCCCTTGACGAAATCCTGCGTGTAATAAGGGGCGTTCATCATCGTCAGGCCTTGCAGCAGAACGCCGACGAACACCGCGCCGACGGCCGTGCCGAAGGCGTTGGGCTTGGCGGCGCCGAGCACCGCGTAACCGATGAGCGCCGCCGCTACTGCGTCGAGCAGGAGATTATTACCCGAGGCGATGTCGCCGCGTCCAAGCCGGGCGGCGAGCAAAATCCCGCCGATCGAGGCAAAAACTCCCGAAATGACATAGGCCCAGATTTTGTATGCCTTGACAGGCGCACCGGCGAGCTCGGCCGCCCTCTCATTGCTGCCGACGGCATACATCATGCGGCCGAAGCGGGTGTATTCGAGGAAGAACCAGATGAGCAGGGCGAGCACCACAAGCACCACCACCGAGACCGGGATCAGGTTCGGGATGAAGAAGTCGATGCGGTGGCGGCCGAGCGCCAGGAAGGCTTCCGAGAACTTGCCGTTGGCGACCGAGCCGTCGGGCATGGTCATGCCTGTGGCGATCGAGCGGCCCTCCGTCGGAATGCGCTGCAGGCCGAGCAGCAGGAACATCATACCGAGCGTGGCGAGCAGATCGGGCACGCGCATATAGACGATCAGCCAGCCGTTGATCAGGCCGACGATAACGCCGATGACCAGGCAGGCGATGACGGCGACGATCGCATTCTGTTCCAGCACCACCATTGCGTAAGACGCCGCCATCATGGCGCTGGTGGCGACCGAGCCGATCGACAGGTCGAAACCGCCGACAACCAGGGTCGCGGTGACGCCGAGAGCCAGCACGCCGGTGATGGCCACCGACTGGAAGATGAAGACGGCGCTCTGCGGTGACGCGAAGCCTTCCGCGGCGACCGCGAAATAGGCGATCAGCCCGATCAGCAGGACGATGAAGCCATAGCGGATGGCGTAATCGCGCAACGTCATCGAATGCTCTCGCGCCGCTGCCTTGTCCACCAAACTGGAACTCATGCCTGCACTCCGAGTCTCGTCATCCTGCGATCTCACGCCGCGCTGGTGAGCGGCCCGCCGGCCACCTGCGCCAACAGGCGGTCGAGATCGATGTTATCGTTCCGATGCTCGCCGACGATCGTTTGTTCCGACATCACCAGGATGCGGTCGGCGGTTTCCAGCGCCTCGTCAATCTCGGTGACGAAGATCAGCGTCGCGCGGCCGTCGGCGCTTGCCCTCAGCTTGGCTGCGATGTCCCGCCTTGCCGAGATGTCGACGCCCTGGAAAGGCTCGTCGAGGATGAAGAGGCGCGAGGCCTGCGACATCCAGCGCGCCACCATCACCTTCTGCTGGTTGCCGCCGGAAAGCGCGGAGAGTTCGTCCTTCTCCGAGCGGCAGACAATGCCGAGCTCGTCGATCTGGCGGCGCGCGGCGGCGCGCTCGGCGCGCTTCTTCATGACGCCGAAGCCCGACATGCGCTTGAGGAACGGCAAGCTGATGTTGCGCTCGATGTTGAAGCCGCCGACGATGCCGCTCGCGGCGCGGTCCTTGGCGACGAGGAAGACGCCGGCGACGATCGCCTCGCGCGCGGAGCCCGGCGCATAGGGCTTGCCATCCATCTGCATGGTGCCGGCGAGCGGCCTGCGCACGCCGAACAGCGTTTCTGCCAGCGCCGTCTTGCCAACGCCGACAAGACCGGTGATCGCCACCACCTCGCCGGCGCCCAGCGTCATCGAGATCGGCTTCGACCCTTGCGCGAGTTGCAGGCCTTCGGCGGTGAAGACGGCTCGGGCCGAGCTTCTGGCCACCACCCTGTCGAGGTGGATCTTACGGCCGAGCATGGCGTTGACCGCCCCCTCATAGTCGAGCGGCTTCCGGTCGAAGGTGCCGGAGACGACGCCGTCGCGCATCGACACGATACGGTCTGCCAGCCGCCGGATGTCGGACATGCGGTGCGAGATGTAGAGTACGGCGACACCTTGCCCGCGCAGCCGGTCGATCAGCGAAAACAGCCGGTCGGCTTCGGCGCTCGACAGCGAGGATGTCGGCTCGTCGAGGATCAGGACCTTGGGCCGATGCGCCATGGCCCGCGCAATCGCCACCATCTGCCGGTCGGCCAACGACAAGTCGCTGACGCGCGCCTTGAGGTCGATGGCAAGTCCCATGCGGTCGGCGACCGCTCTCGCTTCGGCCTGGACATTGGCAGGCTTGAAAAGCAACGACGCGCCTCTGCCGCTCAGCCGGTCGAGCGTCAGGTTGGTGGCGACGTCGAGGTCGGCGACCACGCCGTCATTGATGTTCTGGTGCACGGTGACGACGCCGGCGCGGATGGCTTCGGCGGGGGTCTGCGGGTCGAAGGCCTGGCCTGCGAGCCGCATCGTGCCCGCTCCGCGTTCGTAGACGCCGCTGACGATCTTGACCAGGGTGGACTTGCCGGCGCCGTTGGCACCCATCAGCACAGTCACCTCGCCCGCAAAGAGATCGAGCGAGATGCCGCCAAGCACCTCGTTCTGGCCGAAGGATTTCTTCAGGCCCTTTACCTGGAACACGGCGTCTGCGCCCATCCGTTCCTCCCGGATCGTGACGCTATGGGCTCATTCGGCAATTGTCAACACGATTGACATTTGCCAGAGCGCTTCCTAGCTTGGCCCCGCCGCCGTGGCTCCGCTATCGTCGGAAACCACGTGCAGGAGGGGAGAACATGACCGGAAAGTTCGAAGCATTGTCGGTGGAAACGCTGCCGGAGCGCCTTGGCGGGACCGCGGCGCTGACCGAGCGGATCGGCAAGGATGCCAGCCGCTGGAAGGTGCGTGAGGTCGGCGACGGCAACCTCAACCTCGTCTTCATCGTCGAAGGCGACAAGGGCGCGGCGGTGGTCAAACAGGCGCTGCCCTATGTCCGGCTGGTCGGCGACAGCTGGCCGCTGCCGCTCAAACGCTCCTTCTTCGAATATCATGCGCTGACCCGGCAGGAGCGTCGTGCGCCCGGCTCAGTGCCGGCGATCTATCATTTCGATGAGATCCAGGCGCTGATCGTCATGGAATATCTGGCGCCGCCGCACGTCATTCTGAGGCGCGCGCTGATCGATGGCCGTGAATTGCCGAACATCGCGCGCGACATCGGCCTGTTCATGGCCCGCACGCTGTTCCGCGGCTCGGATCTCTCGATGGTGACGAAAGAGCGCAAGGCCGACCTGGCGCTGTTCGCCGACAATGTGGAGCTCTGCGACATCACCGAGAATCTGGTGTTCTCCGATCCCTATTTCGACGCCAAGATGAACCGGCATACCTCGCCGCAGCTCGATGGCCTGGTCGCCGAGCTGCGCGCCGACCGCGACCTCAAGGTCGAGGCGCAGCGGCTGAAGCATCTTTTTGCCGCCAATGCCGAGACGCTGCTGCATGGCGACCTGCATTCAGGTTCGATCATGGTGACGGACACCGAGACCCGGATGATCGATCCGGAGTTCGCCTTCTACGGCCCGATCGCCTTCGATGTCGGCATGCTGCTCGCCAATTTCTGGATGGCCTTCTTCTCGCAGCGCGGGCACGAGGAGAAAGGCAGCCGCGACTCCATGCGCGCCTATCTGCTCGGCGTCACGGCCGAGACCTGGGCGACCTTCCGCGCCGAGTTCTCGCATCTGTGGCGGACCGAGCGCAGCGGCATCCTCTACCAGAGGAGCCTGTTCGAGGATCAGGGCGACCTGCTCGGCTCCGAGCAGGCGCTCGACCACATGCTGCACGCCATCTGGACCGACCTGCTCGGCTTTGCCGGCATCGAGGTGCACCGGCGCATCCTCGGGCTGGCCCACAATGCCGATTTCGAGACCATTGCCAATGCCGATCTGCGCGCCAGATGTGAGGCCAAGGCTTTGCGCTTCGGACGCCATATCGCAGTCAACCGGCGCCAGATCCACAGCATCGACGAGGTCAACAATCTGGCCGCGCTGATCGAACAGGAGAAGAGCCTTTGAACGTCGGCGAACGTCACTATCGCACCATCTGGCTCAGCGACGACAAGCGGTCGGTCGAGATCATCGACCAGCGCTGGCTGCCGCATGAGTTCCGCATCGAACAAATCGGAACCGTCGCCGGCATCGCAACAGCGATCCGCGACATGTGGGTGCGCGGCGCGCCGCTGATCGGCGTCACTGCCGCCTATGGCGTCGCCATCCAGATGACAGACGATCCGTCGGACGAAGCGCTCGACGCGGTGTGGGAGACCCTTCACAAGACACGGCCGACGGCGATCAATCTGCGCTGGGCGCTGGACGAGATGCAGCGGTTCCTCAAGCCGCTGGCGCCGGAAGAGCGCGCAGAAGCGGCCTACAAGCGGGCCGCCGAGATCGCCGACGAGGATGTGGGCTTAAATCGCGCCATCGGCGAGAACGGGCTTGAGATCATCAAGAAAATCGCGGCGAAGAAGAAGCCGGGCGAGACCGTCAACATCCTGACCCATTGCAATGCCGGCTGGCTGGCGACGGTCGACTATGGCACCGCCACCGCGCCGATCTATCTGGCGGCCGAGGCCGGCATTCCCGTCCATGTCTATGTCGACGAGACGAGGCCGCGCAACCAGGGCGCACAGCTGACCGCCTGGGAGATGGCCGGCCACGGCGTGCCGCACACGCTGATCGTCGACAATGCCGGCGGCCACCTGATGCAGCATGGCGACATCGACATGGTGATCGTCGGCACCGACCGCACCACCGCCAATGGCGATGTCTGCAACAAGATCGGCACCTATCTGAAGGCGCTGGCAGCCGCCGACAATGAGGTGCCCTTCTATGTCGCGCTCCCCTCGCCCACCATCGACTGGACCGTGGCCGACGGGCTGAAGGAGATCCCGATCGAGCAGCGCTCGGGCGACGAGGTGTCGCTGGTGTGGGGGAAGACGGCTGACGGAAAGGTCGCCCAGGTGCGGGTCTCGCCGGATGCTACGCCGGCGGCCAACCCGGCGTTCGACGTGACGCCGGCACGGCTGGTGACGGGTCTCATCACCGAGCGCGGTGTGGCGAAAGCCTCGCGCGAGGGGCTGAAGGCGATGTTCCCGGAACGCGGGTAATTAGCTGATCTCCTCCGCGAGGGGATGTCCAGTAGGACGGGGACGCTGTCTCGCCGACCTATCTATGCTTGGGTTCCTCGCCCCCACCAAAGGCGGGGGGGTGTCCGCGAAGCGGACGGAGAGGGGGCCTTCGTAGGGCGCTTCCCTCTCCGCCTCGGCTTCGCCGAGCCTCCTCCCCCCATTTCGTGGGGCGAGGAACCTTGGTCCTGCAGCGCCGCGATCCTTCGATTGGACACTCGTCGATTGACAGCGCCACCCTCCTCTCCCATAAAACCGCCGTTAATGTTCTCAGGGCGGGGTGAAAGTCCCCACCGGCGGTAGGGGTTTCGGCCCAAGCCCGCGAGCGCCTTCCAGCCTATCGGAAGGGTCAGCAGATCCGGTGCGATTCCGGAGCCGACGGTTACAGTCCGGATGGAAGAGAACGATCGCAGAAGACGGTCCGCTCGCGCGGACCGCGTTTTTTTGCGTCGTGCGTCCTGATTCTGGTTCGAAACGGAAGGAAGGACCCATGAATCAGCATTTCCCCAAAGACCATACTGTTCGTCGTGTCGCCGTCATCCGGGCGCGCTGGCATGCCGATATCGTCGATCAGTGCGTGGCCGCCTTCGAGGCGGAGCTTGCCGTGCTCGGCGGCTTTGCCGTCGAGGTCTTCGACGTGCCGGGAGCCTATGAAATCCCGTTGCACGCCAAGGCGCTCGCCGAGACCGGCCGTTATGCGGCGATCCTCGGCACCGCCTTCGTCGTCAATGGCGGCATCTACCGGCACGACTTCGTGGCAAGCTCCGTCATTGACGGCATGATGAACGTGCAGCTCGTGACCGGCGTGCCGGTGCTGTCGGCGGTGCTGCTGCCGCACAACTACCATGACAGCGCCGAGCATCACCGCTTCTTCCACGAGCATTTCGCCGTGAAGGGCAAGGAAGCCGCCAAGGCTTGCGTCGACATCCTCGCCGCGCGCGCACGCATCGCCGCCTAAGTCCGAACGCGCCTGATTTCAGCCCTGCAACAAGAATTGCGGCCGAAGAGGCTTCAAAAGGTTGCGATAGGTTCGAAATCCGGCCAGAAGCAACAAGGCCGCCCGCCGGGGCGGCCTTTTCAAACACGGGCTCGAACCAGATACGGGAGACTATTCGTTGGCTCGCATCACATTGAGACAATTGCTCGACCATGCCGCCGAACATGGCTATGGCGTGCCTGCCTTCAACATGAACAATATGGAACAGGGGCTCGCCATCATGGAGGCGGCCGAGGAGACCAAGTCGCCGGTCATCCTGCAGGCCAGCCGCGGCGCGCGCGCCTATGCCAATGACGTGGTGCTGGCCAAGTTGATCGACGCGCTGGTCGAGATCCATCCCGACATCCCGGTCTGCATGCATCTCGACCACGGCAACAACGAAGCGACCTGCGTCACCGCGATCCAGTATGGCTTCACCTCGGTGATGATGGACGGCTCGCTGAAGGAAGACGGCAAGTCGCCGGCCGACTATGCCTATAATTCCGGGATCACGCGGCGCGTCGTTGACATGGCGCATTGGGGCGGCGTGTCGGTGGAAGGCGAGATCGGCGTGCTGGGCTCGCTGGAAAGCGGCGGCGGCGAGCAGGAGGACGGCCACGGCGTCGAAGGCGCGATCAGCCATGACCAGTTGCTGACCGATCCGGTGCAGGCCGAGCAGTTTGTGCGCGACACCCACGTCGACGCACTGGCGGTTGCCATGGGCACCAGCCACGGCGCCTACAAATTCTCGCGCAAGCCGGACGGCGCGGTGCTGGCGATGAACGTGATCGAGGAGTTCCACCGCCGCCTGCCCAACATGCATCTGGTCATGCACGGCTCGTCCTCGGTGCCGGAGGAGTTGCAGGAGATCATCAACAAATATGGCGGCCAGATGAAGCCGACCTGGGGCGTGCCGGTGGAAGAGATCCAGCGCGGCATCAAGCATGGTGTGCGCAAGATCAACATCGACACCGACAACCGCATGGCGCTGACAGGCGCGATCCGCAAGGTGCTGACCGAGAACCCGTCGGAATTCGATCCGCGCAAATACCTGACGCCGGCAATGGCCGCGATGAAAAAGCTCTGCAAGGAACGCTTCGAGCAGTTCGGCACCGCCGGCAACGCGCCGAAGATCAAGCCAATCCCGTTGGCGGAGATGGCCAAGCGCTACAAGTCGGGCAGCCTGGATCCGAAATTCGGCTGAGCCGATCAATGCCCCGCGACCGGTTCGATCCCGGTCGCGAGGCATTCGCCGCGCCGAAACGGGCGGAACTTCAAGCCCACAAATTGATTCCTGCTCAGAGACCTTCCGCATCCATCCAGGGGGAGCATTCATGAGCAAGGATCGCGACGACGAAGGGCCGGTCTTCTCCGGCCAGAATGCCCGGCAGGGCGAGATCATCCTGCACACGCGCGCGCGGCGCATCATCTTCATCGCAGGCTTGGTCGGCATCGTGGTGCTGGCGCTGGTGGTCAGCCTCGCTGCCCATTGAAGGTTGTCGTCCGCGAAAACCCGGGCTTGGGCCAAGGAACCATCACCGGCTCCGCCAGTTGAACGTCGCAGGCGAAACTGAGGCGCGGCGACCTTTCAGCGCCCCATCGGGACCATGTTCGAGACGCTTTGCTGCGACATGCCGCTTCACCCGAGCTGGCCGGACCTTGTCGGGCGGCTGCTGGTCACACTGCTGGCAGGCTTTCTCATCGGCTTGAATCGCGAGGCGCGCGGCCATTCCGCCGGGCTGCGCACGACCATCCTGGTCGGTTTGGCGGCCTGCGTGGCCATGGTCCAGGCCAACATGCTGCTCGACGTATCCGGCAAGGCGCCGGATTCCTTCGTGCGCCTGGATGTGATGCGCTTCGCGCTCGGCGTGCTCACCGGCGTCGGCTTCATCGGCGGCGGCGCCATCCTGAGGCGCGGCGATCTCGTCACCGGGGTGACCACCGCCGCCACGATGTGGATCATGACCATGATCGGCCTTGCCTTCGGCGGCGGCCAGTATGGCCTCGGCGCGATCGCGACGGTGCTGACTTTGGTGACGCTGCAAGCGCTGAAATGGGTCGATCTGAAGATCTCGCGCGACCATAAGGCCGTCATCTCGGTCTCCTGGCCCAAGAATTCACCGCCGGACCTTCAGGAGATGGTACGCCCGCTCGGCTATGCGGCGCGTTTCGTAGGTATGGAACACGACACCGATCGCGATCACTTTGTGTATTCCTTCATGGTTCAATGGAAACAGCCCGACGCGATGTCACCTTCGACGGACGCGCTGACGCTTGTCGGCGAGCACTGCACGGTCGAGCGGTTCGAGGTGATCAGCGAAAAACCGTCCTGAGCAACGCCGCAACTTTGGCAAATTCTCACTCGGCGGCGCCTGGCGTCCCCGCCTCGGCCCGGATGAGCTTGATATCGGCGCCCGCGCCCAGGTCCCGATGTCCTCGCGGCGCACGTCGCGTCGATTGATAGCCGTTTGCGAACGCGCTGGTGTAACTCGAGCCGTCGCAAAATCGAGACTTTGTCTAATGTTCCGCTGCTCTCCTGACAGTACCGCTCAGCCGAAGCGTTTCCTCATGCGGCTAGCCGGCAACGTGCTCGATTGCCGCCGGTAATTCCGAGGCAGACCTATCGATCCGGCGTATGAACGCCGTTCATTTTTCTCTTGAACGGTGTTCACGATGTGCTATGGTGCCACTATGAACGATGTTCAAGAATGTATCCGACCTGAAACAAGCCTGCACCGAGCCACACTCACCCTGAAACGAAAGGACCATATCGATGATGCTTGCCGACAGCCAAGCCCGCAGACAGTCGAGTGCCCGGAAGGCCTGGAGACCGATCATGGACGACAGATTCCATGCACCAAGAACAAGAAACAAATGGATTGGATTGAATTGCAGTAACGAAGCTTAACCGCTTCCCGATAAAAAGGCTCAAACCGCGCAAGTGTCCGCTCAGTCCAATCGGGCTGCCAGCCGGACTTGCCCAATGGAAATTGCCATGAACACCCATCTGATGATGTCGCGGCGCTTCGCGCCTCTTTTCTGGACGCAATTCCTCTCGGCCTTCAACGACAATTTCCTGAAGAACACGCTGGTGTTCCTCATCCTGTTCACGCTGGCGAAGGATCAAGCCGCCTCGCTAGTGACGCTGGCCGGCGCGATTTTCATGGCGCCCTTCCTGCTGCTTTCGGCGCTGGGCGGCGAGATCGCGGACCGCTTCGACAAGGCGCTGATCGCCCGCCGGCTGAAATTCACCGAGATCGCCGCGGCCGCCGTAGCCGTCGCCGGCATCGCGCTGTCGTCGATCCCGGTGCTGATGACGGCGCTCTTGATGTTCGGCATCATCTCGGCGCTGTTCGGGCCGATCAAATACGGCATCCTGCCCGATCACCTGGAACGCAAGGAACTGCCCAAGGCCAATGCCTGGATCGAGTCGGCGACCTTCGCCGCGATCCTCGGCGGCACCATCGCCGGCGGCGTCGTGTCCGCCGACGGCATCGGAGTTGCGGTGTTCGGGCCTATCATGATGGCCTTGGCCGTCGGCTGCTGGCTGGTCAGCCGCTACATCCCCTCCACCGGTTCAGCCGCCCCCAACCTTGCCATCGACAAGAACATCTTCCGCTCGACATGGCGCCAGGTCGCCGAATTGCGGACCGAGACGCGCATCTGGCGCGCCGGCCTGATGACCTCCTGGTTCTGGCTGGTCGGCGCCATCGTGCTTTCGATCCTGCCGGCGATGATCAAGGATTCGCTCGGCGGCAACGAGATCGCCGTCACAGCCTATCTCGCGGTGTTCGCCGTCTCGATCGCCATCGGCTCGGCTATCGCCGCCTGGATGTCGCAGGGCCGCATGGTGCTGCTCCCAGCGCCGGTCGGCACCGCGCTGATGGCGCTGTTCGGCCTGCATCTTGCCTGGACTATCGGCAGTATGCAGCCTTCGCCCCAAGCCGAGACGCTTGCCGCCTTCTTCGCCGGCCCGAACACCATCCGCGTCGCCATCGACCTCGCCGGCATGGCGATCGCGGCCGCCTTCCTGGTAGTGCCGACCTTCGCCGCCGTGCAGGCCTGGTCGCCGGAAGCGCGCCGCGCCCGCGTCGTTGCCGCCGTCAGCATCGTCAATGCCGGCTTCATGACGGTGGGCGGCGCCCTCGTCGCCGCGATCCAGGCCGCCGGCGTCTCCATCGCGGGCATCCTGTTCGGCCTCGTCGTCGCCAACGCGATCGCCGCCTGGCTGATGCTGAAATTCCTGCCGACCAACCCCTTCCGCGATTTCGTCTCGATCCTGTTCCGCGCCTTCCTGCGGCTGGAAGTCGAGGGGCTGGACAATCTCAAGGCGGCCGGCAAGGCGCCGATCCTTGCGCTCAACCATGTCAGCTTCCTCGACGGCCCGCTGGCGCTGACGCTGACCGACGAGGAGCCGGTCTTCGCCATCGACTACACGATCGCCCAGGCCTGGTGGATGAAGCCGTTCATGAAGCTCGCCCGCGCGCTGCCGCTCAATCCGGCAAAGCCAATGTCGACCCGTACACTGATCAAGATCGTGCAGGGTGGCGATCCGTTGGTCATCTTCCCGGAAGGCCGCATCACCGTCACCGGCGGTCTGATGAAGGTCTATGACGGCGCCGCTATGGTTGCCGACAAGACCGGCTCGATGGTGGTGCCGGTGCGCATCGAGGGGCTGGAAAAGAGCTATTTCTCGCGGCTCTCCTCGCAGCATGTGCGCCGCCGCCTGTTCCCGAAGGTCAAGGTGACCATCCTGGAGCCGGTAAAGCTCGAAGTCGCGCAGGAACTGAAGGGCCGCCAGCGGCGCGCCGCGGCGGGCTCGGCGCTTTACCAGGTAATGTCGGATCTCGTCTTCCGCACCCAGGATATCGGCAAGACGGTGCTTCAGAAGATCATCGAAACGGCGCACGAGCGCGGCATGAAACAGCTTGCGGTGCAGGATCCGGTCACTGGCTCGCTGAGCTACGGCAAGCTGCTCACCGCCGCCGCGGTGCTCGGCGAGAAGTTCGAGCATCTCTATGCCGGACAGCAGACGCTGGGCATCATGCTGCCCAACGCCAACGGCTCCTGCGCGACGCTGCTCGGCGTCATGTCGGCCGGCAAGGTGCCGGCGATGATCAACTTCACCGCGGGCGCCGCCAACATCCTGTCGGCCTGCAAGGCAGCCGAGGTGCGGACCGTGCTGACTTCCCGCGCTTTCGTCGAGCAGGCAAAGCTCGGCCCGGTGGTGGAGGAGATCGGCCGCTCCATCGACATCGTCTGGCTCGACGATCTGCGCGCCACCATCGGCCTCAAGGACAAGTTGCTCGGGCTGTTGCGCAAGGTGACGCCGCGGGTGGCGCGCAAGGCGGACGACCCCGCGGCGATCCTGTTCACCTCCGGCTCGGAAGGAACGCCCAAGGGCGTGGTGCTGACTCACCGCAACATCCTGGCCAATGCCGCCCAAGCCGCCTCACGCATCGACTTCCATTCGGGCGACAAGGTGTTCAACGTGCTGCCGATCTTCCATTCCTTCGGCATGACGGCGGGCACCGTGCTGCCGCTGATCTCCGGCGTGCCGGTCTATTTCTATCCTTCGCCGCTGCACTACCGGATCGTGCCGGAACTGATCTACGGGTCGAACGCGACGATCATCTTCGGCACCGACACATTCCTCTCCGGCTATGCCCGCACGGCGCATCCATACGACTTCCGCTCGGTGCGCTACTGCTTCGCCGGCGCTGAACCGGTCAAGGCCGCCACACGCACAACCTATATGGAGAAGTTCGGCTTGCGCATCCTGGAAGGCTACGGCGTGACCGAGACCGCGCCGGTGATCGCCATCAACACGCCGATGTACAACAAATCGGGCAGCGTCGGCAAAATCATGCCCGGCATGGAATATCGCCTCGAGCCGGTGCCCGGCGTCGACGAAGGCGGGCGGCTGTTGGTGCGCGGGCCGAACGTCATGGCCGGCTACCTGCGCGCCGAGAATCCGGGGGTGATCGAGCCGCTGAAGGACGGCTGGCACGACACCGGCGACGTCGTCACGGTCGACGATGCGGGCTTCATCTCGATCCGCGGCCGCGCCAAGCGTTTCGCCAAGATCGGCGGCGAGATGGTCTCTCTTGCCGCGGTCGAGGCGTTGGCCGGCGAATTGTGGAAAGGCTCGCTGTCGGCCGTCGCCACGGTGCCGGACGCGCGCAAGGGCGAGAAGCTGATCCTCATCACCGAAGCGTCCGGCGCCACCCGCGCCGAGTTCCTGGCCTTCGCCAAGGCCGACGGAGCCATGGACCTGATGGTGCCGGCCGAAGTGCGCGTCGTGCCGAAGGTGCCGGTGCTCGGCTCCGGCAAGCTCGACTTCGCGGGCGTGACCAGGATGGTGCGCGGCGAGGACGAGCTGAAGGTCAAGGCCGCATGAGCGATCGTGCGAGCAGGCCGGTGCGAAACACCGGCCTGTTCGTCCCGGCCGAGATGTCAATTCAGGCCGCGTATCTTGCCATTACCGGCTGCCTCGACCATTGGGCGTACCAGGTGTCGAACAGCTCGAGCTGCTGCTCGGCATAGCCGCGCTGACTGTCGCTCAGCGCATCCGTCTCATTGAAGTGTAGCCTGTATTCGGGATTACCCTTCAGCACCATCATGTGCTTGAAATAGAGCACGAGGTCCGGACCCTCGTCGAAAGAGGACAGCACGGCCAGCGCCGCGTCCAGTTCCTGCGCCAGCCGGCGCGCTTCGGCATCGCCCTTGGCCGCCGCCTGGCTGAGGCTGACCAGATGCAGCACTTCCTTCGGCAGCACATTGCCGATGCCGGTGATGGCGCCGGATGCTCCGCAATTGACGAAGCCGTGGAAGACGGCGGTGTCCACGCCGATCATCAGCGCAACGTCGTCCTCGCGGCTGGTGATGTTTTCCGCCGCGTAGCGCAGATCCGCCGGGCCGCCGAACTCCTTGAAGCCGACGAGATTCGGATGCTCGGCGCGCAGCGCGAAGAAGAGGTCGGCGCGCGTGGCAAAGCCGTAATAGGGACTGTTGTAGATGACGGCCGGCAGGTCGGGCGCGGCGGCGAGGATCGCCTTGAAGTGATGACGCTGCGCCGTCACCGAGGGCCCGCGCGACAGAACGCGCGGGATCACCATCAGGCCTCGCGCGCCGACCTTCTGCGCATGGGCGGCGTGCGCGACAGCGCTGGCCGTGTTGACGGCACCTGTGCCGACGATCACCGGGACGCCGGCCTTCACCAGGCGCTCGACGCCTTCCATACGCTGCGCGTCGGTCAGCAGCGGCCAGTCACCCATCGAGCCGCAATAGACGACGGCCGACATGCCGGCAGCGATCAGCTCGCGCCCCTTGCGCACCAGCGCGTCGAAGTCGGGAAGGCGGTCATCGGTGCAAGGCGTCATCAGCGCCGGCATGCAGCCGGAAAAAACGTTGGCGGTCATTTCGATGTCTCCTTGAGGCAGGCGTGCAGGTTGATCAGTTTGGCCCGACGCAGCACCGCTTGCCAAGCGGATAGTCGAGGCCGACCGCACCCGCAGGCCGAGAAATGCCCGTCATCGCGGCTTCGTCGCATAAGGAGCGTGATCGTCGATGGGACCGGCAGCGTGCCATGCGAGAAAACATCAACCTGCCAGCCGAAACGCTCCGCTCTCCAGCGCCGCGACGACCGCTTCCTGCGTTTCAAGCGGATCGAGCCCGTCTGTCGCGAGCGCATGACGATCCAACTCGCCCAATGCCGCGAACTGCTCGTGCAACGCCCTGATCGGCCCGGGATCGGTCAGCGTGTCGCCGCCACGCCGCCGGCAGCGCTCGACGGCGATGTCGACGGCTGGGCGCAGGACGACGTAGTGCAAGATCGTGGTGAGCGCCCTGAACGGCGGCAGGAACCAAGGCCCGATGATGCCGTCGACGATGACCAAGTAGCCGCCTCCGGCATAGCCGTCCGCGGCATTCGCCAGCACGTCCATCACCACCTCGTTCTGCCGGTGGGCTTCCGGCAGATAGGGCGCGATCGCGCCGTTCTTGATGAAGTGCCAGAAATCGTCGGCGTGAAGATGGACCTTGGGCGACCCGGGCTGTCGCGCGAGAACCTCGGCCGTAGTGGTTTTCCCCGAACCGGGCGGGCCGGTCAGGATGAGGATTTCGCCTGCATAATCGATCATGCGCGCGCTGTAACACGGGCCGCGAGAACCTCTCAAGCTCCGTAGGGGAGAGGGGAAAAGCCTTCAGCCTTCCGCAGACTCCGACTGGATCAGGCTCTCCAGCACGTCGAGCAATCGCTCATGAAAAAGGCCGGGCGCAAAAGCGGCCCGGCCAAGAATGAAGGTCATAACCTTCAGAGGGGAACATCGCCCGGCGCAATGGGAGGAAAACACCGAGCGATGCCCCTTATTTGGGGCCTGAACCGCGTATTTTCGACGAACGGAATTCCAAAAAAGATCGAAATCGCGAAAAAATCTCGCTCAATCGTCGGGAAATTGTCAGCCTGCGGCCGGCGCTTTTTCCAGGAGGTCGGCATAGTGACGCCGCGCCACGTCGGGATGCGACCGCAGCCGGCTTTTCAGCACATTGGTCCCGACATTGCGGAAGAGCGGATTGTCGGGGTCGCTGGCCGGGCCGCGCGCCTCGGTCGCCAGTTCTTCGGGCAGATCGAGCAGCGGGATGGTGGCATCGAGCCGGGCGCTGAAGAAGAACGGCACCGAAATCCGTTCGACGCCGGCAGGCGGCGTGACGACGCGATGCACGGTAGCCCTGAGATAGCCGTTCGAGGCGAGTTCAAGCAGCTCGCCGATGTTGACCACCAGCGTTCGCGGGATCGGGTCGACATCGACCCAGCTGCCGTCATATTCGACCTGCAGGCCCTTGTTCTCGTCCTGCAGCAGAAGCGTGAGGAAGCCACCATCCTTGTGCGCGCCCACCCCCTGGTCGTCGCCGGTGGCATTGCGGCCGGGGTAGCGCACGATCTTCATGCGATGGTTCGGTTCGCCGCGATAGATCGGATCGAAGGCGTCCTCCGGCTGGTCGAGCGACAGCGCGAAGGCCTTGAGCAGCCGGATCGCCACATCGGTCGCCTTGGCCTGCCAGGCAAGCAGCGCCGGTTTCAGATCGGGGAGCGCGGCGGGCCACTGGTTTGGGCCCTGCAGCCGGGTCCAGGCCGGCACGCCCGGCCCTTGCGCAATGGTCGCGCGTTCAACGCCGATGTCGAGCTGCTCGCGCCAGTCGGCCTTGCCCCTGGTCAGCTCGCCGCCGGCGCGCGTATAGCCGCGAAACTGCGGCGACTTCACCATTTCGATGGCGAGCTTGTCGGCTTCCGGCAAGGCGAAGAAGCGGCGCGCGGCGCCCAGCACCGCGTCGATCTCCGGCTGCGTGATGCCGTGGCCGCTCAAATAGAAGAAACCGACATCGCGGGCGGCGGTACGCAGATCGAACAAGAATGTCCGCAGTTCCGATGCGCCCTGCTCCAGGCGGTCGAGATCGAGCACCGGAATTATTCTTGCCATGGACAGGCTCCTCTCGGCGAGACTTGCAACCCAGCCGCACGATGACATCAGGGCCATTGCCGGTGAAGAAACGCACCAACCAATGTCACTGCAAACGGAGCAAGCCGGCGCTCAATTCCCGGCTTTTGCGGCAAATTGCGTTCGCATCCGGTGCTACCCGCGATGGTCCAGCCGAGCGACGAGGCGGTCGCCGATCCACTGGATGCCGCAGACGAGCACGATGAGCACGACGACCACCGCGACCATCACGCTGGTTTCGAAACGCTGGTAGCCGTAGCGGATGGCGAGGTCGCCGAGACCGCCCGCGCCGATGGCGCCGGCCATGGCGGAGGCGCCGACGAGCGTCACCAGCGTCACCGTGAAGCCGGCGACGATGCCCGGCAGCGCCTCCGGCACCAGCACCTCGCGGATGATCGTCCAGCGGTTGCCTCCCATGGCGCGCGCCGCCTCGATCAGCCCGTGATCGACCTCGCGCAGCGAGACTTCGGCGATACGGGCATAATAGGGGGTGGCGGCGATCGACAGCGGCACGATCGCCGCCCATGTGCCAATCGAGGTGCCGACGATCAGCCGCGTCACCGGGATCAGCGCCACCAGCAAAATGATGAAAGGAACCGAACGGAAGCCGTTGATGACGGCGCCGAGACTACGGTTGACCCAAAGGCTCTCGGCGATGCCGCCGCGATCGGTGGCGACCAGGGCAAGTCCGAGTGGCAGGCCGAAGACCAGCGAGATGAGGCCGGACGCGCCGGTCATCAGCACCGTCTCCCAGATCGAACGGAGCAAGAGTTCAAACAGGACCGGCGACATGGCCAAGCACCTCCACCCGCGCGCCGCGGTCCTTCAGGAATGTCGTAACCCGCCCAAGATGCGCGGCTTCGGCGCCGGCAACGGCCAGGAACAGCGTGCCGACGGGTTGGCCTTGGACATGATCGACGCCGCCATGCACAAGGCGGAACCGGCCCGGCGCCGCCACGGCGAGGTCGGAGAGCAAGGCGCCGCGCGCGGCCTCGCCGGCGACATCGATCCGGAGGATCGTTTCCGCGCCTTCGCCCGGAACCAGCCGGCTGGCGATCTCGGGCGGCAATTGCGGCCGGATGCCGCCGAGCAGGCTGCGGGTGATCTCCGATTTCGGGGTGGCGAAGACCTGCCAGACGGCGCCCTCCTCGACGATGCGCCCGGCATCGATCACCGCCACCCGATCGGCGATCGAACGGATCACCTCCATCTCATGCGTGATCAGCAGGATGGTGAGACCGAGCGTGGAATTGATGTCTTTCAGCAGAGCGAGGATCGAGCGCGTCGTCTCCGGATCGAGCGCCGAGGTCGCCTCGTCCGACAAGAGCAGTGCCGGTCGGGCGGCAAGCGCCCTGGCGATGCCGACGCGCTGCTTCTGCCCGCCCGACAGCGACGCCGGATAGGCCTTGGCCTTCTCCGACAAGCCGACGAGGCGCAGCAACTCCGCCGCGCGTGCCAGGCGCTCGGCGCGCGGGCGGCCTTCGATCTTGAGCGGCAGCGCGACATTCTCCTCGACGGTCTTGGCCGACAGAAGATTGAAGTGCTGGAATACCATGCCGATGCGGCGGCGCAGCGGCTGCAGCTCGCGCTCGCTCAGACGGCCGATCTCGCGGCCCTCAATGAAGACCTCGCCGGAATCGGGCCGCTCCAGCCCGTTCAGGCAGCGGATCAGCGTCGATTTGCCGGCGCCGCTGCGGCCGATGATGCCGAGGATCTCGCCCCTCCGCACAGTGAGCGAGACGCCGTCGAGCGCCGCTGTCGCGCCGAAGCGGCGCTTCAGGCCGACGAGGCAGACGACGTCTTCCCGCCCGGTCGGCTGGATGCGGACCCGATCGGCGCGTTCGGCCGTGACATGCTGGTTCATCTCTATGTCCGTTTCAGTGCCGCGCAAACGCGACGGCGGCCCGCTCAACCGCGGGCCGTCCATTTCTGCCAGCCAGGCGCCGATCAATAGGCGCTGATCCCGGTGCCTTTGTAGACCTTGTCGAACTCGGCCTTGACCGTATCGTTCTGATAGGAGGCGACGAGCGTCTTCACCCAGGGCTCGTTCTCGTTGCCGGCCTTGACCGCAATGAAGTTGCGGTAGGGATTATCTGCCACCGGCTCCTGCGCGATGCGGTTTTCGGGGCCGAGGCCGCTCTTCAGCGCCCAGTCGGTGTTGACGACGGCGGCGTCGAGATCGTCCACCGAGCGGCCGACGATGCCGGCGTCGAGTTCCTTGATCTCAAGCTTCTTCGGGTTCTCCGCAATGTCGGCGGTGGTCGCCAGGATGCCGGTGCCGTCCTTGAGCTTGATCAGGCCTTCATGTTCCAGCACATGCAGCGCGCGACCTTCGTTGGACGGGTCGTTCGGCAGTCCGATCACCGCGCCTTCCGGCAGGTCGGCGACCTTGGCATGCTTTTTCGAATAAAGGCCGATCGGCCAGACGCCGGTATAGCCGACCGGCACGATGTGGTAGCCTTGCGTCTTGATCTGGTTGTCGAGATAGGGCTTGTGCTGGAAAGCGTTGGCGTCGATCTCGCCGCGCTCCAGCGCCTCGTTGGGCTGGGTATAGTCGTTGAAGACGACGGTCTCGATGATCAGCCCTTTCTTGGCCGCCTCGGCGGTGACGACGCGCCAGACATCCTCATCCTCGCCGCTGATGATGCCGACCTTGATTGACTTCTTGTCCTCGGCGAAGGACGGCGATGGCGCGCCAAGGCCGATCACGGCCAATGTCGTGGCGAGAAGTAACGCCAATCCGGCGCGCCTGGTGATTGACGTAACGAGAGACTTTGAAGCGTTGCCGCGTCCGGACATGGTGCGTTCCTTGCGATCCTGAAATCATTTTGGCCTGGCGGGATGCGAAGCCTCGATATCAGCATCACCAATGCTGCCCGACTGGGCAAAGAAGCGCTTTTCCTCTCAAACGGGAGGTGGAAAATATTCTCTCAAAGATATTGTGCCTTGGAGAACACCGGCTGCTCGCAAGCCGGTTTTGATCGCGCAGCGGCGACGCTTACGAGGCCTGCTGCGCGGCAAGCCAGGTCGGTCGACCATTTCCCCGCAAGCGAGGCACTGTCGGCAGGCCCCGCGCTTCCTGAACGCCGAAGCCCAATCGTGTCAGGCTGGCTCGCGCCAGGGCCGCATTGCTGTCGATGACGATCAATCCGTTCGTGTCGCCGAGGCTGGCCGCCACGACCGACAATTCGGTACAGCCGAGAAGCGCTGCATCGGCGCCGGCCAGCTGCGCGAGATGAAGCGCGCGCTCGGTCTCGGCCGCGGCTTCCGCGATCGACCCGGCCTTGACGAGCATGATCGCGCTGTCGACGCGCTCCTGAAACTCGGCGTCCTGTGGAAGGCAGAGGTCGAATCCCGCCGCCGAGATCCTGTGCTGATAGAAACCGGAAACCAGGGTGCCCCGCGTTGCGAGGTTCGCAACCCTGCCCCGGTCCAGACTGCGGCGGATCTCCGCCACCACCGCATCGCCGATGTGGATGATCTCGGCTGACGAGTTCGCCGCCAGCCTGTCATACCAATGATGGGCGGTGTTGCAGGGCATGGCGATGCAGGCAACGCCGAGCGCGTTGAGCGTCGAGACCGCAGCCCTCAGCGGGGCCAGCGGCGCGTCATGGTTGCTGAGGATCGCTTCGGTCCTGTCGGGCAGTTGCGGCACGCTGAGGATGACGCAAGGCACATGCTCGTTGTCGCGGAGCGCTTCGGTCATCCGGGTGAGCTTGAAGTAGAAGTCGGCCGATGCCAGCGGCCCGAGACCGCCGATGATGCCGAGCTGGGGACGGATGCCGTCGTCGATCATCGTACGGGCTCGGCTTCGAGCTCTTGCGCGACGGTTTCAGCGCTCAGCGCCGCTTCCCGATGGCTGGGCGCGATCATTGCCGTGCTTGCGGCCACGGTGGAGACGCTGGACAGCGTCATCAGCGTGTCCACGGCCGCGTCCACCGCGACGAACAGGGCGAACGCCGCCTCGAAGGGAAGCTTCAGATAGCCGCAGACGATGGACATCTGCGACAAGATGAGCAGGCTGCCCATGCCGCCTGTCGTCAGCGCCAGAAGCGCGGAGACGACGCCGATAAGCAAGAGGTCCGGAATCGCCAGCTGATGGCCGTAGAGCTGGGCGATGAACAGGGTGCCCGAGGTGTAGACCAGCGCCGGGCCGGTTCGCAGCAGCGCCGCCTGCAACGGCACGAGCAGCTCGACCACCACGAGGTTGAACCTCAGGCGCTCGGTCAAAAGGTTGATGACCCAGGGCAGCGAGGCGACGGTGGACCGCGTCGTGATGGCCACCATCAGAAGCGGCTGAAGGGTCTTGATCGTGGCCCAGTAGCTTCGCCGCGAGCGTATGGCGATGACGGCAAACGCGCCGGCGAGGAATGTCAGGCAGGAAAGACCCATCACCAGCAGATAGCCGCCCATCAGCATCAGCGGCTTGGTGCCGGTCGACGCGGTCTGGTCGGCAATCAGGACGAAGGTCGCGAAAGGCAATCCCCAGACGAACCAGTTGGTCAGCACCGTGCAGGCCCGGTACACCGCGTTGAGCGCCTGTGAGAGGCTCAGCGACGAGGGCTGAGGAATCTTGCCCATCGCCAGCCCGAACAGCAGGCAGAACAACAGGACCTGGATAGTCTGGCCCGAGGCCAGCGCGTTGAAGACATTGTTTGGTACCAGATCCAGGAAGATCGAATGTTCGCCGTGCGGGTTACCGGTGGACGGCGGCGGCTGGAACGGGAATGCGAGATCGGTGGAGACGCTGCCCTGGGAATTGATGAACTCGCCGAGCTCGATGCGCGATTGCGGGTTCTCGATCTGCCCGGGCTTGAGGATCAGCGAATAGCTGCCGCTGACCAGCACGGCGAGGAACGACACGACCAGCACCGCTATGCCGACCTTGCCGAGATAGCGGACCGATTTCGGGTCCTGGACCATCGCGGTGATTGAGAAGATCACGGACGAGACCAGATAGGGCAGGACGACCATCTTGAGGAAATTCAGATAGACCTGCGCCGCGGGGCTGATCGCATGGGCAAAGGCCGGATAGTAGAGTCCGCACAGGATCCCGGCCAGGATCATGATGATCGTCATCGCCGGTGAGCGCAGAATGCGCTTTGCCGCAAGGCGCCAATCGAACGGCATGGGTGCGGCTGCATCCGAGACGGCCATTGTCAGGCTTTGCTCCCCTGGCGATAGCGCGCGATGATCTCATCGGTGTTGAGGACCTGCTGGCCTCGCGCCAAATCAAGATAGAGATCGACGAAGGCCGCCAGACGCGGATTGTCCGGCCGCACGCCGACCGCGATCGTATCGACCTTGTCCGTCAGCGTGATCGAGCGCGCGACCACCGTCATCGACGGATCGTCGACCATCAGCTTCTTGATCTCGAAATCATCGCGATAGGCGAGGTCGATCGTGCCGTTGCGGATCGCATCGATGACCGTATTCCAGCCCGCGAAGCGCCGGATCGTGGCGTGCGGGAAGGTCGTCGCCGCATAGCTGGCGAAGGACGAGCCTTCGATCACGCCGAGATCGCCGGAGAAATCGCGGATGATCTGTTCAGGCGGCTTGCCTTGCGCGATGCGCGCCAGGTTCACGCGGTTTGCGAGCAGCCCTTGGTGGAGCATGGCGTAAGGCCGCGAATAGAGGATAGAGCGACCGCGCTGAAGGGTGCGGCTGAGCTTGCCGATCGCCAGGTCCACCTCACCGGTGGTCAGCTTTTGCACCATGGCGTCGAAAGTTACGGCGGACCGGTCGAGCACCGGTTCGACGCCAAGCTCCGCGGCTATGCCGCGCGCAAGATCCATATCGATGCCACCGTCTCCAGAGCCGTCGGCCGGAAAGAACGGATCCGACGCGAAGGCCGGCATGGCGATGCGCAGCTTGTTGTCGCTGACGACGGGTTTTGGAGCGTCTTGCGCCTGAGCCGGCGTGGCCACGGCCGGCGCCTGCGCGATCAGCAGTCCTCCGCCTCCGGCTGCAAACAGCGTGCGACGTGTAAGCGGCATGCCCATTCTCAATTCGTGCAGGAGAGCCGGACAACAATTCTGACCAACTCGCAGTATGCACGCCGAAGTTAAGTAAAGGTGTCTTTTACTTTGCGCCTTTTTACATTGCAGATCGCTAAAGTGGCTTCACGAAATATGCATACTTTCTAAAATAACCAACTCGCGGCCGGGCGCGTTGTTCTGCGGTTCGCGCCATGAGTCGTCAGAACGTCTCAACCCAGGGCCTCAGCTCGACTTCGAAGCTCCAGGCGCTGCGGTGCTGGCGATGGACGGCGAGATAGGTCTCGGCGATCGCGTCGGGTGAGAGGCGACGATCCGGCCGGTCAGGCTCGGTCGCTTGTCCGGCCGGCTCGATCTGGCCGTCGATGATGAAATGCGCGACGTGAATGTTCTTCGGCGCGAGCTCGCGCGCCATCGATTGCGCCAGCCCGCGCAGACCGAATTTCGGCATGGCGAAACCGGCCGAGCCGGAGAAGCCCTTGAGGCTTGCCGTGGCGCCGGTGAACAAGATCGAGCCGGAGCCGCGCGCAAGAAGCCGGCGCGCCGCCTGCTGGCCGACCAGGAAGCCGCCATAGGCGCCGACAAGCAGGGCTTGCTTGACCGCTTCCGCGTCGAGTTCGGCGATCGGGCCGCGCGTGCGGCCGCTGGCGTTGAAGACGGCGATTTCGAGTGGACCGGCCTTGTCGACCGTCTCGAAAAGCCGCTCGACGGAGGCCGCGTCCGACACGTCGGTTTCGACGGCCAGCGCGCCGGTTTCCTTGACCAGCGTGGCCAGTTTGTCGACGTTGCGCGCGGCAAGGACGACGCCGAAACCCGCTCTGGCGAGAAGCCGCGCCAGCGAGGCGCTTAAGCCGGAGCCGGCGCCCGCGATCACTGCGACTTTGGCTGCCATGGCGTTTCCTCCTTGAGAGCTCGATACCCGGTCCGCAGGCTCGCGCCTTCGGCGGCAAGAGGCAAGAACGTGGTTGCTCGATTTTCGCCATTTGGCCCAAAAGGCCGCCTGGACGGGCACGGTGAAAGACTTGCCTGCTGCGCCGATCCGTCCGACACGTGGTTGAACGACGATTCGAGGGACGACCATGGAACCAATCTGGGCCGTCGGCCTGATGACCGGCACGGTGCTCGACGGCAATATCGACGTGGCGCTGATCAAGACGGACGGCGAGCGCATCGCCGACACCGGCACATACACGCTGGCTCCTTACCCCCAGTCGATCCGCGCGTTGCTCGAAGAGACGCTGCGCCAGGCGCGCGCCTGGAATTTCGAGCGACCGGAACCGGCGATCTTCCGCGAAGCTGAAGAGGCGCTGACGCGTGCGCAATCGGCGGCGGTCAAGGATCTCGTCGAAAGCCAGGGCATGAGCATGGCCGATATCGGCATCGTCGGTTTCCACGGCCAGACCGTGCTGCATCGCGCCCCGCAGCCTGGCAAGATCGGAAGGACTCGCCAGCTCGGCGATGGCGAGCTGATGGCTTCGCTGCTCGGAACCAAAGTCGCCTATGATTTCCGCTCGGCCGATGTCGCGGCCGGCGGGCAAGGCGCGCCTCTGGCCGCCGCCTATCATGCGGCGCTGCTGAAAGAAGCCGACCCGAGCGGCGACACCGCCGTGCTCAATCTCGGCGGCGTCGGCAACATTACCTGGTGGGACGGCGAGGACAATATCGTCGCCTTCGACACCGGTCCGGCCAATGCGCCGGTCAATGATTTCATCAAGGCGAAGGGCCTCGGCGAGATGGACCGCGACGGCAGGCTGGCGGCCGCCGGCAAGGTCGACGAAGAACGGCTCGCCGGGCTCTTGCAGCATCCGTATCTGACGAAGCCCTATCCGAAATCGCTCGACCGCTTCGACTTCACCGCAGCGATGGCCGACGGGCTGAATGCCGAGGACGGCGCGGCGACGCTGACGGCCTTCACGGTCTCGGCCGTCGGCAAGGCGCTCGACCTGTTGCCGCGCCGGCCGAAGCGGCTCGCGGTCAGCGGCGGCGGCCGCCACAACCCGACGATGATGGCGATGCTGGAAAGCCGCGCCGGCGTCCAAGTGGTGCAGGCCGAGACGCTTGGCTGGAAGGGCGACGCGGTGGAAGCGGAGTGCTTTGCTTTCCTCGCCGTGCGCGTGCTGCGCGGCCTGCCGATCAGCTTTCCAAGCACCACCGGCGCGCCAGAGCCGATGCGCGGCGGAAAGCTCGCCGGTTAAGCCAACCTCTTCTGCAGGAAGACACGGCGGCGGCCGACCGGGAAATCCGGCAGCTCGCCGAAAGGCTTGTAGCCCTGGCGCTCGTAGACCTTCTTAGCGGTTGGATTGAAAGTGTCGATCCAGGCGCCGTGGCAGCCGCGCGCGATAGCCTCCCGTTCGGCGGCGTCGAGCATGCCGGCGGCAACGCCTCTTCCGCGCAGCCTGTCGTCGACCCATAGCCACTGCACATAAAGCCAGCCCCAGGCGGTATAGCCGGAAATGCCGGCGACGATGACGCCGGTTTCGTCGCGTACGAAAACGGCCAGCGACTTTCGGCCCGACCCGCCGACATCGGCATCGTTGAAGGCGGAGAGGCTCCCGCCCAGGAGAGCGAGATCCTGCGGCAAAGGCTCGGCGGTGACTTCAAGGCTCGTCTTCATCGGCTGCGACTCCGGTTCGCAAGCCAGCCTTAGAGCAATTCCAGGGAAAGTGCGAAACGGTATTGCGGCCGCAAGCGAAGAGTGAGGCAGAGCCGTTACCGGGGGCCGACCGGCCGCCATGCCGCGGCGCCGGCCGCCACCAACATCAGACCGGCTGCGATCAGCGCACAATTGGCGAAGCCGAGACTCGTATAGAGCGGGCCGAAGCCTGCCGTGCCGACGGTGACGGCGAGATAGGTGACCGCGCTATTCAGGCCCATGATGGTGCCGCGCCGCGACGGGTCGAGCGCAGTGAGCCGCATGACCAGCACGTTCAGCCCGAAATGGTTGGCGAGGCCCCAGATGGCGATCGTCGCGATGAGCAGGCCGAAGCCGCCGCTCGCCAGCGCGATCGCGACATAGACGGCGGCGACCAACAGATAGGCGAAGGGCATGACACGGCGGGCGCCGAGGCGGTCGATGACGCCATCGAGCAAAGCGGCCGCGCCGAAGCCGAGGCCGTAGGCGACCGCCGCTAGGCCGTTGGCGCTGACCGTCTCGCCGAGGGCTTCGTGGAGATGATCGCCGAGATAGCCGTAGACGCCGTAGAAGGCGGTCATGAAGGCGCCGCAGGCAATGAGCAGCGGGACGATGCCGGGAACGGCGAGCGCGCCGAGCGGCGACGGCGCGGGACCGCTTCTTCTGGCGTCGTGCATTGAGCTCATCGCTACGCCGGCAACGGCCGCGCCAGCAAGCAACGCCACAGCCGCGAAGACAGCGCGCCAGTGGATGAGATCGGCGAGGACCGCCGACAACGAGACGCCGGCGACCATGGAAAGCGTCCAGCCGGTCAGCACGACGCCGATGGTGCCGCTTTCGCGGCCGGGCGGCGCAATCGCGGCCGAGCTGGCATAGATCGCCGGCATGGCAATGCCTGCCGCAACGCCGGCGACGAGTTGGGCGGCCACCAAGATCGTCACCGTCGGTGCCAGGGAGCTGGCGACCAGCGCCAAAGCCAGCAACAGCAATGCGCCCTGCAGCATGCGGCGCGCGCCGATCCGGTCGATGTAGCGGGCAAGGAAGAGCGCGCTGGCCGACGTGCCAAGGCCGAAGGCGGCGGCAGCCGTCATCACCGCCGGCACGCTGGCGCCGAAGGATGCCGCGACGGCGGGCGCTATCGGGCCCAGAACCAGCGAGTTGGAGCCGATGACGGCGATGCAGCCCGTCAGCAGATAGGCGGCGGCCGGGATTGGCGCGCGGGGCGCCGCGGTCATGATTGCTGATTGATTGCCGTTCGACATATCATCATAATGGCCGAATTGAATTCCGCAGCAATGGAGAATTTCAATATGGACGCAGAAACAGATGACATTCAGCGGAACAAGCAACCGGCCCGCGAGATCGACCCCGTCGACCGAAAGATATTAGGCGTTCTCGTCGAGGACGCGACCATCAGCTATGCCGAGCTCGGCGAATGCGTCGGCCTGTCGCCGCCGGCGGCGCATGAGCGGGTCAAGCGGCTGAAGCGCAGCGGCGCCATCCGCGCCACATCGGCGATCATCGATCCGAGGGCGGTGAAGAAGCCGCTGCTTGCCTTCGTGCATATCGACACCAGGGGCTGGGGCAAGACGCCGGAGCTGATGGCGGTCTCCAAATATCCGGAGGTCGAGGAGATCCACACGGTCGCCGGCGACACCTGCATGCTGCTCAAGGTGCGCACCGAGGATACGCGGGCATTGGAGGGCCTGCTGGCCCGCCTCTACGATACGCCCGGCGTGACCTCGACGCGCAGCTATGTCGTGCTGTCGACCTATCTCGAGCGGCCGGTGCAGCCGGAAATCACGAGCGAATGGCCGGCGCCCAAGCACATGGCGACGCCCATGTATTAGGTCGCTGCCAGCTGATGGCGCCTTGAACGCGCCAGCAGACAGAACGCCGCGGCATGCGTGATCATCAAGAGCGGCACGTAGAGGATCGGGATCGCGTAAGTCGCGCCCAATTGTCCGGCCTGTCCCGGAAGGTCGAGCATGACGCCATGGTAGTAGTCGCCGACAAGGTCGACCACGCCCACGACATTGAAGGCGACGATGAGCGGCCAGAAGATCGCGGGCCTTGTCACCGCAAGCAGCGCCAGCATGGCGAGCAGGCCGGTGGCGAAATCGCCATAGGCGGCGAAGCTTGCGAAGCCAGGAGCAAGGTCGGAGCCGACCACGCCCGGGATAAGAAAAACGAGCCCGAAGAAGCGGAAGCTGTGCAGCATGGCGATGGCGCGCTGCGCCTCGATCGGCTCCATCGACTTCAGCCTTGGCCAGATATAGGCCGCGAAGAAAAGCAGCCAGGGCACATAGCCGAGCGCAAGGTGGATGTTGAAGATTACCGCTGGTGACATCTTCGCCTCCTATCAATGTTAGTTTTCGCAATTCCGGACGGAAAACCGCTGAACACTTTTCCTGGAACTGCTCAGTTGACGGGAACGGCTTCGAACACCGCCGTCAGAATGCCCAGCCGTCCCTCCATCAGATTGCGCCCAAGCTTGGTGGCGAGATCGGCAAAGCCCTGCCCCATGACGACGCCGAGATTGAGCGTAGGCGGCGGGCCGGAGGCGCGGAGCTCGGCGAACCAGGCCTTGGCTATGGCCGTGTCGTCGCGGCGAACGAGCATGCCGAAGCCGGCGGCCTCGATTGCCTCGCAGGTCGCTTCCGCCGTCAACAGGAAGCTTTCGCCCGGCGTCTTCGCCCACGGCACGGGATAGAGCGGATCGCCACCATTCAGCACGACGTCGAAAGTGGCGAATTTTCCGCCCGGCTTCAAAACGCGCCTGATCTCGCGGTAGAGCAGCGGCCGGTCGGCGATGTTCATCGCCACATGCTGCAACAGCGCGGCATCGAACCGGCCGTCTTCGAAAGGCAGCGCCAGCGCACTGCCGGTTTCGAACGACACTTGGCCGTCCTGCCCGGTTCGCGCGGTCAGATAGCGCGCCGCCTCGACGAAGGATTCACTGAGATCGACGCCCACCACCTCGCAACCATGGGTCTCGGCAAGAAACCGGGCAGGCCCGCCGACGCCAGATCCGACGTCGAGCACCGACATGTCGGCAGCGATGGCGGCCAGATTGGCGAGCTCAGCCGTCGCCGCCAGTCCGCGGGTGTGGAACTGGTCGAGGGTCGCGAGCTGTTCAGGCTTCAGCCGCTGTTGCTCAGGTCCAAACACCGCCAATGCGGTCTTCAATCGATCGGCGAGGCCGGTCGCGCGATAGTGATCGCGCACGCGGTCGAGTTCATCGGTCATTTCAACTTCCCTTCAGGCTTCCACAGTCACGGAAGAAATACGGCCGCTTTCTGCCGACAACTATCCGCGATAATGTCGACGGGTCATGAAGCAGAACTTCACAGTCAGGCATGGCGCGCTGGACGGCGTAGAAGCCTTCCTGAGCGTCGCGAGGCACCGCAATTTCCGCAAGGCTGCGGCAGAGCTTGCCGTCACCCCGTCAGCGATCAGCCAAGCGATACGCACACTGGAGGCGCGCATCGGTGCTGCGCTCTTCATCCGCACGACGCGCAGCGTCGGCCTCACCGAAGCCGGAGAGCGCTTTTTCGCGCGCGCCCGGCCGGCCTTCGAGGAGTTGATCGCCGCAAGCGAGATCGCGCGCGGGATGGGCCAACGGCCGGCGGGGCTGTTGCGGCTTTCGGTGCCGCCGGCCGTGGTGCCGATCCTGCTGGAGCCGATGATCGCCTCCTTCTGCCAGGCCTATCCCGAGATCGAACTGGAGATCGTCGCTAGCGGCGAGCTGGCCGATCTTGCCGCGGCAGGGTTCGACGCCGGCATCCGCATGGGCGATCTGATCGCGCCCGACATGGTCGCGGTTCGCCTGACGCCCTCCTTTCCGATGGTGGTCGTCGGCAGTCCGGATTATCTGCGCCGGCGCGCGGCGCCCGAGCGCATCGAGGACCTGCGCGACCATGCCTGCCTGCGCCTGCGCCGCTCGAACGGTTCGGTCGCGCCCTGGTCCTTTGTCGACGGCAACAAGACCGTCGAGGCAGTCGTGTCGGGACCGCTGATCGCGCATGACTACCCGTCGCTGCTCGGGGGGGCGATCCAGGGTGTCGGGCTGGCCCAGGTGCCAAGCCCGATCGCCGAAGCGCCGATCGCCGACGGTCGCCTGCAGGCGCTGCTCGGCCGTTTCGCGGTGACAACGCCGGGGGTATTTCTCTACTATCCGGAAAGGCACCAGGTGCTGCCGAAGCTGCGAGCCTTCATCGACCACATCAGGGCGTCGGGGCGGCGTTGAGGCTTCGCCGAGCCGATCGGATGGATGGCGATCTCAGACCTGACGCATCATCGTCGGGCCTCCTGGCACCAGCGCCCTACATCTTCGCGTACCGGGACTCGATCAAGGATTGGATGCGTTCGGCGTCCGCGCGTGTGACGGGATTGTAGACGATCATGCCGAGCTCCGGACGGCCATCGACAGCGAAGACCGAGAACTCCAGCTCGATCAGCCCGATCTCGGGATGCCGCAGACGCTTCACGCCTTCGCCATGCGCCGCGACGATGTCGTTGTCGCGCCACAGCGCCTCGAATTCCGGACTGATCCGGCAAAGCTCTTCGACGAGCTGGGTGATTTCCGCGCCTGCGCCTGCCCGGGTGGCATCCGCCCTGAAGGATCCGACCACGAAACGCGCGACGCTCTGCCAATCGTCCTGCGCGTCGCGCACGCGGGGATTGCCGAACATGAGCCGAAGGATGTTGCGCTGCTCGCGCGGCAGCTTGGAATAGTCGGTCAGCATCGCGGCCGCGGCGCGATTCCAGGCCACCACATCCCATGTCGCGGTCTTGATGATCGCCGGGCTGGGGTCCAAGGCGTCGAGGACGCGCTGCAGGCGCGGCGTCACGCTGTCGACGCTTTTGTACCGGACTTCCGGCGGTCGCCCGAGCCCCAGCATGAACAGATGCTCGCGTTCGGGCTCGGTCAACATCAGCCCGGTCGCGATGCGGTTCAGCACATCGGCGGACGGCGCGCCGCCCCGCCCCTGCTCCAGCCAGGTATACCAGGTCGGGCTGATATTGGCGCGCTGCGCCACCTCTTCACGGCGCAGCCCTTGCGTGCGCCGCCGTCCCGTGGGGAAGCCGAAGGCGGCGGGATCGAGGCGCATACGGCGATCGCGAAGGAAGGTGCCAAGCTTGTTGGTCGTCTCGATCGGCATCGCGATCCTGTTGAGTATTATCCCATGATAAAGTCACTACTTTAACAGAATGAGTTGTAGCGCAAATAAGGCCTCCGAACAACCACAGGAGGACCTCCCATGCGTGTATTCCTTACCGGCGCGACCGGCTTCATCGGTTCCAGGATCTTGCCTGAGCTTCTTGCCGCCGGCCATCAGGTGCTCGGCCTGACCCGCTCCGAAGCCGGCGCGCGTTCGCTTGCCGGCGCCGGCGCCGAGCCCCATCGCGGCGATATCGAAGATCTCGACAGCCTGCGCGACGGCGTGGCGAAATCGGATGCGGTGATCCACACCGCCTTCGACCACAATTTCGCGAATTTCCTCGCGAATTGCGAGAAGGACAAACGCGTCATCGAAGCGCTGGGAGGGGCGCTCGCCGGCTCGGACCGGCTGCTCATCATCACGTCGGGTGTGGGCATGGGCTCGGCCGAACACGGACAGCCGGCGAGAGAAGATGTTTTCAACACCGACCACCCCAATCCTCGTATCCTGTCCGAGCTTGCCGGTGCGGCAATGGCCGAGAAAGGCGTCAAAGTATCGGTGGTGCGGCTGCCGCAGGTGCATGACACGGTGAAGCAGGGCCTGATCACACCGCTGATCGCGCAGACGCGCGCCAAGGGCGTGTCGGCCTATATCGGGGAAGGCCGCAACCGGTGGTCGGCGGCGCATGTGCTCGATGTCGCCAAGCTCTACCGTCTGGCGCTGGACAAGCAGGAAGCCGGCGTGCGCTACAACGCCGTTGCCGAGGAAGGCATCGCCATGCGCGCCATCGCGGAAGTGATCGGCGCCGGCCTCGACGTGCCGGTGGTCTCCCTGTCGCAGGAGGAGGCTGCAGACCATTTCGGATGGCTCGCCATGTTCGCCGGACTCGACATGCCGGCGTCGAGCGAATGGACGCGTGCGCATCTCGGCTGGCAGCCGACCGGACCCGGCCTCATCGCCGATCTGGAGCGGATGGATTATTCGCAGGCGGCCGCGGCCTAGCCGGGTCCTCCGGCGGTTCGGCGACCGGCTGGACCGCCGTCTGCTCTAGGCGCGCAGCAGATCCGCCAGGCTGTCGGACTTCTCGACTTTGTCGGTGAGATCCAGCCCCGACAGCAGGTCGACCAGATGGCTGTTCATCAGGGCGGCCGCGTTGCCGCTGTCGCCGGCCTCGATCGCATCGACCAGCGCATGATGGGCGTGCTTCTCGCAGGTCGCGTCACGGCGCTTCCAGTAGAGTGCGATGATCAGCGAGGAGTGCGAGACGAGGTCGCGCACGAAATTGGTGAACACCGAATGCGCGGCGATCTCGGCGATGCCGACATGGAAGCGCGCCGACAGCATGATGGCGTCGCTGTCGCGGCCGTCATGCAGCGCCTCATGCTCCTTCTCCAGGTGTGACCGCAATTGCACAATGTCCGACGGCACCGCCGCCCTGGCGGCGAGCGCGGCCACCTTGGGTTCGATCAGCGCCCTCGCCTCGAACACTTCGCGCGCCTCGATCTTCGATGGTTGCGCGACGAAGGCGCCTCGGTTGGGCTCCAGCCGTGCCAGCCGGTCGTGCGCAAGTGCCTGCAGGGCGGCGCGAACGACGGTGCGGCTCACCGAATAGATCGAGGCCAACTCGTCTTCCGGCAGCTTGGTGCCCGGCGCGAGACGGTGGCTGACGATGGCGTCCCTCAAGCCATAATAGATCGGCGACCAGCGTGCCGCCGGCTTGTCTTCTCGATCGTCTTCCCTGAGTACCGTCAACATGCTCTTCAACGCGCAGGCGCAGCCCGCCTGATTTGCCTCCATTGGTAGAGGTCGGTTCAATCTAATATGGCTTGCGCGGCGGTCAATCCCGGCAGCCGGCCCTACACGACTGTCTCAGTCGGCCGGCGACAGCGGGGCGAACATGCCGGCGAACCGCTTGCCGCGCGGCGCGGCATAGCCGCCGATCTTCGACGTCCTCAAGCCGACCTTGCACAGGCTCTCGGCCAGCGTGACGGCGCAGACGACCCCATCGAGTACCGGAATGCCGTGCTCCTCGGATAGGCTGTGCGCAAGATCGGCCATCCCGGCGCAGCCGAGCACGATCGCCTCGGCATGGTCCTCGCTTATGGCGCGCGCGATCTCTTGCGATATCCTGTGCCTGGCATTCGAGCCCGGACGTTCGAGCTCGAGCACGGCGACCTCCGAGGAACGCACCCTGGCGCAGCGCGAGGCGAGACCGTATTTCGCGAGGTTGTGCTCGATCGCGGGCACCGAGCGGGCAAGCGTGGTGACGACGCTGAACTTGCCGGCGACAAGGCTGGCCATATGGAACGCGGCCTCGCCGATGCCGATGACCGGGGCTTCGCTCGCGCAGCGCGCGGCGTCGAGCCCGGTGTCGTCGAAACAGGCAATCACATAGGCATCGGCCGCCGGCACCTTGCCCATCTCGGCGATGATGCCCGGCACGGCGAAGACCTCGTCGAAATAGCCTTCGATGCTGGGCGGGCCATCGACCGGATTGACGGCGATGACTTCGGTGCCCGGCGACGCAACGCTTTGCGCCGCCTCGCCGATCTTGGCGGTCATCGAGGCGGTCGTGTTGGGGTTGATGACGAGTATGCGCATTGAAATGCCTCAGATCTCGCCGCCGAGATAAAGACGCTTGACCCTGTCGTCGGTCAGCAATTCGGCGGAGTTGCCGCTCAGCGCGACACTGCCGGTGGTCAGCGCATAGGCGCGCTGCGAGATGCGCAGCGCCATGCGCGAATTCTGCTCGACCAGCAGCACGCTGACCTTCTTGTCGCGGTTGATGGCGACGATGGAGCGGGCGATGTCCTGGACGAGTTTCGGCGCGACACCTAGCGAGGGCTCGTCGAGCAGCAGCAGCTTCGGCTTCGCCATCAGCGCGCGACCGATGACCAGCATCTGCTGCTCGCCGCCGCTCATCGTGCCCGCGGCCTGCGAGAAGCGCTCTTTCAGCCGGGGGAAGCGTCCCAGCACCATCTCCATCGACGCGGCGATCTCGGCTTTGCTGGAGCGCGTGAAGGCGCCCATCAACAGGTTGTCCCTGACCGACATATAGGGGAAGACGCGGCGTCCCTCCGGCACCATGGCGATGCCCATCTTGACGATCTCGTCGGGGGCGGCGGCGTCGATCCGATTGCCATTATAGTGGATCTCGCCGGACCTGATCCTGTTCAGGCCTGTGATGGCGCGAAGGATCGACGATTTGCCGGCGCCGTTTGCGCCGATCAGCGCGACGGTCTCGCCTTCGTTGACCTCGAGCGAGACGCCTTTCAGCGCATAGACGTGGTCGTAGTAGAGCTCGACATTGGCGAAGTTCAGGATCTGGTTCATAGGCCGATCGCCTCGTTTTCGCTGCCGAGATAGGCTTCGATGACCTTCTCGTTCGCCTGGATTTCGGACGGCGTTCCCTCGGCGATCTTCTGCCCGAAATTGAGGACCACAATGCGGTCCGAGATCTTCATCACGGCCGGCATGTCGTGCTCGACGAGCAGGATGGTGAGGCCAAGATCGCGCAGGCGCCGCACCATCGCCACCATGCGCATCGTTTCCTCGTGGTTCATGCCGGCGAAGGGCTCGTCGAGCAGCAGGATCGAAGGGTTGGTGGCCAGGCCGATGGCGATGCCCAGCGCCCGCAAATGGCCGTGTGGCAGGTTGCGGGCCCTCTCGCCGGCGAGCGAGGAGAGGCCGAGCAGCGCCAGGATCTCATCGGCCGATTGCCCGAAGGCCGCTTCGTCGGCTTTCGCCGCGCCCGTGCCGATGAAGAAGCCGAGGAGGCTCGCCGTCGAGCGCAGGTGATGCGCGATGACGACATTGTCGCGCACGCTCATATTCTTGAAGATCGTCGTTTCTTGGAAGGTGCGCACGACCCCCTTACGCGCGGCGATATGCGGCGCCATGCCTGAGATACGTTCGCCCTTCAGGCGCACCTCGCCCGCTGTCGGCGTGAGGAACGACGAGATCAGCTTGAACAAAGTCGACTTGCCGGCGCCGTTCGGACCGATCACCGACAGGATCTCCTTCTCGCGCACCGAGAAGGACACGTTGTTGACCGCAACTAGACCGCCGAAGCGCTTTGTCAGGACGGAGACTTCGAGCATTTCGGCCATGGCTCAAGCCTTCTTCCGGGTTTCGGCAAGGCTGAGCAGGCCGTTGGGCAGCACCAGCATCAGGACGATCATCAGGCCGGAATAGATGAGGAGCTGGAACTCGCCGGTCTGGAACAGAAGGTCCCAGCCGAAATAGAGCACCAGCGTGCCGAGCATCGGACCGAACACGTAACCCAGGCCGCCGAGGAAGCAGTTCAGCATGAAGTTGACGGAATCGGTGACCGTAAAGCTCGACGGATAGATCGACTGCGAGATGGCGGCAAAGATGGCGCCGGCCACGCCGCCGAAGAAGGACGACACGGCATAGGCGATGATGCGCAAATAGGCGATGTTGACGCCGATCGAGGAAGCAAGCTCCTCATTCTGCTGCAGCGACTGGCAAAGCTTGCCGATGCGTGAATGGACCAGCCGGTACATCACTGCGAAGCAGACCACCATCAGCGTGACCGCCAGCAGATAGAAGGCGAGCCGCGAATTCTGCAGCGTGGCGAAATCCGGAATGATCGTCAGGCCGAAGATCGACAGCGCGCCGGGCAGCGGAATGCTGACGATGCCCTTGGCGCCGTTGGTGATCGGCAGCGCCAGCGCGAGCAGCCGCGCCACCTCGGTGAGCACCAGCGTGACCATGGCGAAATAAACGCCGCGCAGGCGCAGGATCGGCAGGCCGATCAGCACGCTCGCAGCGGCGCAGAACAGTCCGGCCACCGGCAAGGTCCACCAGAACGACCAGCCATAGTTCATCACCAATATGGCCGAGACATAGCCGCCCATCAGCGCATAGGCGCCCTGGCCGATGTTGATGCGGCCGATATAGAAGGTCAGCCATACGCCGGCGCTGGCGATGCTGAGCAGGGCCACGGAGGTCAGCGTGTAATAGAGGTCGAAGCGGCCGCTTGCCGAGATCGCGGCCGGCACGGCGACGAAGACGATGGCCAGGAAGGCCACGACCGACGCGATTTTCATGTTGCGATTGTAGGTCATGGCGCCATCAACCCCACGGCTTGCCCATCAGCCCGTTGGGGCGGATTGACAGGAACACCATCAGGGCGGCGAAGATGACGAGATAGGTGACGTCGCCATATTCGCGCAGCGCGGTGAGGCCGACCGACTCCATCATGCCGAGGATGAAGCCGCCGGCGATCGCACCGCCGACGACGCCGGCGCCGCCGATCATCACCATGAGGAAGGCCTTGATCGAGATCGGCCCGCCGATGCCGGAATTGACGCCGGTGATGGTGACCAGCAGCCCGCCGACGACACCCGCGAGCATGGCGCCCATGGCGAAGCCGATCATCGAATAGCGGTCGACGCGGACGCCCATCAGCTGGGCGGCGACGCGGTCCTGGGCGAGCGCGCGCATGGCGCGGCCGACCCGGCTGTACTGCATGTAGAGCACGAAGGCGGCGATGAAGACGATCGCCAGCGCGCCGACGACGATGCGATCGTAAGGCATGATGATGCCGGCGTCGTTGAAGACGCCCTTGACGATCTTGGGAACGCCGCGCTGCTTTTCGCCGAACAGAAGCAGGATGACGGCGTCGAAGAAGAAGGCGGTCGCGGCGGCGAGCAGCATGGTGCTTTCCTCGCGATGGCTGCGCCTGATGACGGTGCGGAAGAGGAATTTCTCCATCAGCGCGCCGATGACGGCGAGCGTGATGCCGGAGGCGAGCAGCGCGACCACGAAAGGCAGGCCGAGTTGGCCGTAGACCGTGTAGGTGATGAACCCGCCCAGCACATACATCTGGCCGTGGGCGAAATTGAGCACGTTCATCAGGGCGAAGATCAGGGTAAGGCCCAGCGCGATCAGTGCGTACTGGGCACCGAGATACAATCCGTTGGCGATGACCTGTTCCATGGATACCTTCGATCTGCCGCGGGGGCCGGCCTATCGGCCCCCGCGGCAAGCTGGAGGAAATGACGCCCGAAGGTAACGCTAGTCGACGGAGCCGACGAACAGGGTCTGGAAGGCGCCGTCCTTATATTCGTTGACCACCATCGGCACCGAAAGCTGACGCTTCTGGCCGAAGGACGTCATGCCGACATAGCTGAGCTTGGCGTCGCCCTTCAGGAAGGGATTGGGCGCCGAGAAAGTGTCCATCGTCTTCTTGAATTCGGCGACGTCATTGATGGCCGCCGGGTTCGCCTTCAAGGTCTCGATGATGTATTCGAGCGCATAAACTTTGGTGTTGGACTCGTCGTTATACTCGCCGAACATCTTGGTGTAGCGGGTGACGAATTCCTTCATCGCGTCCGAGGCGATTTCCGGCGTGGAGGCGCCGCCGACGGAGATGAAGCCGTTGGCGTATTCGCCCGCGCCCTCTTCCAGGACCTTGGCGTCCTGCGCGGTTTCGGTCGAGATCAGGCCTTCATAGCCGAGCTCGCGGGCGGCGCGGATGAGCAGCGGCGCGTTGGCCGGCGCCACGCCGGACAGGACGAGCAGGTCGGGCTTCAAGGCAACGATCGGCGTCAGCACCGGCGTGAAGTCGCGGGTGTCGTTCTGGTAGGTGTCGTTCTGGGCGACGATCTCCAGGCCCAGAGCCTTTGCCGCCTCGACGCCGCTGTCGCGCTGGCTGAGCGGATCGGATTCATTGGCCGCGACAAAGGCGATCTTCTTCACACCTTTGTTTTCCTTGAGGTATTTGTAGATCGCCGGACCGGACTGGTAGTTGGCGATCATGCCGAGCACGGCATTGGAGGCCGGCTTCTGGTAGAGCGCTTTGGGGAAGGCGTAGGGGAAATAGATGATGCCGTTGGCCTCGGCGACGGGGCGCACCGCAGCGGCGCCGTCATCGACATTCGGCCCGACGACATAGTGGATGCCTTCCTGCGCCATCTTCTCCATGCCGGCGATGGCGCGCTTAGGGTCCTTCTGGTCGTCGAAGGTGACGATGTTGATGTTGTAGGTGTCGTTGCCGATCTTGACGCCACCGGTTTCGTTGATCCAGGCGGCGCGGGTCTGCATCGAGCGCACATTCGACGTACCCCAGGCGGCGGCGGGGCCGCTGGTAACGCCGACGAAGCCAATCTTCAGTTCCTTGTTGTCAGCCTGCGCGGACGAAATGCCGAGAGCGGCAAGCGCGAGGGTCGAGACGGCGCCAAGCGCCATTGATTTCAGAGTCGAGCGACGGTCGATCATAGCTTCAGTTCCCCTTGGTTATCGCGCTTTGTGCTTTGCTCGTAGGCTGCGCGTATAGCGCAAGGGAAACCCACCGCGACAGATTGTCAACATCTTTCTTTATTATTGTATACAATATTTGGATGGAACGTGTGCGACCGCTCCACCGACCATAGCAAAGGTGGCTGCGGTCCGGCCAACGACAACCATCCCAGCGACCTCGAAAGTTCGCAGGGATCGTAGCAGCAGAGGCGTCGAGGCTTATCGAAACCGGCCCCGAACGCCGCCAGGAATCCTATTTCCCGCAATAGCGATCGTTGATGTCGTTCACCGCATTCGCGTCCGGTCCGACGCGGTGATAGGCGCAGGCGCCCGCCGCCGTGGTGGCCATCTGCTGGTCGTAGTAGCGCGGACCCCCGAACAGCGTCTCGATAATGTCGTCGCTGGCCGGAACGTAACGCTCCCGTTCGACAACGCGGTAGCGATGTTCGCCGGCGGCAGCGGGCCCTGCCATCGCGGCTGCCGCGGCAAGCATGAGCGCGGCGATCGCATAATATTTCGTCATGAACGGCAACCTTTCTGGCAATTGGACCTGCAGCATATCCAAAATCGCCAGCGGAGCAAAAGTTCCGCAGCTGCTTTCATCCCAGCTAAATGCAGATGCCGCAGCTTGGCGGGATTGCGCATGACATAGATCGCCATGATCCTGCCGTCCTCGTTGTCGAGGGCCGTGCCGCTATCCGGATCGCCGAACAATAACGGCAATCGTGACGGCGGATTTTCGACAATGGCCGGCTCCGATGCCGGATATCCTGCATTCGTCGGCCGCCATTCCCGGAGGCCCAAGGAATAGCCCGATGACAGCCAGAGTGATCGTCCTCGACGCCAAGCCGCTGGGCACGGAAGATGTCGCCGAGATCGCGCGGCGCAATGCACGGCTCGTGCTCGGCGAGGAAGCCTTGCGCCGCATCCGCGCCAGCCGCGCCCTGCTCGAGCATCTCACCCAGCTCGGCAGGCCGCTCTACGGCGTCACAACCGGACTTGGCGCATGTGTCGACACGCCGCTCGCCGAGGCCGATCTTATCGCCTTCCAGCACAGCGTGCCGCTCAGCCACTCCATGGGCGCCGGTCCGTCGCTGCCGACCGAGGCGGTACGGGCGCTGATGGTGGCGCGCATCTGCGGCATGGCGGCGGGCGGCACCGGCACCTCCGAAGGCGTGGTGCTCGGCCTCCTCGCCGCGCTCAACGCCGGGGTCCATCCGGTCATTCCGAGCTGGGGATCGGTGGGGGCCGCGGATCTCGCGCCGCTGGGACATCTGGCGCGGGCGCTGCGCGGCGACGGCGACAGCGAATATCAGGGCAGGATCATGCCCTCGGCCGAAGCGCTCAAGCTCGCAGGGCTCGAACCGCTCGACCTGCGCGAAAAGGACGGCCACGCCATCATCGTCGCCAACAGCCTTTCGACCGGAACGGCGTGCCTGGCACTCGAAGAAGTCGCGTGCCTGATCGACTGGTCGTTGGCGGCGGTGGCGCTGAACTACGAGGCATTCCGCTCTTCGCTCAAGGCCATCGACGAGGATGCGCTGGCGGCGCGGCCGGCCTTCGGCCAATGCGAGATAGGCGCAAGGCTGCGAGCCGAGCTTTCGGGAAGCGGGTTGTGGCAGGACAACGCCGCGCGACGCCTGCAGGATCCGCTCAGTTTTCGCTGTGTGCCGCAAGTGTGGGGCGGCCTGCTCCATGCTTATGAGCAGGCGAAGCTCGCGACCGAGATCGAGCTTGGCCATTCCGGCGACAATCCGGTCATCCTGCCCGAGGCCGAACGGGTCGTCTCCAACGGCAATTTCGACCTCACCGCCTTCACGCTGACCTGGGAGAATCTCGGCCAGGCGCTGGCCCACTGCGCGGTCGGCACCGCCAACCGCTCGATGAAGCTGATGTCGCCGACGGTGGCGGAGCTGCCGCGCTTCCTGTCGGCCAGAGGCGGCAGCCGCCAGGGCTATGCGGAACTGCAGAAGCCGGTCGCCGCGCTCGAAGCGGAAATCCGGCACCTTGCCAATCCGATGTCGCTCAGCCCTCTAGCCATCTCGGACGGCGTCGAGGACCAGTCGTCGATGGCGCCGCGCGTGGTGGCCAAGACGGCTGGAATCATCGAGCGGCTGCGTTATCTGGTGGCGATGGAACTGATCTTCGCCGCGACCGGCGTGGAACTGCGCGGCGTGCTGGACAGCATGGGCGAAGGACCGCGGCGCAGCTACGATGCCGTGCGGGCGCTGGTCGCCCCGCTCGACGACGACCGCGAGATGAGCGCCGACATGGCTCGCGTCGCGCGCATGGTGGCGGGGCCGCGCCTGTAGCGGGCCAAGAGCCCCCTCAACAATCGCAGCACTGCTCGGCGTGGCCCCGTTCGGGATACCCGGGCGTCAGTGGTAGTAGATACCGCCGTCGACGTTGAGCGCCTGGCCGGTGACGAAGGCAGAGAGGTCGGAGGCGAAGAACAGCACCGGGCCGACGATGTCTTCCGGCGCGCCGAGGCGCTTCAGCGCGGCGACGTCCTCCCAATGGCGGATCGCGGCTTCGCTGCCCAGATTGTTCTTGCCCATCTCCGTCAGGATGATGCCGGGGCAGATCGCGTTGACGGTGACGCCATCCATGCCGACCTCCTGCGCCAGCACGCGGGTGAGCGTGATCACCACCGCCTTGGTCGCGGCATAGTGGCCCTGCGTCGGCACCCCTTGCCGGCCGGCGATCGAGGCGATGTTGATCACCCTGCCCGACTTCTTCGCGCGCATATGAGGCAGCACCGCCTGGCACATCATCAGCACGCCCTTGGCGTTGACGTCGAAATGCGCGTCCCAATTGGCCTCGTCGAGGTCCTGGAGCAGGCTGGGCTTCAGGATGCCGGCATTGTTGACCAGCACGTCGATGCCGCCTGCCGCTTCAAGCAGCGCCTGCGCGGTCGCCTCGATCTCCTTCTTCTTGCTGACGTCCATCGTGTAGACATAGGCCTTGCGGCCGGCCGCCTCGATCTCGCCCTTGGTCACGTCGAGCTCGGCCGCCTGCGAGGGAAGATCGGTGATGGCGACATCGAAGCCCGCTTCGGCGAGCCCCTTCGCGAGCGCCCTGCCGATGCCGCGGCTCGCGCCGGTGACGAGGGCCGTCTTGCCCTTGGCCTCAGGAAGAATGGTCATGCTGCTTCCACCTTTGATGTCTTGACCGGAAGCGAGTTCATCGCCGCAACCGTGTCTTCGAATGAAACGAGTTTGCCATCGGAGCCGAGCCCCATCGCCACCTTGGCGGCGACCGCGCTGGCAAAGCGCGCGGACTGCTTCAGGTCCCAGCCTTTGACGATGCCGACGATGATGCCGGCGGTGAAGGAGTCGCCGCAGCCCGTGGTGTCGAACACCTCGACATCGAAGGCTGGCAGATGGAAATCCTCGCCATGTTCGGGCGAGACATAGACGCCGCCGGCACCGAGCGTCAGGATGCAATTCTTCACGCCCCTCGCCTTGAAGAAAGCGGCGACGCGGGCCGGATCGCGGTCATGCGCCATCTCGCCGGCCTCGTCGATGCTCGGCACGAAATAGTCGATATAGGGCAGGCACGGCTCGACCAGTTTCCAGGTCTCCGGTGTCGCCTGGATGAGGTCGAAGGTGGTGACGCGGCCAAGCTCCTTGGCGCGCTTCAAGAGCTTGACGGTCGGCTCGCCGTCGAAGCGCTTCAACAGCCCGGTGCCGCCGACATGCACGACGGTCGCATCGAGCGCCGCGTCGAGATCGGTATCGGCGACATCGAACAAGGTGGCGGTGCCGGGCACATGCAAGGCGGGACGCTCGCCGTTCGGCCGCACCGGCAGAATGGTGGACGAGGTCTGGACGCTGCCGTCGCGGCGGACAAGGCTCGTCTCCAGCCCGTATTTCTTCAACTTGGCGAGGAACCAGTCACCCATGTCGTCGGTGCCGAGCGTGGTGACGGCGCGTGTCTTCAGGCCGAGTATGGCGCAGTCCATGCCGGTCGCGCCGGCCGTGCCGGCGACGGTCATGCGGATCTCCTCGATATAGTCGGCGCGGCCGCCTTCGGGGATGCGCGAGACCGGCCGTCCGAGGATGTCGAGGACGTAGAAGCCGATCGAGCTGACGTCGAATTGGGGCATGGCTGACTTAACCTTTCGAACTCAATGGGCGGCGCGGCGCAGGCCGAAGCTTGTGGCCAGCACCAGGAAGACGAGCACGCCGATGCCGACCTGCTGCCAGTAGAAGTTCCAGCCGACCAGCAGCAGCCCGTTCTTGACAATGGCGAGCAGCAGCACGCCGAGCAGCGTGCCGATAACCGATGGCTTGCGCTCACGGCTCAGCGTCGTGCCGATGAAGGTGGCGCCAATCGCGTCGAGCAGGAAGGCGTTGCCGGAGAGCGGCACGTAGGACTTCACCGTCGCCGACAGCAGGATGCCAGTGACGCCGGCGAGCAGCGCGCACAACACATGCACCATCGACAATTCGCGCGGCACGCGGATGCCGGAATACCAGGCCACGCCCGGCTGCGCGCCCATTGCCTGCACATAGCGGCCGAAGACGGAACGGTGCAGCAGGACATGAACCGCGACGACGAGCACGATCAGCACGATCACCGGCGTCGGTACGCCGAACAGAGCGGTGCGAGCGATCGCATTGAACTGGTCTGCTGCATAACCGCTGGTGAGATAGATCGGCTGGCCGCCGCTGGTGGCGAGCTGCTGTGTGCTCTGGCCGATGAAGAGTACGCCGAGCGTCGCCAGGAATGGGCTGATGTTGAGCCTGGTGATCAGGATCGCATTCAGCACGCCGACGATGAGAGCGGCGCCGAGCCCTCCCGCGACGCCGACCACGCCGCTGTAGCCGGCGGCCAGAAGCATGACGAAGATCATGCTTGCCATGTCGACGGACACGCCGACGGAGAGATCGATGCCGCCCGACGAGATGACGATTGTCAGCCCGAGCGCCACGATCGCCAGCATGACGACGTTGTTGACCAGCACGTTGAAGAGGTTAGCGGGCGTCAGGAAGGTCGGGGTCGCCACGGCAAAGAAGATGACGATGGCGGCGAAGGCGATAAGCACGCTGTATTTGGCGAGGAAGCCGCGCACGCTCACCTTGGCTGAATTGTCGTTGGCCGAGACGCTCATCGCGAACCCTCCGAACCGCGGGCAAAGGATGTGATAGCCACCACCAGCAGGATCAGCGCGCCCTGGACGCCGTTGACCCAATAGCTGGAGACGTTGAGCAGTTGGAAGCCGTTGGCCAAAAGGCCGATGAACAGCACGCTGAGCAGCGTGCCGCCCATGGTCGGCACGAAGCGGCGCGAGAAGACGGTGCCGAGCAGTGCCGCGGCAAGCACCGACAGAAGCAGCTCGCCGGAGCCGGGCGTGCTGGCCGACAGGCGCGAGACGGTGAGGATGCTCGCCGCCGCCGCGCAGAAACCGCTCAGCACATAGGTGAAGGACACGTAGAAGGGCACGCCGATGCCGGCTGCGCGGGCTGCTTCCGGATGGCCGCCGACCGCGTAGAGCCTGAGCCCGAACGAGGTGCCGTGAACGAGCACGATCATGATCGCCGAGAAGACGATCAGCCCCCAGGCCAGCGCGGAGATGCCGAGGAAGCTGCCCGACACCAAGACGCCGAGCAGCGGGGAGGACGCGCCGACCACCGTGTTCTGGGTGAGCGTGAGTTCCATGCCGGCAGCGACGTTGAGCACGGCAAGCGTTGCGAGCAGCGGCAGGATGCCAAGGCCGACCACGGCAAGGGCGTTCAGCGCGCCGACCGCCATGCCGACGGCAACCGCCGCGAGCACGGAAAGAATATCGCCATAGCCCATCGACAGAAGCGTGGCGTAGACCGCGGCGCAGAGCCCCATATTGGCGGCGATCGAAAGGTCTATGCCGCCTTCGGTGACATCGGAGCCGCCGCCGATGATGACGGCCGTCATGCCGTAGGCGAGCACGCCCAGGATCGCCGATTGCTCGACGACATTGATCAGGTTGAAGGTCGAGGTGAAGCCCGGCGCGAAGATGACGAAATAGGCCATGATCGCGGCGAAAGCGGCGATCGCGCCCAGCCGCACAACGAGCGCGCCAAAGCGGCGGCCGGCGCTTTTCGCCGCGGCCTGCTTCTCGTCGGAAACGCCGACTTCGGTGTGGAGAACGGTCGCGCTCATGCGGCTACTCCATCAACGTTCGAGCGCGCGCCGGATGAAGCCGCGAGCAGCGCGTCGCTGTTCATCGCAGGACCGGAGAAGCTGCCGGCGAGCCTTCCGCGATAGACGACCAGAACGCGGTCGCACACGCCGACCAGTTCGAGCAGATCGGAGGACAGAAGCAGGATCGCCGCGTCCTCGCCCGCAAGCCGATTCAGGAGATTGTATATCTCGACCTTGGCGCCGACATCGACGGCGACCGTCGGTTCATCCAGCACATAGACACGCGACTGGCAGCTCAGCCATTTGGCGATAGCCACCTTCTGCTGATTGCCGCCGGAGAGCTCGCGCACCAGCGCGTCGCGATGCGGCGTCTTGATCGACAGTTCCTTGATCAGGCTGTCCACCGCCTGGTTCTCAGCGCCACGGCTGACCATGCCAGTCCGCGAATAGCGGCGCAGGCTGGCCAGGGAAATGTTCTCGCGCACCGACAGCCCGAGCGCCACGCCGTGCGCGCGGCGGTCTTCCGGCAGCATGGCCATGCCATCGCGCACGGCCCTGACCGGCGTCGACAGCGACAGTTCCCTGCCCTCGACCTTGATCTGGCCGCCATCGGCGGTCTTGAGGCCGAACAGGCACTGGACGATCTCCTTGGCGCCGGAGCCCAACAGTCCAGTGAGGCCGACGATCTCGCCGGCGCGCACGTTGAAACCGATATTCTCGAAGCTGCCGGCAAGCCGCAGGTTGGAAACCTCCAGCACCGGCGAGCCCAGCGTGACCGAGCGCTTCGGGAACATCTCCGCGACATCGCGGGCGATCATCATCGCAATGATTTCGTCGATCCGCGTCTGGCGCGGATCGACCGTGCCGACATCGGTGCCGTTGCGCATCACGGTGACGCGGTCACAGAGCTTCTCGATCTCCTGCATGTAGTGGGAAATGAAGACCACGGCGATGCCGTCGTCGCGCAGCCGGCGCAGCACGTCGAACAGGCTGTCGACCTCGCGCTTGACCAGTGCCGCGGTCGGCTCGTCGAGCACCAGTACCGATGCTTTCTGCGCCAGCGCGCGAGTGATCTGCACCACCTTCTGCTGTGCCGTGGTCAGGTCTTTCACAAGAGTTCCGGCCGGCAGCTCCATGCCGAAGAAACGCTTCAGCAGGTCCGCGGCCTTGCGCTCCATGGCGCGGCGGCTGACGAACGGGCCGAGGCCGATTTCGTGGCCGAGGAAGACGGCTTCGCCGACGGTCGCGGTCGGCACCAAGAGCCTGTCCTGATGGATGAAGTGCACGCCGAGCTTCTCGACCGAAGCCGGCGTCAGCGCGCTGACGGTCTCGCCGTTGATGACGATCGAGCCGCTGTCCGGCTTGATAATGCCGGCCAGCACCTTGATGATGGTCGACTTGCCGGCGCCGTTCTGGCCGACAAGGCCGAGGATCGAACCGCGCGCGATCTCAAGATTCGCGTTCTCCAGCGCGCGCACCGGACCGAAGCGTTTCGATATGCCCGTCATCGATACAGCAATGTCACGCTTTGCTGTCTGCATAGCCGTCAATCCTGGTTGGATGTGACGGGCAGCCGCATAGGCGCGGCTGCCCCGTCGTTTCGTTCCGTCCTATTTAACGCCAGCCTTTTCGGCGGCGTCGAGGAACGGCTTTCCTTTTTCGGCGGCATTTTCCTTGTTGATCAGCACCGAAGGCACGAAAGTGAACGGCGGCACCTTCTGGCCGGCGAGATATTTAGCGACGTTGTCGACCGAGGTCTTGCCGATCTCATAAGGCTGCTGCGCCGCGACCGCGCCGGCCGACGACTTCGGGTCCATCACCATCTTGATGACTTCCGGGCTGCCGTCGATGCCGTAGGTCTTGACTTCGTTGCGACCGGCGGCTTCGACCGCCTGCGTGGCGCCGATCTGCGGCACGTCCCAGCAGGCCCAGACCGCGCCGATCGACCCCTTCTCGGGCGACTTGGTCAGCATGTCGGTGACGTTGGAATAGGCGCTCTGCACCGTGTTCGGGATGACGTCGCGCAGTTCCGGCTCGACGATCTTCACATCCGGGAACGAGGTCAGCACATATTTCAGCTGGTCGTAGCGGATCTTGCAGACCGGCACGCTGTAGAAGCCGTTGAAGACCAGCACATTGCCCTTGCCGCCCATGTCGGCGACCATCTGCAAGGCGATCTCGGCGCCGATATTGTAGTTGTTGGAAGTCGTGTTGTTGATGGCGTGCGGCGTCGCCGTATCGACCGTGAACAGCGGGATGCCGGCATCGCGGATCTTCTGCAGCCACGGGTTCAGCACTTCGAGATTGCCGAGCTGCTCGATGATGGCGTCAGGCTTCTGCGCGATCAGCGTCTGCAGCTGCGCGATCTGCTGCTGATCCTTGCGGCCGGCGTCGAGCGCGATGACTTCGCCGCCGAGCTCCTTGACGCGGTCCTGGATGCCTTTGAAGGCCATCAGGTCCCAATAGTGGTCGGTGCCGATGGCCGAGATGCCGATGCGCTTGCCCTTGAGCGAAAGCTCCTCTGCGGTCGCGCCGGAGACGGCGGCAAGGCTGCAAGCCGCCGCCAACCCCAAAGCGAGCGCCTTGACGAGGCCTTTCATGGATCTGGTCATTTTTCATTTCCTCCCTTGTTGATCGCTCCGGGCCTTCCCGGAGGATATGCGAAACCATGGTCCTCCGCTTAGGCGGCGGCCTCCTTGTCGCGCAGGCCGTAGCTCGCCATGCGCTTGATGACGTTTTCGATCTCCTCGTCGGACAGGATCGGCGGCTCGCCGATCTGCAGGGTGCCGTGATACTGGCGCGCCAGCGTCTCGACCTCGACCGCCAGCCACATCGCCTGGGCAAGGCTCGACCCGACGGCGATCATGCCGTGCTGGGCAAGCAGGCAGGCCTTGCGATCGCGCAACGCCTCCACGGCATGCGCCGAAAGCTCCGCCGTGCCGAAGGTGGCGTAGGGCGCGCAGCGTATGTCGCTGCCGCCGGCGACGGCGATCATGTAATGGATCGCCGGTATCTTCCTGCCCATGATAGCGATCGTCGTGCAATAGGTCGGATGCGCGTGGACGATGGCGTTGACCTCGGGCCGCGCCTTCATGATGTCGAGATGGAAGCGCCATTCGCTGGACGGCGGCAGGCGTCCGTCGACCTGGCCATCCCAGTCCATGAAGACGATGTCTTCCGGCTGCAGCGTGTCATAGGGCGTGCTGGTCGGCGAGATCAGCATGCCCTCGCCATGGCGCCGGCTGATGTTGCCGGATGTCCCCTGGTTGATGCCCAGCGCGTTCATCTCGATGCAGGCATCGATGATGGCCTGGCGCGCCTCACGGTCCGAAAGGGTCATGCGATATTCCAATCCTTGCGAGGCCAATTACCAGGCCGTGTAGCCGCCATCGATCGACAGGATCGCGCCGGTGACGTAGCTCGAGGCCGGCGACGCCAGGAACAGGATCGCCGAGGCGATCTCCTGCGGCGTGCCCAGCCGGCCCATCGGCGTCATGTCGATCCAGGTGTTGAAGAGTTCGGGACGCTCGCGCATCTTCAGCGTCATCTCGGTGCCGACATAGCCCGGCGCCAGGGCGTTGACGCGCACGCCCGATTTCGCCCATTCGACCGCGAGCGCCTTGGTCATCATGTGCACGGCGCCCTTGCTCACCATGTAGGACGGCGCGGTCTGCGGGCGGTTGATGATCAGGCCCGACATCGAGCCGAGATTGACGATCGAGCCCTTGTTGCGGGCGACCATCGAGCGGCCGAAGGCGCGCGAGGCCCAGTAGACGCCGTTGACGTTGACATCCATCACCAGGCGCCATTCCTCGTCAGGCGTGTCGAGCGCAGTGTTGAGGCGCGCGATGCCGGCGCTGTTGACCAGGACATCGACCTTGCCGAAATCGCTGACGACCTTAGCGGCCATCGCCTCGACGGCTTGCGGCTCGGTGACGTTCAACACGCGGCCATCGACGCTCGCGACGCCAGCGGCCTTGAGCGCTTCGGCAGCGGCTTTCAGCCCATCCGCATTCATGTCGAGCAAGACGATTCTCGCGCCGCAAGTTCCGAGCGCTTTGGCGGCCTCGTGACCGATGCCGCTGGCGCCGCCGGTGACGACGGCGACCTCGCCCGTCAGGTCGAATTGCGACCGGTAATCCATGCACGTCCTCCATCAGGACAGACTCCAGCGCGGGCAAAACTTCACCCTCGCCGCCGAAGCAGCGCCGCAAGCCGACCGGTCCTGATAATGCCTTCGGGGTCAGGCTCCTCCCGACCCCATGGCAGGGACGTTACAGAAGCTTCCGGGGCCCGTCAATCTGGTTATAACCAGAAAACGGAATCTTTTTGTATGGGCGCAACTCAGGTTCGATCGACGCCGTTCACGGTCGCCGACGGCTGCTCGACCGCCATGTGGATGCGGGCAACGGAGGAGTTGTAGAAGGCCTCGTAATATTCGAGCGCGGCACCGTCGGCGTCATAGGCGATCGACTCGATCGCGATCAGCGGCGTGTTGGCGGCGACGCCCATCTGATCGGCCTCTTCCTTGGTGGGCAATGCCGCGCGCAACCATCGGTCGGCGCGCTTCACCGTGAGGCCGAAGACGGCGCGGATGGTGCCGAAGACCGACTGGTTTTCCGACAGGATGTTCTCCAGCCCCGGTACGCGATGTCCCGGCAGGCTGATGCGCGTCATGGTGATCGGCGAGCCGTCGGTCATGTAGACGCGGCTGATCCGGACCACACTGCCATTGGCGGGAATCCCGAAGACCTTCGATTCCTTCTCGCTCGGAGGGCAGCGGTAGATCTCCAGCGTGCGGGTCGATACCTTGTGGCCCTTGGCAGTCAGGTCGTCGAACACGCCGAGATTGGCAGTCATGAAGTCGACATGCTCGCGGGGTGCCGCAACGAACATGCCCTTGCGCGGCATCTTGATGATGCGGCCTTCGTTGGAGAGCGAGCCGATCGCCGCGCGCACCACGGGGCGCGAGACGCCGAAGAAATCGCAAAGCGCCTGTTCGGAGGGAATGCGCGAATTGGCGGCGAGCAAGCCGGTGTTGATCGCTTCCTCGACCTGGTTGCGCAACTGCACCCAGAGCGGCGCCGCCTCGTCGCGGTTCAGTTGAACTTTCGAGCCGATCGAGCGGAAAGCCTCGGCCGCCTCGGCGTCTTCCTGATCGTAACGAGGACGCCCGCGCATTCTGGTTGCTTGTTCCATTCGGTCCTGCCGCATTTCATTTGCCGCGACTCAAAAAGCGGCAGCGCCTCCCTAGCGGAGCCCGCCGGCCATTTTCACGCTCTCCGGCAAGTTTCGCAACCATAGCATGGCGGCAGCCCCCAGAAGCGGCCCGGGAACCAAGAGCAGGAAGGCCCAGCGCCAGCCGCCGATGAAATCGGCGAAGCGCGGCGTCAGCCAGATGGCGAGCACCGTCAGCGCGAAACCGGCGCCCAGTTGCACCGAAAGGGCGGTGCCGACAAAGCGGCGGTCGGCAAGCTCGGTGACGGCGGCGGAGAACTGCGCCGAATCGCCGATCACCGAAACGCCCCAGATGATCGCCACCAGCATGAACAGCCAGAGCGGGCCGGTGAACAGAAAGCCCATGAGCAATGCGCAGCTTCCCGACACGAGCATCATGCCGGCAGTGGTAGCGGTGCGGCCGATGCGGTCCGACAGATAGCCGCCAAGCAGGCAACCAAGGATGCCGGAAGCGACGACAAGGAAGGTCGAAAGCGAGGCAGCAGCGGCAGTCCCGATCGCCTGCGCCTCGAAAGCGGCGCGCGTATAGGCAAGGAACCAGGCCCACATGGCGTAGAGCTCCCACATGTGACCGAGATAGCCGAGATTGGCGAGCAGCAGCGGCTTTTCACGGAACACCTGACCGATGCGCGAAGGCTCGAACACCGCCTTGCCGAAGGGATAAGGGCCCTCCTTAGCGAACAACAGAAACAGCAGCGCACCGATGGCCGTCGCCACGCTGGCGGCGGCGACCACCGGCCGCCAGTCGAGCGCGGTCGAGACGGCGCGGAAAAGATGCGGCAGCGCCGAGCCGACAGTCAGCGCGCCGATGACCGCGCCGAGCGCCAGCCCCCGGTCGCGCGTGAACCAGGTGGCGACCAGCTTCAGCGCCGGCGGATAGACGCCGGCAAGTGCGGCGCCGGTGATGATACGCGCGGTGATCACGCCGCCCGGCCCGGGGTGCAGCAGCAAGCTGGCGTTGGCTAAAGAGGCGAGAAGGGCCGCCGCCGCCATCAGGCGGCTGAGCCGCACAAGGTCGGGAAGATTGACCAGGCTCGCCGCCAGCGCGCCGATGACGAAACCGACCTGAACGCCGTTGGTCAGCCAGGCTTCTGCGCTCGCGCCCAGCGCCAGTTCCCGCTTCAGTTCCGGCAGGATCGCAGTCGCCGAAAACCAGGTGGTCAGCGACAGGACGACCGCTAGGCAAAGCAGCGACAGCACGCGCCAGCGCTCGCTGCCGGCGGCCACGCCAAGCCGGCCGTCGCCGACCGTGTTCATGCGCTTTGCAGCGGAACGGTGAAGACCGTGGCCGTTCCGGTGAGGCAAAGTTCGCCCTGGCCGTTGCGAACGCTGGTCTCGATCTTGCAGATCGGCTTGTCGGGTCGCACTTCCTTGACCTCCACGCGTCCGGTAATCTCCTCATCAACGCCGACCGCCTTGACGAACTTCCAGGCGACTTCGAGGAAAACCGTTCCTGGTCCGGGCAAGTCCTCCGCGACCAGAGCATTCAAGATGCCAGACGTAACGCCGCCCTGAACGATCAGCTTGCCGAACACCGATTTCTCGGCCAGTGCGCGGTCGTAGTGGAGCGGATTGCGGTCGCCGGTGATGTCGGTGAAGGCCTCGATATCGCTCATCCTCGTGCGCCGCGTGCGTTCGGCGAAGGCGCCGACCTGCGGACGACCTTTCACGACACCCGCCCAACCGTCTTTCGTCTCGGTGCTCATTGCGGCTTCTCCTCTGCTCTGGGTTCGACTGGTTTGAAGGCCGGCAGGACACGGCCGCCGATGGCGGTCGGCGCAAGCCGCAGCATGGCCCCGACTTGTAGCTGCTGTGTGCCGGGCAGGATGAAAGTCAGCATCGTCGGGCCTTCGACCAGCTCGACCAGGCCGACCACATAAGGCGCGGCCGGCAGCCAGCCGGGATGGCCGGGCTTGTGCACCGCCGAAAAGGATTTGAGCCGCCCCCTGCCCGATGCGTCTTTCCAGACCAGACGCTTGCTCCAGCAATGGGGGCAGATCGGGCGCGGATAGAAAACGCCCTTACCGCAATCCTCGCAGCGTTGGATGATCAGGCGCCCCTCGGCGGCGGCATCCCAGAATGGCTTGGTCAGCGCGGTGATTGTCGGGCCGGCGGTCTTCAGCGTGTTGAGATCTATGGACATCATGCGGCTCCCAGCACGAGCGCGGTCGCTTCGCTCATCGTCGCGCCATTGCCGGTGACCAGCGCAAGCCCGGCCTTGCCGATCTGGCGTTCGCCCGCCTCGCCGCGCAACTGCCGCACCGCCTCGACGACATGGGTCATGCCGCCGGCAAGGTCGGGCTGGCCGAAGCCGAGCTGGCCGCCATGCGTGTTGAGCGGCTTGTCGCCCTGGTGGGAAAGGTCGTGGTCGCCGAGCCACGCACCGAATTGGCCCGGCGCGCAGAGGCCGGCATCCTCGATCGTGGTCGCGACCATGATCGTGTAGCAGTCGTAGAGCGATAGAAGGTCCATCTCGTCGGCTTGTGTGCCGGACCGCTGGAAGGCCCGCGCCATGGCGCTCTTCAGCGGACCGGATGTCAGGCTCGGCGCCTGGCTGACGGCGCGATGCGTGACCTTCTCGCCGGCGCCGAGCAGATGCACGGGAGGCCTGCGCAGCGAGCGCGCGCGTTCGGCGGAGGTGACGACGACCGCCTCGCCGCCGGCGACCGGCATGACGATCTCGAGAAGATGCAGCGGCGAGGCGATCATCGGCGAGGCCAGCACCGCCTCCACATCGGCCGGCTTGCCGAAGAAGATCGCGTCGGGATTGAGCTGGGCGTTGGCGCGCGCGGCCGCCGCAATTATGGCGAAGTCCCGCGCGGTCGAGCCGTACTCCGCCATATGTGCCTGCATCAGCAGCGCGTAGGAGATATTGGCGCCCGAAGCGCCGAATGGCACGTCGAACTCTCGGATCGGATTGCGGTTGGGAGAACGGGGCGCCGTCTCCTCGCGGTTGTTTGCGAGCACGCAGAGCACCGCCTCGCACATGCCGGCCTCGATCGCCGCCGCCGCACGCCAGACCATGCCGGCGCCGGACGCGCCGCCGAGATCGACGACATTGGCCATGGTCGGGGAGAGGCCCAGATATTCGGCGATGGTCGCTGGAACATGCTGCGGCGTCTCGCCGACCTGCGGCCCGACCAGCAACCCGTCGATCGCCGCCGGCTCCAGCCCAGCGTCGAGCACGGCCAGACGCGATACCTCGGCGATCATCTCCAACGTCGTCACGTCTTGCGTCAGGCGTTGCGGCTTCAACTCGCCGATGCCGACGATCGATCCCCTCGATCGGCTCATGCCGCCTTGCTCCGGTCGAGCGCGCGATATTCCTCGAGGCATGCCGGATTGGCGAGCGAGGCCATGTTCTTGACCGGCTTGCCCTCGAGTGTCGTGCGGGCAGCGCCCTCGACACGCTTGCCATTCAGCGTATAGGGCACCGCCTGCACCGCGTGAATGCGATGCGGCACGTGACGTGGCGAAGCGCCTTCTCGGATCGCCTTGCGAATTCGCGCGGCAAGCTCGGGGGTCAGCGCATAGCCGTCATTGAGCTTGACGCAGAGCACGATTTCCTCGTCGCCCTCGGCGGGTGCTCCAAAGACCAGGCAATCCTCGATCTCGGCGAAATTTTCACAGGCCGCGTAGATCTCGGCCGTGCCGATGCGCACGCCGCCGGGCTTCAGCGTCGTGTCGGAGCGGCCATGGATGATGCCTGAGCCATGGGCCGTCATTTCGGCGACGTCGCCATGCGTCCAGATCTCGCGGCGCGCGGCGAAATAGGTGGCGTGATAGCGCGCATCACCGTCCTTGCCCCAGAAGGTCAGCGGCATGGACGGAAACGGCTCGGTGCAGACGAGATCGCCCTGGCGGCCGATGATCGGCGCGTTGCGCTCGTCCATCACAGCGACCGCAAGGCCGAGCCCTTTCACCGTCAGCTCGCCGCGACGAACGGGGTGGATCGGCGATCCCAGCAGAAAACAGCCGATGATCTCGGTGCCGCCAGAGATGGAAGCAAAGATCATATCGCGCTTCACGTGCTGATAGACCCAGTCGAATTGCCCGGGCGACACCGGCGCACCGGCCGACAGCAGAGAGCGCAGCGACGAGAGATCGTGCAGGCGCCCCGGCGCGTAACCCTCGGCGGCAAGCGTGGCCAGATATTTGGGGCTGGTGCCGAAATGCGTGACCCTAGCGCGCTCGGCCATTTTCCAAAGTGGGCTGGGGTCGAGGCCATCGGCCGATTTCAGGATCGGCGCGCCGTCATAGAGCACCACCGCGGCACCGCAGGCGAGGCCGGATATTAGCCAGTGATACATCATCCAGGCGGTGTTGGTGTACCAGCTCATGACGTCGCCGGGGCGAATGTCGGCGTGGAGCAGGTGTTCTTTCAAATGCTGGAGCAGCACGCCGCCGGCGCGGTGGACGATCGCTTTCGGCGCGCCTGTCGTGCCGGAGGTGTAAAGCACATAGGCCGGATGGTCGAAAGGCACGCGCTCGAAACTCAGCGGAGCGTCGCCGCCGAAATCGTCGAACGAAATGCAGTCCGCCGCGCAGTTTGGCCGGGGCCCCGGCTCGCCGGTCAGCACCAGCGTGGTCACCGTCGGCATTGCGGCGACGATCTCGGCCAGCCTGCCGGAGATGTCGTGCTCCTTGCCAGCATAGCGGTAGCGCGGCGCGGCGAACAGCACCTTGACGCCGATCTGGCCGAGGCGGTCGACGATCGCGGCGGCGCCGAAATCCGGCGAACAGGACGACCAGATGGCTCCTATGGAAAGCGTCGCCAGAAGCGCTACCAGACCCTCGACGCGATTGGGCAGGATGCCGCCGACGCAATCGCCCTTGCCGATACCGGCCGCGCGCAGGCCATGCGCCGTCCGGGCGACGAGCCGACGCAACGCGCCGAGCGTGACGGTGCGAAAATGACCGCTCTCGTCGACCTCGATAAGAGCGACCCTTGCCTCGTCGCCGCGCAGCAGGTTTTCCGCGAGATTGAGCGAAGCTTGCGGCAGGAAGCGGCTCCCGGTCATCGGCGCATTGTCGTCGCGCAGGAAGGAGATCGCGCCGGGATCGCCGACGACCTCGGCGAAATCCCACACTGCCCGCCAGAAAGCGCCGGGATCCCCGACCGACCAGCGATGCAGCGTCTCGTAGTGGCGCGGGTCGAAGCCGTTGGCTGTCGAAAAGCGCGCAAGATTGGACGATTGGAACGCGGCCGGCGCCGGCGTCCAAAGCACGGATGACATGGATTCCTCCCGCAATGCAGGCCGGGCTCGATGCCGCGACCTTGCCTGCCGATGCATTTCATGATTATTGGTTATAACCAGAATGTCAAGCGACGATCCGCCTCTGTGGATCGCGCGGGTCGGAGGATCAGAAATGGATGCGGTTTATATCGTTGCCGCGAAGCGTACGCCCATCGGCAAGCTGAACGGCGCGTTTTCCGACCTCTCGGCTGCGGAGCTGGGGGCGCAGCTTATCCAGAGCATGCTGGCGGAAACGCAACTTGCGCCTGACGCCGTCGGCGAAGTGATCATGGGCCAGGTGCTGACGGGCGGCGCCGGCCAGAACCCGGCCAGGCAGGCTTCACTGAAGGCCGGCCTGCCGGTCAGCGTTCCCGCCATGACCGTCAACAAAGTGTGTGGCGCGGGCCAGAAGTCGATCCATCTCGCAGCCCAAGCCATTCGCTGCGGCGACGCCGATTGCGTGATCGCCGGCGGGCAGGATTCGATGACCTCGGCGCCGCATTTCATTTCCGGTATCCGCGGCGGCATCCGCATGGGCGACCGTACCGTGAAGGATTCGATGATCACCGACGGCCTGTGGGACGCCTTCCATCAGGTGCATATGGGTGTCACCGCCGAAGCGCTGGCGCAGCGCTATCAGATCACCCGCGAGGAGCAGGACCGTTTCGCGCTGCGCTCGCAAGAGAAGGCCGACGCCGCCATCCGGGCCGGTCGGTTCGACGAAGAGATCGTCCCGATCTCGACAAAGGCCAAGCAGGGCGATCTCGTCATCGACCGCGACGAGCATCCCAATCCCTCCACCACCATGGAAGGCCTCGGCCGGCTGAGACCGGTCTTCGACGTGGCGGGAACGATCACGGCCGGCAACTCGTCAGGCCTCAATGACGGCGCCGCCGCGGTGCTGGTGATGTCGGAGGCGCGCATGACCGAACTCGGCCTGACGCCCCTCGCCCGCATCGCGTCTTACGCTTCCGCCGGTGTCGAGCCGATGGACATGGGCCTCGGACCGGTGGCGGCTTCGCGCCGCGCGCTTGACAAGGCCGGCTGGCGCGCATCCGACCTCGACGTGATGGAGATCAATGAGGCTTTCGCCGCTCAGGCCATCGCGGTCAACCGCGAGATGGGCTGGGACGAGGACATCATCAACCTGAGCGGCGGCGCCATCGCGCTTGGCCATCCGCTCGCCGGCTCCGGCTGCCGCATCGTGGTGACGCTGCTCCACGAGATGGTCCGCCGCGACGCGCGGAAAGGCCTCGCCTCGCTCTGCATCGGCGGCGGCCAGGGCGTGGCCATCTGCCTGGAGCGATGAACACGGGCGGTCGCCTTTGCTTGGGCTTGCGCGAGAGATGCGCTTCACCCTGCAATCGCATTGGCGCATGATTTGACGCGGCACCTGCCCGACCAGCAGTCTGCCGGGGCCGGTCATGCTCGGCCGACGCAATTGCGCAGCGCCGCGCCGGATCGTTTAACGGCCGTGCTGGCGGACCGCGCCCGCGGGCTCGCGACCGGCTAGAAATTCTTCAATGAGCCAAAGAATCTCATCAGTGTTGTTGCCCGCCCAGGGGAGATGATCAGCGCCAGGGAGTTCGACCAAACGTGCGTTCGGTATGCTGGCGGCAAGCTGCCGCCCCCCTTCAATATCAACGCAGGCGTCTCCCGTTCGGTGAATGACCAGGGTCGGAACACGGATGCGGGGAAGGATACCGGTGATATCGATCTCGCTGTTGAGACGCATAAGCGCCATGGCGGCGGCGGGAGTCGCGCCGAGCCGCTCGTATCGTCCCCACCATTCTTGGAATGCCGCATTTCCGACCATCGAGGGAGCGAACATGGGCAGGCTCGCGCCGCTGCCCCAACTCGTATCGATATATTGCAACAGTCTCTGCAAGGCCTCTTCGCTTCTGATCCAAGAGGCAAAGTGCGCGAACGCACCATAGAGCACGAGCGCTTCGCAGCGGCGCGGCTGCGTGGCGGCGAAATAGGCGGCGAGCGAGCCGCCTTCGGCGGGCCGATGATGGCCGCCCGTTCGACGCCCACAGCATCCAGGACGGCACGCAAGTCATCTACGCGCGCATCAAGGCCGGGAACCCTTTCGACACCGTCCGACATGCCGGTCCCACGCTTATCGAACATGACGACGCGCGCGAACTGTCCCATGCGGCGCAGAAACCGGGCCATGCTCGGCTCGGTCCACGCGTTCTCGATATGGGTGACAAAGCCGGGGCAGAACACGAGATGGCGAGGACCTTCTCCCCAGACCCGATAGGCGATGTGGACCTCGCAGCTTTTGGCGAAGCGGATCGGGGATACGGAGTCGGCTGAAATTGGTGGGTTCGCGCCGTCCGTGACGACCGCCGCGAACAGGTAGCCGCGTCGCGGAAGAGTCTTGACGATACGCCGCTCCTGATCGCAGATCGCCTCGCGAATGTCCTTTATGCACTGCACGAGCGAATCGTCCGTGACGACGGTCCCGGACCAGACCCTCTCCATCAATTCGTCTTTGGTGACGACGCGGCCAGAGTTCGCCGCCAGGTAACGCAACACTTCAAATGATTTGGGCCTGAGGAAAATCTCCCTGCCTTCGCGCTCCAGCGAAAGGCGTGCCAGATTGAGGGTCCAGCCGGCGAAGTGAAGGTTTCCGGGCAGGTCGGCTTTCATCCGCGATGCCGCCGCGTCCATGCGGCTTGCGGCACTTTCGTCGAAATTTCGGCCAACCATCGTCGGTCTTTCGTTACACGCCGAGCTGCAATCCCTACCATCGCCAGCATGGCGTTGAGTACCTGCGCGGTCACCCGCTCCGGGCGACCAAAGATTTCAGCAAAGGAGAATGCCATGCAGCAACAGCAATTGCGAGAGCTGGTCGAGGTTTCGCCGCCTCGGCACGCTCCGGCCGAAGATGTCAGCGCACAGGTGATCGAACTTATCTTCGGGCGATGGCGGAGCCAAATCCTCTATGCGGGAACCAAGCTGGGCGTCTTCGACGCCCTCGCGAGCGGTCCCAAGACCGCCGCCCAGGTCGCCGGCGTACGCGGGTTGGATGCCAACCTGTTGTACCGGCTCATGCGGGCGCTCGGTTCCTTGGGGCTGTTGAGCGAGGATCGGGCCAAAACCTTCTCATTGACCGCGAGCGGCCAAATGCTGCGCGAGGACCACCCGCACAGCCTGCGCGCGATGACCCTGCTGGAAGAAGGACCGGAGCACTACGCCGCGTGGAAGCATCTGAGCGCCCTGATCGCAGAAGGGAACCAGGACGGCTTTGCTCGCGAGTTTGGCGCGCCCGCCTTCGAGTATGCGGCGCGAAATCCGAATTACGGCGCCGTATTCAACGCGGCGATGAGCAGCTTCTCCGGCATGGACAATATGCTGGTACTGCAAGCGTTCGAAACTTACGACTTCTCCCGCGTCTCGCATCTCTGCGACGTCGCCGGCGGCCATGGCTATGCCCTGTCCAACCTGCTGGCCAAATACCGGCACCTCAAAGGCACGGTGTTGGAACTGCCTGGCGTGATCGCCAATCGAGAGCTGTTGTGGGCAGCGAAGTTGGGGGTAGCAGATCGCTGCACCTACGTGGCCGGCGACATGTTCCAAGCTGTCCCTTCCGCCGATGCCTACATGTTGAAGCGCATTCTACATGACTGGAACGACGCGGAATGCCTGCAGATTCTCTCCACCATTCAGCGGACGGCGCCGAAGCAGGCCAGGGTGTTGATCATCGAGCAGGTCGTCCCCGGCCCGGACATCTCGCATTTCTCAAAACTGTTTGACATCCACATGCTGGTCTGGGGCAGCGGCCGGGAACGCACGGGAGAGGAATACGCTGCGCTGCTGGAAAGATCCGGCTGGAAATATCGCCAGACCTGGTATCCGCCCTCGAAGATGCTGGGCATCGTCGAAGGCGTGAAGGAATAGCGGCGGCTTCCCGGCAGATGGGGCGCCCTCGTTTCGTCAGGGAGGCAGCGAAATCGCCTACTCTATTGCCGTCGTTTGCATCCCCTCACTCCCATTCAATTTTTTTAACTCAACTAGGCTGTTGATCCCTTGGTTTTTCCTTCTTTGCGGCACTGCAAGCCGGCGCTCGACCCGCAAAAAGTTACGCTGCTGATTTTAAAAGAAAAATTGCCACAAAAAATATTTTGCGGTTCCATCGATTATCGGGGCTAATCGGTCAACTTTTCCCACTTGTGGCATAGGACGACACCATGCCCGATCTCGAAAAGTACCGCCAGCGCTCCAGATAGGGACCCTTTTTCGCCATAGACGGCCCGGACGACGGCATCGCAGCGGACCACTGAAATACGCAGACCTGCTGTCATCCTCAGAAGCAACGCGACTCGTGTGGCGAATGTCCGATCTGGCGGTCGGAAGTTTACTGTCGGCTTTCAGTGTGAAAATCGCATAACCAAGCATTCACCACGAGGGATCTGCCCGTCCTGCCGCCTTTCTGAAGTCGCGCTCCATTGACGATTACCGCCCCGATATTCCGGAGTGATGGCCCTTCGATACAAATACCCATCAACCGGAACCGCCTTTGTGCCGCAGTCTGGGATTCCACGTGGCCTCGTTGGGCTTGCGCTCCTGAAGAGCGTTCATGGCGTGTTGAACAATTCTCTTTTGCCGGGCCATTTCAGCCTCGCCATTGTCCACCACCAACAGTCGGCGCCGCCGTTTCATGTCGAGGCCAAGAGGGAACAAGAGGCAATGAAAACGACAAGTTCGAGAACATCCTTGGGGCTCGCCGTTGTCGCGTCCCTCATTGCCATCACGGCAGCGAGGGCCGACATCACAATTGGCCTGGTCGCACCACTTACCGGCCCCGTCGCGGCGTACGGCGACCAGGTGAAGAACGGAGCCCAGGCCGCGGTGGACAACATAAACCAGTCAGGCGGCATAGGCGGCGAAAAGGTCGTGTTGAAGCTGGCCGATGACGCCGGCGACCCGAAACAGGGCGTGTCGGTAGCCAACCAGTTGGTCGGAGAAGGAGTGCATTTCGTCGTCGGCCCGGTCACGTCGGGTGTGGCGATTCCCACGTCCGATGTCTTCGCCGAAAACGATGTTTTGATGGTGACGCCGACGGCCACTGCGCCCGATCTGACGGCGCGTGGTCTCACCAACGTTCTTCGCACCTGCGGTCGTGACGACCAGCAGGCCGACGTGGCTGCGAACTATGTACTTCAGCACCTCAAAGACAAGCGCGTCGCCATCATTCATGACAACGGCACCTATGGCAAAGGCCTTGCCGATGCGTTCAAGAGAGCCATCAACGGCGGGGGCATCAATGAGGTCCTCTACGCTTCATTGACACCCGGCGAGAAGGACCTTTCGGCCCTCGTCGCGAGGCTGAGGTCGGAGAAGGCGGACGTGGTCTATTTCGGCGGCTTCCACCCGGAAGGAGGACTGCTCGCCCGGCAGCTCGCCGACATCCAGGTCAAGGCGCAGATTATCGGCGGCGAGGGCATTTCCAATACTGAATACTGGGCCATTGCAAACGAGGCCGCCGCCGGCACAATCTTCACAAACGCCAGCGACGCCGCAAAGAATCCAGCCTCGGCCGACGCTGTCAAAACATTGAAGGAAAAGAACATTCCGCCGGAAGCCTTCACCCTTAATGCCTATGCAGCGGTCGAGGTCTTGAAATTCGGAATCGAAAAGGCCGGAAAAACCGCGGATGCCGGCGCCGTCTCGGCGGCGATCAAGTCCGGCGAGGCGATCCCGACCGCCATCGGTCAGTTGACCTACAGCAAGAACGGCGACCTCAGCTCTCCCCGCTTCAGCCTGTTCACATGGAAAGACGGCAAGATCGTCGACATGGAATGACGGCATCGCAAAATACAGGCAAAAGACCGGGTAAACGCGGCCTCCTGTGCGCTCAAAGGTCGCCATAAGAGCTGGCAGCTGGCCCACAACGAAGCGTGGGCGGAAAAGCTACCAGCCGCCGCTCGCCAGCCACCGATCGACCATCGCCAACCGATCGGATCCCCAGAACCCCTCACCGTCGACCACGAAAAAAGGCGAGCCGAATATACCGCGCTCGACTGCTTCTTCGTTTCGGGCCCGCAGCGCGTCCTTCCATCGTTGGTCCGACGCGGCATCGGCAAGCATCTGCTCGTCATGCCCAAGCTCGGCGCAAAGGCGCGCCGAGGTGGGACACCTCGGCTATATTGGCTCCCCGTTCGTACATCGCGGCAAGGAGATGACGAGCCAAGGCGCCAGCCATGTCCGGGCCCATGGCATCCACGGCATAAGTCATACGGGCCGGGGCAAGCGAGATGATCGGAAAAACCGCGGGCAAGGAGAACGGCACGCGGCGCAATCTCGCCAGGCGCTGCCAGTCATGAATTGCATAAGCACCGCGCATTGGCTGGCCGGGCAACGGCTCCATCCTGGTCACCTTGAACACGGCGCCGAGTAGAAAAGGACGCCAGACAATCGACCGCGAATGGCGCTTGGCGATGTCACCGATCTCGAACGCCGCGAAATAGGCGTAGGGGGAGCTGTATTCGAACCAGAATTCGATTGGTCCGTGCCTCATCGGTCCGCTCCTGCCAGCGCCACCCAACGCGAACTCGGCGCGACACAAAAGGTGGAACGGTCAACAGGTCACAGAGACCGCTAAAGGAATGGGAGTCCTTGGCGATTTCCGTTCGTTGACCGTTCCGACGAGCCGTCCGCTAGCCCATCCACAAGCAGCGGGCGGCCCGAAGTCATGTGGGTACGCCGTCTTGGTAGCCAGCTCCCCAGCTATGTCACAAGCGAACTATCTTCAGCCGCTCATTAGCAGCGCTCATGCCGAAAACGCGCCGGTCACAGCGCGCGTGAGCGATCCTCACTCGGGCGCGAAAACAACTCGCTTGAGACGCCCATCCGCACGCCTTCTGTTGCGCCGATGAAGAGGGCTCCAATCACCAGCAAGAGGCCTAGATGGAATATTTCGCCCAGCAAGTTTTCAACGGCCTGACCTTGGGCGCCATCTACGCGCTGATCGCCCTTGGCTACACGATGGTCTACGGGATCATCGGCATGATCAATTTTGCCCATGGCGACATCTTCATGCTTGGCGCCTTCGCCGCGATGATGGTGTTCCTGATCCTGGTGGCGATTTTCCATTCCTTGCCCGCGGCGGTCGCCTTGCTGGTCATGGCGATCGTCGCGATGGTCCTGACCAGTCTCTGGAGCTGGATGATCGAGCGGATCGCTTACCGGCCGTTGAGAGGCTCCTTTCGGCTGGCGCCTCTGATAACGGCCATCGGGATCTCGATCGCGCTTTCGAACTTCGTGCAGGTGGTCCAGGGGCCGCGCAACAAGCCGATCGCGCCGATGATCTCCCAGACCTTTGACGTCTTCGGCGTTGTCGTTGCGCTGAAGCAGATTGTGATCATCGGCGTGACCGCGGTGCTGCTTGCGGTCTTCTGGTATCTCGTCAACAAGACACCGCTCGGGCGCGCCCAACGTGCCTGCGAGCAGGACCCGAAGATGGCGGCGATGGTCGGCATCGACGTCAATCGCACTATTTCGGTAACGTTCATCATGGGCGCCGCGCTGGCCGCGGTGGCCGGCACGATGTTTGTCATGTACTACGGCGTGATCTCGTTCTCGAGCGGCTTCATCCCAGGCGTCAAGGCATTCACCGCGGCAGTTCTGGGCGGCATCGGTTCGATTCAGGGCGCTGTTCTCGGCGGGCTGCTTATCGGCCTGATCGAGGCACTTTGGTCGGCCTATTTCTCCGTCGACTACAAGGATGTGGCGGCATTCTCGATCCTTGTCGTGGTGCTGATCTTTCTTCCTTCAGGCCTTCTGGGCAGGGCCGAAGTCGAGAAAGTCTGAACACTCGCAAATCCCCACAGCGATCCCGCTAGCCGGGTCATCGTCGGACACAACGAATTCCCGTGGCGAGGGGTGAGGGCTGCGGGGGAAGCCAGCATTCTCACCATTTAACCAATGGAGCACAGGCATGAGAAAACGACTTGTCCCAGTCCTGGCCGCAGCAACACTTGCGGCTTTCGCAGCCAGCGCGCATGCCGACATACTGCTTGGTGTCGGCGCGCCGATAACCGGTCCGAATGCCGCGTTCGGCGCGCAGATCCTGCGTGGCGCCCAGCAGGCGGTGGACGACATCAATGCGGCGGGCGGCGTCAATGGCGAAAAGTTCAAGATCGTTGTCGGCGATGACGTCTCTGATCCCAAGCAAGGCATTTCCGTTGCCAACAAGTTCATCGCAGACGGGGTAAAGTTCGTTGTCGGACACTATAATTCGGGTGTGTCCATACCGGTCTCCGAGGTTCTGGCGGAGAACGGCGTCCTGGAAATCACCCCCGCCTCGACCAACCCTCGCTACACCGAACGAGGCCTGTGGAACACATTCCGCATGTGCGGCCGCGACGATCAGCAAGGTGTGGTCGCGGGGGCCTATCTGACCAAGACTTTTCCGGGCGCCAAGATAGCGATCGTTCACGACAAGACGCCCTACGGCCAGGGCCTCGCGGACGAAACGAAGAAGGCGCTGAATGGAGCTGGCGTGCATGAGGTAATGTATGAGGGTATCAATCCGGGAGACGTCGACTTCTCGGTCCTCATCGCCAAGATGAAAGATGCCGGGATCTCTGTCGTCTACTATGGCGGCCTGCACACCGAAGCCGGTCTGATCCTTCGCCAGCTTGTCGATCAGGGACTCAAGGCCACGGTCATGTCAGACGACGGCACCGTCTCCACTGAAATCTCGTCGATCGCGGGAGACGCCATTGACGGCTTCACCTTCACCTTCCCGCCGGACCCCCGCAATCGTCCCGCCGCCAAGGCAGTCGTTGAAACATTCCGCAAGGCAGGCTTCGAGCCCGAGGCCTATACGCTCTATTCCTATGCCTCGGTCCAGGTGATCGCCGAGGCGGCCAAGGCCGCCAACAGTCTCGATCCGACGGCGGTTGCCGAGGAGATCAAGAAGCACGGCAAATTCAACACCGTGCTTGGCGATCGCAGCTTCAACGAAAAAGGCGACACCACAAACCCCGACTATGTCGTCTATCGCTGGAAAAAGGGGGAGGATGGCAAATACAATTACAACCAGCTCTGATGGCGGCAACGCCTCGGCTTGTGACCGCGGCGTGAACAACCTTCCACTGAGGTGAGCCATTCTCGCACGCCTGAACCTCCTCGGCTGGCTATCATCCGCTAGCCGACATTCTTCCTGGGGATCACCGGTGAGCCGTTCTGTCGCCCATTCGAGCGAAGTGCCACGGCCGAGCTTGGCACCGTCATCGTTGCGGATGATCATCGTAGCCGCAGCCGTGCTCTCGATCTGCATGGGGCTGCGACAGAGCTTCGGCCTTTTCCTTCAACCCATGCGCGCCGACATCGGCGTTTCGGCAAGCGCGTTCGGCTTCGCGCTTGCCGTGCAAAACCTGGTGTGGGGCCTGGCTCAGCCTATCGTCGGGATGGCCGGCGACCGTTACGGTCCGCGGCCGGTGCTGATCGGTTGCGCTGCCACTTACGCACTTGGCCTTGTGCTGATGAGTTGGGGCGGGCCGATATTGGGGCTCAATCTCGAAGCCGGAGTGCTGGTTGGCGTTGGGATCGCAGGATGTGGCTTCGGCGTCGTCCTCGGCGCCGTATCGCGCAGCGTTCCGCCGGAAAGACGCGTTCAGGCGGTCGGCATCGTTTCGGCCGCCGGTTCGATGGCGACCCTGGTGATAGCTCCTCTGGGCCAATCCATCATCGAGAGGGCCGGTTGGCAGGCAGCGGCACTTGTCTTCGCCGCGCTCGCGCTCGCTATCGGCGCCATCTCGATTTTCATCGGCGGCCGGACGGCGCTTCTGGAGGACGCCGCGCGACGGCCCTTCTCCACGAAGGCCTCTATCAGCAGGGCAATGCGTCACCCCGGCTTCCTGGCTATGACGCTCGCTTTCTTCGCCTGCGGATTCCAGCTTCAGTTCATCACGGTCCATTTGCCCACTTATCTCGGGATTTGCGGCATATCCAGCGACGTCAGCGCGCTTGCGCTCGGGGTTATTGGGATCGCGAATGCGATCGGCTCATACGTTGCAGGAAGACTGGGGGCCCGCCATAGCCCGAAACAGCTTCTGGCTCTTATCTATCTCCTGCGCACCCTTGCCATCATCGGCTTTGTGGCAGCGCCAGTGACGGCATTTTCGACCCTAGCCTTCGCCGCTGTGATGGGCTTCCTTTGGCTGGGAGTGGTTCCCCTCGTTTCCGGCCTCGTCTCGAAACTGTTCGGCCTGCAATATTTCAATACGCTGTTTGGAATTGCCTTTCTCAGCCATCAGCTCGGCGGCTTTGCGGGAGCGTGGCTGGGCGGTTTGTCCTACGACCTTACGAACTCATACATGACCGCCTGGGCTTCCATGGTCGTGGTGGGCCTTGCGGCCTTCCTGCTGCAATGGTCGATGGACGATCGCGACCGTTCGCCCGCAGATCCTGCCAACGATCTCGTCGGGCGCGCCGCTTAGACAATTAAGCCTTAGGGGGACCGCAACCTTAAAGGTCAATACCCCGGCGCCGTGCGATTTCGCGAAGCGACTCGGCGGGGTCCATGGAAAGCGGGAGTTTCAGCACCAGCCGCACGTCGTGGCTCGACAGTCCGATATCGTTCAATTCGTGGTCGCTCAATTCCAAGAGCGCGGAGACCCTCCTCCTGCTCGCCAAGATCCTGCAGAGTCTTATCGGCCAGCATAACGGAGAGCGTTGACCAAGGGCGGCGATGTCGCAGCGGGGCATCGTCACGGCAATCTCCTCGACATGATTTTCGCCCGGGAAGATCAGGCCGGGGGTAAGAGCCCGCAAACGAATCTTGCTTGCCGCCGATGAAACTGGCTCACGCGCGAACAGCTGGCAGGCTGGAAAATTGTATCAGATACAATATCAATATTGACTTAGAGACGCCGCCGGTGTGACTACTCGGGGTGCAGCCGGCTCCTGGGCATGCCGGCATCTGGGGACGAGGAAGATCATGGGTTTCAGGCTTCCCCCGATGAACACGCTGCGCCTTTTCGAGGCCGCGGCGAGGCTCGGCAGTTTTAAACAGGCCGCCGAAGAGGTCCATGTCACCCCAAGCGCGGTAAGTCACGGCCTGCGGACGCTCGAACATTGGTTGGGGGCGGAGCTTTTTCTGCGGGACGCCCGGGGCCTCACTCTCACTCCCGCGGGGGAGACCTATGCGTCGGAAGTCCACCATGCGCTGAAAATCCTGGCGAGCGCGACGGAGGGATTCCCCGGCCGCCGGAAGGCGACTGGCGCGCTGTCGGTCAGCGTGGCGCCGACATTCGCAAATCGCTGGCTGCTGCCAAGACTGCCAAAGTTCACGGAACGCTACCCGGACATAAGCATCACGATTGACACGGCGCGAAGGCATGTGGATTTCCTCACTGATGGGTTCGATCTCGCCATCCGGATGGCCACGTCGTCGCGCTCGAGCGAATCGTGGACGGAACTGGTCGCCGAAACATTCGTGCCAGTCTGCTCCCCCGAATTGTTGCGCAAGCATGGGCCCAACGACGAGATCCGTCTGATCGAGCGGGTTCCGACGATTCATGTCACCGCCGCCTCCGAAGACTGGGCAGCGTGGTTCCGTGCCAAGGACATGACTGCTGTTACCGGGTCGCGGCGGATCAACGTCGATACCATCCAGCTGGCCGCGGAAGCGGCTATTCAGGGGCTCGGCATCGCGATGGGGCGCAAGCCCTTGATGAACGGCTACATTGACGCTGGCGACCTTATCGAGATAGCTGGACCGCCTGTTCCGGTCGCGACGAGATACTGGCTGGTGGGAAGCCACAAATCGTTTGACCGGCCCGAAATCAAATCGTTCCGAAACTGGATCCTGCAGGAGCTCAAGTCACGCTCCTCACCACAGGCGCCATCGCATTCGCACGATGCAAGGATTTCGATGAGCGGCTTGCCGAATTTGGGGCTGGTTGCGCATGGTCAGGAATAGCCCCGCGACCCACTCCACCGTTGGTCCAAGCGCAATTCCGGGCAGAAAACGTTCGGATTCTCTATACGACAGCAGCGGAGGAGCCCGACATCTCGTCCTTCAGCGCGTGCAACACTATCCCTAGCGCTCGTTGAAGTGCGGAACGATCCGTAACACTGCCAAGGCATATCCTCAGTCCGCTTATGCTGTGGTCCACCATGGGCGCATCGGGGGGCGTAATCTGCACGCCCGCGCGAAGGGCGCGGCCATAGGCACGTTCCGCCCGCAGCGACTCCAGCGGCATCCACACATGCAACGTCTGGTCAGCGCCCGGCTTAGAAACCGCGTCCCCCAATATGCGCAAGGCCATGGCGGTGCGCGCCTGCATTTCCTGGAGCACGTTACCGACAAGGGCATCGACAGTGCCATCCTCCACCCACTGAGCGAATATGAGGGCGTTCTGAGCAGGTGGCGCGTAGCCTGTCGCAACGATGTTATCCAATATCCGCTCGCGCCATGAGGTGTCGGGCGGCAGCAGAAAAGCCAGCCTGAGGCCAGGCGAAATGCTTTTGGAGACGGACGCGACATAGAATGTGCGCTCCGGCGCAAGATCGGCCAACGCGGGCGGCATGCGAGAAGAACCGCGCGCAATGGCGCGATATGCGTCGTCCTCGATTATGAGAACATCGTAGCGGCGTGCGATCGCCACAACCTCCCGCCGCCGTGCTGCGGACATGGTGGCGGCCGTCGGGTTTTGCAGAGTTGGCACGGTATAGAGAACCTTGCTTCCCGTCGAGGCGATCGCCCTTTCCAGTGCTTCAGGAAGCAGGCCCTGCGGGTCCAGGGCGATGCCGCGGAGCTTCAGATTCGCGGCCCTGGCTATCAGCTTGAGGCCGTGGAAAGTCACGGCCTCGCAAAGGACGGTGTCGCCGCTTCTGCAAAGCGTCTGCAGAAGCAACGAAAGTCCGTGCTGACCGCCATTGGTCTGGATGAGATTGCCGGCGGAAGCGACCTCGAGCTCATGCCGGTCGCGAATCCACCGGGATGCCGCAGAGCGCACGCTGTCGAGGCCTTCCGGGGCAGTGTATCGGCTGGTCGCAGTAAAGTCCTGGCGGCGCCAGAGCCTCCCCATGGCCTCCGCCAGGTAGCGTGATGTCAGCCCCACCGGCGGGAAGTTGTATGCTAGGTCGACAGGCCCGGCCGCGGCGCGATCTTGCGCCTCGATCGGAGCGGTGACGAACGATCCCCGACCGACCTGAGAGGACAGAAGGCCGCGTCGCTCGGCTTCGCCATAGGCCTTGGTCACAGTCCCGGTGCCGATGGACAGCGCGTGCGCCAGATCACGATGCGCCGGCAGGCGCGCACCTGGCGCCAGCCGGCTCTCATGAATGTCACGCTCGATCGCGTCTGCGATGCGTTCGTAGAGCGGCGCCGGCCCTTCCTCGATGTTTGGCTTCCAGGACTCCATCGCATCACCCGGGATCACAGCGCGATCCAACATACGCCAATCCTCCCATCGGAGTCCTATCGCGAAAGCAGAGGCGTTGATCAAGCCTCCGTCGGCGCAACCCAGGAGAATTCGATCAGGGCCTGATCGCCAGCGGTCGGGCGGAAGCCGGCTGCCAAGGCCAATCGAAGCATGATCCTGTTATCAGACATGACGTGGCCAACGAGTCGTCGCAGTCCAGCGGCCCTCGTCCACCTCATGACGTGTCGCAGCAATGCAGATCCGATCCCCCGTCGCTTCAAATCCGAGCGGACGACCAAGGCAATCTCCGCCGTGGCCGGATCAAGATACTCGACGTTGAGGATGGCGAGGATCTCCCCCGACATATTGGCGGCAGCAAATGCGAGGCTACACCGGCCCGCCACGCGAGCAGGCAAGAGGCAAGCCCCGGATAAACGTGGCCCACCAAATCGCCACCGGACATCGTGGCTGCAAAGGCGGCTGAAGAAGGCGTCGCAGGCTTCGGTTTCCGTACTTCGCAGCTTTCGGATTGTGTAGGATTCGCCGATCTCCAAAGCCACGAGAACAGCGTTCAGTGGTTCAGAGTTCTCGGCCATCGTGACAATATCCGCAAGCTGCTCGCCGCATCGCGTGCGCCTTTCTGCTATTCGGCGCATCGGTCGGAAACGACAAGTGAAAGCTGTTCACCTTCTCCGACAGCTTATCATTGGCCTGCTAGGCGCCTCTGCGTAGGTAATGCGCACAACCCAGCGGCGATGCGCGGCGTCCCACGGGGTGTACTGGCTATGCGCGCGGGAGATCGATGATGGCCGCGCCAGGCACAAGTTTCCCCGGTAAGATGGAGGTGAGCAAATGGCCCTTCGTGACAAGGTACTCGGAGTCCTGATCGCTGCCGTCTGGGGCTTCAATTTCATTATCATCCGAATAGGGCTGCAGAGTTTTCCACCACTTCTGCTCGCGGCGCTCCGTTTCAGCGTGGCGGCGACCGCGATCGTCATCGTCTCCCGACCCCCGCTGCCCTGGCGCTAGCTTGTCCTGGTCGGGATGATCTGGTTCACAGGGCAGTTCGCGTTCCTCTTCGTCGGGATGCAGGTCGGGATGCCGGCGGGTCTGGCCTCGGTGCTCATGCAGACGCAGGTTATCCTCACCGTGCTTCTGGCGGGATTGCTCGGCGAGCGCATCCTGCCCTGGCAGATCGCGGTATCTCCGTAGCGTTCAGCGGACTCGGGGTCATTGGCTGGACCGTGACCGACGCTGCTCACGACATAACGATCGCCGGTCTGGCTTGCATCGCCGCCGGCGCTACGAGTTGGACCTTCGGCAACATCCTCGTGCGTCGTTCGGGCAAGGTCGATATGCTCGCCTTGGTGACATGGCTGTGCCTGGTGCCGCCCCTGCCCTTGCTGTTCCTTTCTGTGCTCTATGAGGGCCAGGACGCGATCCTGCCCGCGTTGCGACATCCGGCCTGGCAAGGGATCGGGGCGGTTTTCTTCCTTGGTTTTGTTGCCACGACCGCATGTTTTGCCGGCTGGGGTCAATTGATCAAGCAATACGGCGCCGCAGCAACGGCGCCTTTTGCGTTGCTTGTACCTGTCTTTGGTGCTCTCTCCGCGTGGATCTTCCTGGGAGAGACCTTCAACCTAACCCGCCTGACCGGGATGGCGCTCATCGTCATCGGCGTGGCCGCCGTCATTCTCTCGCCTAGGCACTCAATCGCGTCGGCCAACCAATCCACACGGCCCCTCGATCATCTTCCCAGTCATGATGGCGGCGACAGCAGCGAACATACGCTGACAGAGTGGGCTGAACTTTCTTCCTCGGCCCAGAAAGAGACTCGTTTGCTGACGGGTCGCGGTACTGCCATGGTTGTAGGCGGAGGGCCGAGATCGCGTTTGCGATCGTGCCGGGCGAAGGATCGTTGCCCGACCGGCGGGACCGATCCAAACGCCGCGAGATCTTGCCGATGGTCTACTTCAAGGGAGTGCAGGACAACCACCACGAGGGCTCGCTTCGGCTTGCTCGCTGATGCACTGGCTTCGCTCGACCGCAGTGCTGGCGAGTTCGTTGGTGCGGAACGCCCTGCGACGCAAGGCTCAGGTGGAGTTGAGCAAACTCAGCGACTTCACGCTGCTGAGATTGGGGGTTCAGCGCAACGCAATCCCGACCGCGGCCGACAAGTATGCGCGTAGCGTTTGTCCCAGACCGAAGGGCGGAACGGCGTCCCGGACCGGCTGCGCGCAAGGGCAATAAGGTCACCTGATCGCCGCGGAGCCTTGAGCGCATTTTCTGAACCGCGAAAACGGGGGCAGGAGAGCGTGTTGAATATTGCTCCCAGTCCCTGAAAATCACTCCTTTGCGAGGGGTTACGCGGCCTGACATCCTCATTCAGTAGCGAAGCGCGAAGGAGACTCCGGTTGCCAGATTTTCGCAAAAAAACTGCGCATATCTGGGCCGGCCCGTCCGAGGTCTTGGTGGGCAAGATGGCCCGTGACGAGATGAAGTCGGGTGCTTGGTAATCTGAAGAGAAAGACCGTAATGGTTTCTTGTTTGCGCTCGCGAGAATTCTGCGAGCAACACGGCCTCGAGATCCCCTTGCTTCTGGCACCGATGGCCGGTGTTCCGGCTCCCCGATTGTCAGCAGCGGTGGCACAAGCTGGTGGGCTTGGCGCTTTGGGAGCGTTGCTCATGCAGCCCGGCGAGATCGGATCTTGGGTGAGCACCTTCCGATCCATGACCGACGGACCGTTTTAGCTCAATCTCTGGGTTCCCGATCCCGCGCCGGCGCGCGACGCGAGAAGGAGGAAGAGGTTCGCGAGTTCCTGGCTCAGTGGGGACCAGATGTGCCAGCGGCGGCAGGCGATGCGGTACCACCCGATTTCGAGGCACAATGCGACGCCCTCATTGTGGCGAGGCCGCCGATCGTGTCATCAGTTATGGGACTCTTTCCGCGCGTGTACGTGGAGAGGCTCAGGCAGAATGGGATCTCTTGTTCGCTGTCGTGTCAACATTGAGCGAAGCTCTGGAGGCAGAGGCAGCCGGCGCCGACGCCATTGTCGTCCAGGGTATGGAAGCAGGAGGACACAGGGCGGCGTTCAACCCGGAGAAAGCGGAGCGGGAGCTGGTTGGCCTTTTTGCGTTGTTGCCAATTGTTGTTGACGCGGTCCACGTTCCGGTGATTGCGACAGGCGGCGTTGCCGACGCACGCGGAATTGTGGCGGCTCTGGCGCTCGGAGCCAGCGCGGTGCAGATCGGAACGGGATATCTGCGCTGCCCGGAAGCAGAAATCCATCCGGCTTGGGCGGATGCCATCGGGCAGTCGGCGCCGGAAGGAACCCTCGTCAGCCGTGTTTTCAGCGGAAGGCCGGGTCGCAGCATCGCAACGCGCTATGTCATCGCGGCGACCGGTCCCGATGCCCCGCCTCCCGCACCATATCCCGTACAAAGGGGCCTGACCGCGCCGATGCGCAGTGAAGCAAACAGGGATACTTCGGTTGACCGGCTCCAGGCGTGGGCTGGCCAAGGAGGCCGATTGTCCCGCTCTGATCCCGCCGGGGAGTTCACGCGTCGGCTCTGGGCCGAAGCGCAAGCAATGCTTGCAGCATGAACCTGCCGAGCCGGTCATCTTGGCGCAGCGTCAAAGCCTGACCACCACTGGTTAGATCATGGCGGCGGAGATCAGCATCTCCATATGCTGGAAGGTCTTCTGGCCGTGGGCGCTAAAAACATCAGCTCCCCGATCGGATCGGCTCTCAGGCGCGGGCCTTCGGCTGAAAGAAGCGATGGAAACTCCAGTTCCTGCGCCACCGACGTAACGGCGTTGCCAAAGCCGATGTCGACCCGCACAGGAATTGCGGGGTCTCCCAATGTCTGTCCATCCAGTTGCACAGCGGTCCGATGCTGCCATGCTTGATCCGGTAATATTCCGCCAACGTCTGGAAGCGATCGCGCTCCTTAGGCTTCCAGGCCGAGTTCGCTCGCCATGGCCTCGATCAGCTTCTCTCATGAAGGGAGTCTCACGCTCATCGAAACACCAGCTCCGACAAAAAGCACCGTATTGCGCTCTCGGATAGCTTTTGCGAGTGGTACGATCGGGTCCTCATACATTGCCGAAACCGAGTTGGCTCCCGCGGGCGGTACATGGCGCACGACTCCCGAACCCGGAGGTGGATGGAGTGTTCCCCCACTCAGCCGTGAGAGATCAGAGGACCGCCAGATACTCCGATCAGGCTCGCCAGATGCCTCAGAGCTGACATCCAGCAGGCCAGGTGGAGAGCGGCTTGGCTTCGGTCCCTCTCAGCATCGACGAATCGCCAGGGCGAGATCGGTGGCGAACGGCGGCACCTCCAGCTTCAACCAGCCGTCGGATTGCGCCTGCCATTCCGCCGTTTGCCTGCCGGCCCCAGTAGCCCAGCCGACTATGCGGTAGCTACCGGGAGCCATCCAGGGCAGGTCGATTGTGACGGGCTCGGGTTGCGCGTCGGCCCGCAGCATGCCGTTGGGCCCGATCGTTGCGCGCCGCACCAGCCAGGCCACTGCCTGGGCATCGTCGCCGCAGGCCACCGCCGCGACATCGGGCCGCGAAACTCGGGCCCGGCCGCCGAGATGGACACGCCGGAACCGGCGCCAGTCGATCAGGGGCAGGAAACCGGCCATCGAGCGCTGCGCCCGCCGCATGCCGGGTGTGAGCACATGCGGCTTGCGGTTTGGCCAGCGCATGCCGCCGCCGGCACCACCGGCAGCCAGGTGCGCCCATTGCATATGGCGGAAATATTCGTCATCGAAGGGCTCGGGCAGTGTGATCTTCTTGTCCTTGAAGGAATGGATTGGGCCATGTTCGGTGTCGAGGAAAGGGCGTCCGTCGCGGATTTCGGCCAAGGCTTCGCCGACCATCCGCCCCATGCCAAGAGCCGGGGCCACCGTGTCGCGGGGATCGTCGATCGTGCCCTCCTCGTAGATGTGGAGGGAGGCAAAATCGAGATCTGGATGTCGGAAGATTGGGTCGCGTAGCGGCATGTGCGCCCGCCAGCGAAGCTCCGGTCCGAAGAGCGAAACCGTTTTCGGGTGGGAGCGGCCGTAGAGCGAAACTTCCAACCGGCGAACGAAATCACTGAGATCGTGGATGAAGTCGCCGAAATCGTCGGCCCTGCCCTCAGCCTGCTCGGGATGGATCTCGTTCCAGAGGTCCCAAGCAAAGAGTGCGCCGCTGCCTCCCCATCTGCGTACCGCGAATTCCAGCCGTGCCTTGATGGCGCGTCGCGTGGCTCTGCAGACCAGGAACCGGGAGGGGTGATCCAGCACACCTCCTTTGCCTTGATTATAGGGGTGATGACGCCAGTGCCGCCACTGCCAGAACGTATCGAACGGGGTGAGCAATATCCTCAAACCGTGTTTCTCGCAGAGACGAAAAAGGTCGTCCCACAGCCGCACCATGGCCGGAACGAAGCGACCCAACGGCCGCTCGAAATAGCGGTGACGTACCTGAGCATATTCCAGCATCAGCCTGAGGCAGGTGACGCCGCTTTCCTTAAGCCAGCAAAGATGTGCCTCCACCCCGGCTATGTTCCTGCGCCGGAACAGCCCGTTGAGTTCGGGCCAGCTTATCGCATCATTCTGCCCGATCGGGATCCATGGATCGCCGTCCTCGGTAGCGAAATATGAGCCGGCCGTCGTGACCCACTGCAGCGCCACGGCCCGGGCGGGCGGTGTCCGCTCCGCGTCACCGCTCGTCCTGACCGTTAATCCGGTATTGTCCAAAGTGGTTTTCCAATATTTTCCCCAAGGCACTCCAAACCATTTCAAGGGAAAAATGTTCACCGTCCTCCGGGACCACAGCATCGCAGCCCGCTCAGTCGTCACCGCTGGGTTGATGGAAGCTTCAAGAAATGGCCAGTTGATCTCAACGCCATGGTATCAGGCGTAACACTGCCGTTCCCGAGAAGACAGATGCGGTCGTCGAGGGGCTGTATCAGCTTCGTCAATCAAGTTTCGCGAACTGCCTCGTAGTCTATCGGCAAATGGCGATAATGGTGGGCCCGGAGCGTCGCCGATTGATTTAGACACCAGCCAAAGCCTTAATAATCCACGCGGCATTCACCCAACTTAGTGGCTGATCGAACGTCCCGTTAGCGATTGCGTTGATTAAACCGCTGCTCGCTCCAGACTAGCTTTATAGCAGCATCAACGTCGGCGACGATCGTCTGTGACCCCCATTCGGGTGTCTGCCGGCTGAGCCTAGCCATCCTGCTCCTGCGGTAGGCCGTCGGTTAGATCATAAAAATCGGATTTCGAGCCCACGAAAATATGCTTGGCGAGGCGCAGGCCTGTCGGTGGGTCAAGGGTTCCGGCAGCGACGAAGGTTTGAATGCCCGGAGCCGCCTTCCAGAATAGATTACCGCCGCAACGCGAGCAGAAGCCGCGCTCGACGTTTTCTGACGAGCGGTACCAACTGAGGGTAGACGACGCTAGCAGTTCAAGATCCTCCGAACGACAGGCCGCCATAGCCGCGAAGTTGCCGCTGGTGCGGGCGCATTGGGTGCAGTGACAGGCTATAGGCTGTGCAAGCACACCTGCGATTTCGTAACGCACTGACCCGCATAGACAACGACCCGATGACATGGAGACCTTACCCGCCGCGGGAGATTTTGTTCCATGAAGTTGCGAAGCTGGAGTCATTGAGCTGGGCCTTCCAGAAGCGTTTCAGCGACGCAGCTTCTCCTTCGCCTGCAGCGTTTCGACCTCGCCGATCAGGCCAGGCTCGGCCACTGCGCTTTTTCCTTTTTCAGCTCCTTGGGCGATGGCGCGAAGCGGCCGAAGTCTAAGGCGTCTTCTGAATCCGCTCGCGGCCACGGCGAAGGGCTTCAGATATGCAAATGGCATACCGCCGTTCGACCAGCTTGCGTTGCTCGTCAGCCAAATCGCTCCGCTCCAAAATGCGCACAAAGTAGCTGATCAGGCGGCGGAGATCGCTGTCGCTCAGATTTGCAAGAACCTTTGGCATTGGAGGAAAATTGGTTGAGTTCGCCCATCTGCTGTGCCCGGGGCGCGCGCCGTCATTAAAAAAAGATGTGGCGTCCCTAAAATTAGCCTGTGCAATGTTCCCTTTTCTGTTCCTTGAAGGCAACCCGGCCGCGTATCTCTGATCTTGCGGCGAAGCTTCCGATTCGCCGGGCCGGCGCCGGGATTCCAACCCCAACAGGCAACGGGCGCCGGTCACTTTGCAAGCTGACACCCGTGAGCTTGGTTGCGATTACACCCAACCCGACGCGGCGCGCGGATGGGAGCAGCCCAGCCCGCGCGCCGACTGCTTGATCACCCTCGCCCTGCGTTCGATGTTCCATTAGCAAGCGCTTGAATAATGCGCTCCCCGCCCCAGAGTCATGACATGGCCAAGGGCTCTTTCAACATTGGCGATGAGGTGGCCATCACGGCCAACGTGCGTAGGCGTGTCACGAAGGACTGGGTAAGCGTTTCCGTTCCCTCCTATGGGCAGCCACACTCGATTGTCGATCGAACGTCTAAGGTGAAGCAGGGCCAAGAAATCGAGCTTATTGGGCACGTCACTTACGTCGACAGGGAAGCCGGCAAGGTCACAGTCAACCTGGGTATTCCAGTAACCGTGAAAGCCGACACTCTCAGGCTTGTCACGCGCTACGTGCCGCCGAAGCGGAAGACGCCCCTGGTGGACAAGGCGACATGACGAAGCTCTCGGAGCTCGGCCCATTCGAACCTCATCTCTACGGGAAGGTTCGCGAGCACGAAAGTGAGTATTTCTACCGCTGTCCCCGGTGCGGCCAGATGGTGGATGAACGGGACGCGCGGCAGGTGGTCTGGCACGCTTCTTGGAGCACGAGCGTCTCGTGATCGATGGGGACGCGCCTCACTTGCCATAAAGCGGCGGAATCGCAGCCAGGCTGCTGCTGTTGCCGGCCTACTTGCCCGATCTCAATCCACCGTTGCCTTTGGCGATTCTGAGATCATCGCTGGGCGTGGGGTATTTTTTGTGGTCGAAAGACGGCTCGAGTCCACATTGTAGGCTGTCTCGTAAACGTGCAGCAAAACCTTAAATGGTGCTTTTGGTAGGTGCGGAGGATGTAGCAAGTGCATTGATCTCATTGCTTTTTTCGAGAGTCAAACCTGCGAAGCTTCCCGTATCCGCCCCAACCTGTGAAATTGCGATTTGGCCGATCGACAGATGCGAACGCGACCCTTGGACCGCACCACACGCGCAATCACATACAGTGGCAAATCCTTACTAGGAAAAATACACCCACTCCATAAGGGATAAGGAGAAGTCCGAGGGCGATCCAATAGCCCGGCTGCGCCATTGACGCTAAATCTGAACGAAGCTGTTCCATTGCCACCAAACGATGCGCCAACATCGTTGTTCCAAGGGGCAACAGTCCGAGTTGCATATGATATTCCCGTTTTTTCGGCATGGAACATGTTTTCGAGCTTCCAGTTCGAGGCGGGATCAAAAAGCAGTGGAGATGTTCGGTGGCTCGCCTAACGCCAGAGCAGGTAGCGGCGGCTAGAGCCTTGTTGAACCGGCCTCGGGTCCGGCTGGGGCCAAGTGCGATTTGAGCGAGGCGAGTATTCGGAATTAGAGCGCGGTGGCCATCTCCCCTCCCCAGAAAGCTGCTTGCCACGCGCTAGGCGTTCCAGGCCGCCGGCATCGTGCTTTTCGGCCAGGCAAACCTGTCCTTCGATTGCAAACACCGGTTCGTGTTCCGGTCACCAATCTTAGTGCTGGCGAGGCTGGGATAATCGGCAACAGCGAAATGTAGCCGCGGCTCATCCCGATCGGGATGAGGAGCAGTTCGGGGGAATTCGCCTCTCAGACAGGCAGGATAGCTTTGCAATCCTGCTGCGGTCGCAAAAAATGCCGAGGCCATGATCCGACCTGTCGCCGACGCATTTGATGCGGCCGGTGATCAAATAAAATCCGCTGCTTGGCGTCCTTCCACACCCGCTGACTTGGTCGGCTACCAATCTTTTCATGAAAGAGGAACAAAGCAGACGATTGCCAGTTCGGTAACATCAACAAACGTTCTCAAATGTTTTCAAACGTTTCCGGATCATGGCTCATCGTCGGTTTTCGTTGGTAGCTCTGGGCCTTCTGGTCTTGGCGTTTGGCTTGATGCAGAGTGCGGCTCGCGCCCAAGCACCCTGTCCAGCCGATCACGACAAGCTGCTCTCGGCCTTGAAGGCCAATGTGAAGGCGAGCGGCGGTCCCGCGAATGGCGGCTTCGAGACCAATGAATGGGCGGCGATCGTCAACCGCGACGGTACCGTCTGCGCGGTCGCCTTCAGTGGGCCAACCGCCGATGCGCAATGGCCCGGCAGCCGGCTGATCGCGGCCGAGAAGGCCAACACGGCCAATGGGCTCAGCCTAGCGAACATGGCGCTTTCGACAGCCAATCTCTATGCCGGAGTGCAGCCGGGTGGTCCTCTGTTCGGCCTGCAGGCTACCAACCCCGTCAACGAGGCAGCGGCTTACGCCGGCGACCCTAAGACGTTCGGCAGCGCCAATGACCCGCTGATAGGCAAGCCTATCGGAGGCGTCGTCGTGTTCGGCGGGGGCTTGGCTCTGTATGACGGTAAAACAATCGTTGGGGCGCTCGGCGTGAGCGGCGATTCCTCCTGCGCCGACCACAATGTCGCCTGGCGCGTTCGGGCAGCCCTCGGCCTCGACAAGGTTCCGGCGGGCGTCAATCCCAACCGCAAGGATGCCATCGTCTATGATCTCGATCCCGGCGGGAAAAGCGCCTCCGGCTGGGGTCACCCGCTTTGTGCCGGGCACGAGGCAGACATCGCGGCGGAACTCGGCGCCGGAGTCGGAGGCGCGGCGCCAAAATGAAGCAAGCAACGCAACCTGCAGCATCCTGCATTGACTTGGCGCGTATCGATCCTCCAGCGGTATCCCGAAAACATCTTGGCGTTCTTAAAGCGATGCTGCTGGTCTGCATCCCCTTGCTGACAGCCGCTTCGGAAACCCCGCCGTCGCCGGCGATCTCTCCGCCTGCCGCGGCCGCGCCGCCCGATGACGGGCAATGGACGATGCCGGCCAAGAACTACGCCTCGACCCGCTATAGCGAGCTCGCGGAAGTCAACGAAGCCAATGTCAAGAACCTGCAGGTCGCCTTCACCTTCTCGACCGGAGTGAACAAGGGCCAGGAAGCGGCGCCGCTGGTCATCGGGAACACGATGTATATCGTGACGCCGTTTCCCAACATCGTCTACGCGCTCGACCTGTCCAAGCCCGGCGCGCCGATCAAATGGAAATACGAGCCCAATCCTGAGCCCGCCGCGCAAGGGGTTGCCTGCTGCGACGTCGTCAACCGCGGCGCGGCTTTCGCGGACGGGCGCATCTTCTTCAACACGCTTGACGGCCATACCATCGCGCTCGATGCGAACAGCGGTCAGCCGATCTGGAACGCCCATATTGGCAACATCAATATCGGCGAGACCATCACCATGGCGCCGCTTGTGGTGAAAGGCAAAGTGCTGGTCGGCAATTCCGGCGGCGAGATGGGCGTTCGCGGCTGGATCAAGGCGCTCGACGCCGGCGACGGTCATGTCGTGTGGACGGCTTACAATACCGGACCCGACAAGGACGTGCTGATCGGGCCCGACTTCAAGCCGCATTACGACATGGACAAAGGCAAGGACCTCGGCGTCACGACATGGCCGCCGGAAGCCTGGAAGATCGGCGGCGGCAACATGTGGGGCTGGATTTCCTACGATCCGGACCTCAACCTGATCTTCCACGGCACCGGCAATCCCGGCCCCTGGAATCCCGATCTGCGGCCCGGCGACAACAAATGGACATCAGGCATCTTTGCCCGCGATCCTGATACCGGGGCGGCGAAATGGTTCTACCAGTGGACCCCGCACGACCTGCACGATTATGACGGCATCAACGAGCAGGTCCTGCTCGACATGAACTGGCAGGGCAAGCCACGCAAGGTGCTGGTCCGGCCGGAACGCAACGGCTATCTCTACGTCCTTGATCGAACCACCGGCGAGGTCCTGTCTGCAAAACCTTATGGCCCCGTCAACTCCAGCAAGGGTGTCGACCTCAAAACCGGCCGCCTGATCGAAAATCCGGACAAGCTGACCGGTACCGGCAAGGTCGTCCGCGACATCTGCCCCACCGCGTCCGGCCTCAAGGACTGGCAGCCTTCGGCCTTCTCGCCGAAGACAGGCCTGCTCTACATCCCGCACAACAACCTGTGCATGGATGAAGAAGGCGTCGAGGTGAACTACATCGCCGGCACGCCCTATGTCGGGATGAACGTGCGCATGATCCCCGGGCCCGGCGGTAACCGCGGCGCCTTCACCGCCTGGGATATCGCGGCCGAGAAACCCGCCTGGAGTCTCAAGGAGAACTTTCCGGTCTGGAGCGGCGCGGTCGTAACCGCCGGCGACGTGGTCTTCTATGGAACGATGGAAGGCTGGTTCAAAGCCGTGAGCGCCAAGACCGGCGACCTGCTTTGGCAGTTCAAGACCTCGTCCGGCATCATCGGCCAGCCCATCACCTATCGCGGCCCGGACGGCCGCCAATATGTGGCTGTGTTGTCCGGCGTTGGCGGCTGGGCCGGCGCCATCGTCTCGGGCGACCTCGACCCGCGCGACGCCACCGCCGCGCTCGGTTTCGTCAATGCGATGAAGGACCTGAAGAACGCGACCACGGCGGGAGGCACGCTCTATGTGTTCCGTCTGCCCTGATGTATTCGGCTTGATCCACAGCGTCGCACGGAAGCTGTTCCCGCGCATCGCGCTCGGCATCACCGCGCTTGCCTTCCTGCTCCTGCCGGCGACAGCCGGCGCTCGTGAGCTCAGGGTCTGCGCCGACCCGAACAACCTTCCATTTTCCAACGCGGCCGGTCAGGGCTTCGAGAACAGGATCGCCGAAATCATCGCCGGCGATCTCGGCGCCAAGCTGACCTACACCTGGTGGGCGCAGCGCCGCGGCTTCGTGCGCAACACGCTGAAGGCGGGCCTGTGCGATCTTGTGCCCGGCACGCCGGCCAATCTCGAAATGCTGCGCACCACCAGGCCCTACTACCGCTCATCCTATGTCTTCGTGACCCGCCAGAGCACCCCGGACGTGACCTCCTTCAACGATCCGCGGCTGCGCGCCTTGCGCATCGGCGTCCAGCTCATCGGCGATGACGGCGCCAACTCGCCTCCCGTGCAGGCCCTTGGCCGCCGCGGCATCGTCGGGCATCTCATCGGCTACCCCGTCTATGGCGATTACTCCGCTCCCAATCCTCCGGCGCGCATCGTCGAAGCGGTGGCGAGCGGCGAGATTGACCTCGCGGTGGTCTGGGGTCCGCTCGCCGGCTACTTCGCCCAGAAACAGAAGGTGCCGCTGCGGATCACACCGGTTGCGCCTCGCATCGACGGGCCGCAATTGCCGCTGGTGTACGACATCTCGATGGGCGTTCGGCGCGAGAACGATGCGCTGTGTAGCGAGGTGAACAGCGCGCTCGCCAGGCACAAGGCGGAAATCGACGCGATTCTGACGCAATATGGCGTGCCGCGTCTCGACATGGCCGGGAGCCCGGTGCGATGAGACCGACTGCCGCCATGCTTCTCCTGGCGATCTTAGCGCTGGCGGCCTGCCAGCGCGAGGAGCGGGACACACGCCCGCAATCGGCGCTCGGCTCCGGTGAGCAGCCGACGCCGGTGACAACTCTGGAACCCGGCGGCCAGCGGCCCTCCCCCACAGACAACAAAGCGGCAAGCTTCGAGGCCAATGCCTTTCATCTGAGCGAAGGCAAGCGCCTTTTCGGCTGGTTCAACTGCTCGGGGTGCCATGCCAATGGCGGCGGCGGCATGGGCCCGGCTCTAATGGACGAAAAGTGGATCTATGGCAGCTCGATGGAAAGCATCCACGCCACGATCCGCGACGGTCGTCCGAACGGCATGCCGAGCTTCCGCGACAAGATCCCCGACGACCAGATTTGGGAGCTCGCGGCCTTCGTTCGCTCGTTGAGCGGCAATGCGCCCTCCTCCGCCGCGCCGTCGCGCAATGACGACATGATGGCGCACCCGTCGGAAAACCGCATGCCGGATGCCGCCACGCTGGGGAAGTCACCGTGAAACGCCTCGCCTCGATTGCGTTCGCCACGGCAATCGCCCTGTTTTTTCAGGGGTGCGCAGGCTGGCAATCGGCTCTCGACCCGAAAGGTCCCGCGGCGAGCGAGCTCGCATGGCTGATCTGGTTCTTCACCGGGCTATGCGCAGTGGTGTGGGTGCTGGTGATGATCGCCTTGGCCATACCATTGATGATGCGATCGCGGGTGCGCGCTGAGCCGCTCGTGCTCGACGCCGGCGCCGACAGTCGCAAGCTGCGCGTGGTGATGACCGCCGTCGGGCTGACCGCCGTGATCCTGGTCGGCCTCACGCTCCTTAGCTTCTTCGCCAACAGGACCCTTGCCGCGATCGGCTCGGATGCCGCCCTGACCATCCGCGTCACTGGCCATCAATGGTGGTGGGAGGTGCGCTACGAGGACGCCACGCCGAGCCGCATCCTGACCACCGCGAACGAAATCCATATTCCGGCCGGCGAGCCGGTGCGGCTTCTTCTCACCTCGACCGACGTCATCCACTCCTTCTGGGTCCCGAGCCTTTCCGGCAAGCTCGACCTTATTCCGGGTCGTATGAATGTGCTCGACATCAAGGCCGACAAACCCGGCGTCTACCGAGGCCAATGCGCCGAGTTCTGCGGCGCGCAGCACGCCAACATGGGCACCTTCATTATCGCCGAGCCGCGCGCAAAGTTCGACGCCTGGTGGAACGATCAGTTGCAGCCGGCCGCTGAGCCAATGAGCGATGAGGCCATGGCCGGCGAGGACCTCTTCCTGAAACGCCCCTGCGTCATGTGTCACAAGATCGGCGGCACACCCGCGGGGGGAACGGTCGCGCCCGATCTCACCCATGTTGCGAGCCGGCAGACGCTCGCGGCCGGAACATTGAGGATGAGCCGCGGCAATCTCGCTGCCTGGATAGCCGATCCGCAAGGCGTGAAGCCCGGCTCCCACATGCCGGTGGTCCAACTCAATGGCGACGAGCTCAACGCGATCGTCGCCTACCTCGAGGGGCTGAAATGAGCAGCGCGGACCTGACCAGCGAACGCGACCTGCCGCGGGAACGTGAGGCGACGCCCAAAGGCGACATCGCGCCCGAGCGTGACGGACCGCGCGACACCGGTATGGACGACGCCAGCCTGCACCGCTGGCTGGCGCGGACTTGGCGCACGCCCCCCGGCATCATCGGCGCGCTGTCGAGCGTCGACCATAAGGTCATCGCACGCCGCTACCTGATCACCGCCTTCCTGTTCCTCTGTCTCGGTGGGCTCAACGCCGTCGCCATGCGCATCCAGCTCTCGGGCCCGCAACGCGGCCTGATCGGCCCGGATCTCTACAACCAGCTGTTCACGATGCATGGCGTCACCATGATGTTTCTGTTCGCCGTGCCCATCGTCCAGGCGACAGGCATCTATCTGGTGCCGTTGATGGTCGGCACCCGCAACATCGCCTTCCCGCGCCTCAACGCCTTCAGCTACTGGATCTATGTCTCAGGAGGTCTCTTCGCCTGGATATCTTTCGCCCTCTCGATGGCGCCGGATGTCGGCTGGTTCGCCTATGTGCCGCTGTCGGGACCGGAATACAGCCCTGGCAAGCGCGCCGACGTGTGGGCGCAGATGATCACCTATACCGAGGTCTCGTCGCTCGCGGTCGCCGTCGCGACCATCGTCACCGTGTTCAAGCAGCGCTCACCCGGCATGTCGCTGGACAAGATCCCGCTCTATGTCTGGGCGCTCCTGGTCACGTCTTTCGTCGTCGTCTTCGCCATGCCGGCGGTAATGGTTACCTCCACGTTTCTGATCCTCGATCGGCTCGTCGGCACGCATATCTTCAACCCGGCGGAGGGTGGCGACGCGTTGCTGTTCCAGCACCTGTTTTGGTTTTTCGGCCATCCCGAAGTCTATATCATCTTCCTGCCGGCGACAGGCATGGTCTCCGCCATCATTCCCGCTTTCGCCCGGCGCCCGATGTTCGGCCACCTCGGTTTGGTCCTCTCGTTGATCGCCGTCGGTTTTCTGTCGTTCGGCCTCTGGGTCCACCACATGTTCGCGACCGGGCTGCCGAAGCTCGGCGCCAGCTTCTTCACCGCCTCGAGTATGATGATCGCGATCCCCAACGGCGTTCAGATCTTCTGCTGGCTGGCGACTCTCTGGGACGGCAGACCGGTGATCCGCACGCCGCTGCTGTTCGTCTTCGGCTTCTTCTTCATCTTCGTCATCGGCGGCCTCACCGGTGTCATGCTCGCCTCCGTGCCTCTCGACCTGCAGGTGCACGACACCTATTTCGTCGTCGCGCACTTCCATTACGTGCTGATAGGCGGCTCGGTCTTCCCGCTGCTCGGAGCCGCCTATTTCTGGTTTCCCAAAATCACCGGCCGCATGATGAGCGAGCGCCTCGGGCGCTGGCACTTCTGGCTGGCGATGATCGGCTTCAACGCGGCTTTCTTCCCCATGCACATCGTCGGCCTGTGGGGCATGCCGCGCAGGGTCTACACTTATCCGGCCGAGCTTGGCTGGGGGAACATCAACCTCTTCATCACCGGCGGTGCGGTGCTCTTCTTCCTGAGCTTCGTGCTGTTCGCGTTCAACCTCGTGCATGGCGCCTTGAAGGGCGCGCCGGCTGGGGACAACCCCTGGGATGCCGGCACGCTTGAATGGGCCACGTCCTCGCCGCCGCCCAGCTATAACTTCGCGCGTATTCCGCTGGTGACGAATGTCGAGCCGCTCTGGGCCGAACGCGAGGCGCTTCCCGTCGCGACCGGGCTTCGCGTCGACGTGCGCGAACTGCTCGTCTCAACCGTGGCGGAAGCCCATCCCGACATCCGCGAGAAATCGGCGACGCCGTCGATCTGGCCGCTGCTGGCGGCCATCGCTGTCGGCGGCACTTTCCTCTACTCGATCTTCACGCCCTGGGCGATCGTCTGGGGCGCGGCGCCGATCGCCATCACCTTGATCGGCTGGTTCTGGCCGAAAGGCGATCCGGAGGACGAAGAATGAGCCAGCGTCCCGCCGTCGATCTTTCCGGCCTGCCGACCTTTGGACATGGCCCGCGCAGCCCGACCTGGTGGGGCACGCTAGGCTTCATGGCGTTGGAAGGCACGGGCTTTGCACTGGCCGCCGGCGCCTATCTCTATCTGGCGACGTTGTGGCCCAACTGGCGTCTGAGCGCACCGGAGCCCAACCATTGGCCGGGAACGATCGTGACGCTGCTTCTCGTGGTCAGCCTGGTGCCGAACCACATGCTCAACCGCTATGCCAAGCAATGCGCAATGGGGCCGGTGCGGATCGGCATGGTGGTGATGTCGCTGCTCGGCATCGCGCCGCTCATCGTGCGCTGGTTCGAGTTTCCGGCGCTGAACATCTACTGGGACACGAATGCTTACGGCTCGATGGTCTGGGTGCTGCTCGGTCTGCACACCACGCATCTGATCACCGATGTTGGCGACACGATCGTTCTGACGGTGCTGATGTTTACGCACCACGGCTATAGCGGCCGGCGCTACGGCGATGTCGGCGACAATGTTTTCTACTGGGATTTCGTGGTCCTCACCTGGATCCCGATCTACCTGCTCATCTATTGGCTACCGAGGTTGGGCTGAGATGCGCGCGCTGCGGCTAGGCACGTCCTGGGGTGGTTTGTTGTCGGGGCCTTTGGCCTGGGCAATCTCGACCCAGCTGAACTACGCGCTTGTGCATTGGCAGTGCAATCGCCAGGTACAGCTGGTGCTCCCGGTGGCGCTGTTGCTCGCAATATTTTCCCTGCTCGGCGGCGCGCTGTCATGGCGAGCGAAGCGGCAAGGCGGCGCCGCCTTCAAACCGGAGCGCACGCGCAGCACCGAGCGTTTCGTCGCCGATCTCGGCATGCTCGCGGCACTGCTGTTTGCCCTCGTCATCATCATGCAGGGCAGCGCCGCACTCATCCTCGACGAGTGTCTGCGATGAGCCTCGACGCGTTCTTCTCGACCTCGATCTGCTACGGCGCCGGCGCGCCCGAGGCCGGATGGACGTTAGCGTTCCCCATCACTTTTCCCTTGGCAGGTATCGCGCTCATGTATGGGATCGGCGCAAGCCGGCTTTGGCGGCGCAGCGGCCGAGGCCGGCCCGAGCGGCTTCGCCAAGCTCTGTTATTCGCGGCCGGCTGGGGCGTGCTGACGGCAGCGCTGGTCAGCCCGATCCATGCGCTCGGCGAGCGTTTGTTCTCAGCCCATATGATCGAGCATGAGCTGCTGATGGCCGTGGCGGCGCCGCTTCTTGTCGCCGCCTTCCCCGGCGCGGTCTTGATGTGGGCGTTGCCGGCCGCACTTCGCCGCGGAACGGGAAAACTCACCCATGGCAAGCTGCTGCAGGCGGTCTGGGCGTTCGCCGCTCGCCCGCTCAGCGCGACAATCCTTCACGGGATAGCGATCTGGATCTGGCATATTCCGGCGCTGTTCGAGGCAGCGCTGCAGCAGGGCGTGCTGCATTATGCGCAACATGCAAGCTTCCTCGGCACTGCCTTGCTGTTCTGGTGGGCGCTTCTGCCGCGTTCTGGTCGACAGCAAACTTACGGCAGCTCTGTCATGCATCTTTTCTTCACCTCGTTGCATACCGGCCTGCTCGGCGTCCTACTGCTGGTATCGCCCAAACTCTGGTATCCGGAGAATGCCTCCGGCGCGGCGCTTTGGGGCCTGAGCCCGATCGAGGACCAGCAACTGGCCGGGCTCGTGATGTGGGTTCCGGCTGGGCTGATCTACGGTGGCGCCGCCCTGCTGCTCGCCGGCCTCTGGATAAGCAACAGCGGAACCAGGGAGGCTACGCATGCGCTCCGACCTGGCTAGGCTGCTCGGCGGCGTCATCGTCGGGGTCGTGCTTCTGGTCATCGCGATCGCGGCGACCTTGTGGATCGACCGGCGCGAGCGCGTTCGGCACGAGTCGGATGTGGCGACCGGCGGCGTGGGCGCGCGCGCCATTCCGATCATGACCACGAATGGCTGTTCCGGCTGCCACACGATTCCTGGCGTGCCCGGGGCGCAGGGTCAGGTCGGGCCGCGCCTCGACGGCAGCCTCGCCGGTCGCGTCTATATCGGCGGCGTGCTGGCGAACAATCCGGAGAACCTGATCCGCTGGATCCGTTCGGCAAGGGAAATCAACCCGCGCACAGCCATGCCTTCGACGAGGATCACCGAGCAGCAAGCGCGCGATATCGCGGCCTATCTCTATGCCCTTAGATAATCAGCCCTCGCCGCCACGCCGGGCCCATAGGCCGCGGCCGGGATCGTAGCCGGCCACCGCCGCCAAGAAGAAAGCCACGAGACAGGCGACAACAACCAGCATGGAAACCATGTGGAACCGCAGGTAGAGCGCGAAGCGGATCAATTCGACCGCCGAGCTGAATGGATTCCACGCGGCGATCGTCGCCAGCACCGGACCGGCTTCAGCGAGGCGCCAGATCGGATAGAGCGCCGTCGAGGCGAAGAACATCGGGAAGATCACGAAGTTCATTACGCCGGCGAAGTTTTCCATCTGAGTGGACATCGAGGACACCAATAGGCCGAACGCGCCGAGCATCAAGCCCGACAGCACGAGCGCCGGGAACACGGCGACATAGCCCAGGATCGGCGGCCGCACGTCCCAGAATCGCGCCACGAAAAGAAACAGATAGACCAGCGGCAGGCCGACAATCACGCTGGCCAGCAGGCGCGCGGCGAGCAGATACCAGCGCGGCAGCGGAGCCGTCAGCAGCAGGCGCATGCTGCCCATCTCGCGGTCATAGACCATGGCCAACGAGCTCGCCATAGCATGGAACAGCAGCATCATAGCCGCCAGCCCAGGCACCACATAGACCTCGTAGAGAACATAGGTCTGGTAGGGCGGGGTGATCGACAGGCCGAGAACGGAGCGAAACCCAGCCGCGAAAATCGCCAGCCACACCAGCGGCCTCACTATCGCGGAGAACAGGCGCGCGCGCTGCCGCAGCGACCGCAGCATTTCCCGCCGCAAGATGCCGTCGAGCGCCCTCAATGCGTGACGCACCTTCATGGCGAACCCGTCAGCAAGGCGAATGCCTCAGCGATGCTTCCTACGCCGAGGTCGGGCGCGATGCGATCCGCAGGGCCAGCCCAGCACACCCTACCCCGATCCAGCACCACGACGTCATCGTCGGCCGCCACTTCTTCGAGGAAATGCGTCGCCCACAGTACGGCAATGCCGCGCTCGCGGCAAAGCGCCCTCACATAGCGCTCGAGCGCGCGCCGTCCCGGCACGTCAAGCCCGGTGGTCGGCTCGTCAAGCAGCATCAGGCGCGGGCCGTGCATCAGCGCCCGTGCGATCTCCACGCGCCGGCGTTGGCCGCCGGATAGCGCTCGGGTCGGATCGTCGATCCTGTCCAGCACTTCGAGGCGGCTCAATTCCTCCCTTGAGCGCGCGTTGCTCAGTTCCGTGGGAAGTCCGTGCAGCGCGGCGTGGTAGCGCAGGTTCTCGCCCGCCGTCAGATCGAGATCGAGCGTCGGCAGCTGGAAAACGACGCCCATTTGCGCGAGGGCGGCGGATGGGTTCGCTTCCATCGCTATATCGAAGACACGGACCAGCCCTGTGCGCGCGTAATAGAGACCAGTAATCAGCGAGAACAATGTCGTCTTACCGGCGCCGTTGAGGCCGAGCAGGATACACATTCTGCCTTGAGCCACAGTTAGCGAGACATTCTGGAGAACCTGCCTGGTTCCGAAACTGTGGCACAAATTCTCGACCGCCAGGGCGTTCATGGGCCGATCACGACTCCCCATGGACCGCGCCCAACCGGCAGCGACTTCACCACCTCCTGGTTCTCCAGGTCGATGAAGGAGATGTCGCCGGAGTTGCCGTTGGCGCTGATCAGTTGATTCTGGTCGTCAGAGCGCGCGACATGCCAGGGCCGCTGGCCGACAAGATAGAGGCGCTTGACGGTGAATGTCTTCGTGTCGACCTCGGCAATCCTGTTAGCCGGGCCGAGGGCGACATAGGCAGTCGCGCCGTCGCGTGACATCTCGATGCCGACCGCTTGTACACCCTCACGCCGGATTCCCGGCACCTCGAACTCGATCTTGCCCATTTGAGCGCGTGTCGCAGTATCGAAGACCGTGACGGTGCCTCGGATTTCAGACGACACCCATAATTGCTTGCCGTCCGGCGAGAACGCCGCGGCGCGCGGCCGCGTGTCGACGAGAAGGTTGTCGATGAGTTCTAGCGTGCCGGCGTCGATGAGATGGACCATGCTTGTCGTCTCCGACGTGCAGGCAACGATTCGGCCATCGGCGGTAACCGCCATCCCCTCCGGCTCGACACCGACGTCGACCGTGCCGATGATTTTGGCGCCAGCTATATCGACCACCGAGACCAGGTTATCGTTCTCATTGGCAACGAAGAGCCGCTTGCCGTCTGGATGCACGACAAAGAATTCCGGATCGGCGCCCGAAGGCAGTTGGCCGACGACCTGCCGCTTGGCGAGATCGACCACGTCGATGCGGTTGTCGTCGCCTTCGGCAACGAACAGCGTCTTCTTGTCGACCGAAAGCGCCATTCCGCGCGGGCGCCGGCCGACATCGATCGCGGCCTGCAATATCATGGTCGCCCCGTCCACGACCGCGACGGTGTTGTCCTGTTCGTTGGAGACGTAAATCGTCTCGGCAGCCGCGGGAACGGCAAGGACCAGCACAAGCACGAGCGCGATCAGAATTTGCATGTGCTCTCCTCCAGATCGATGCCCAGAGTATCGAGCGGCGTGCGCTGATGCAGAAAGCCCGGTTGTGGCGAACTGGAAACAAGCAGCCGGGGGCCCGCGATCAGAATGGGTTGGCGCATCTGCCCGTCCCACGGACGGAAACTCAGCCCTTGCCCCTTGAAGCCGGCGAGCAGGAAATCGTCGCTGCGCAGATACTTTGCGATCGCGGTCGGATCGAGGCTGTGCAGCCGCGTTGCCGCCTCGCCAATGCTTCTGACAGCTAGCCAGGCGGCGTAGTCGCTGGGCAGCATCCAGCGTCCGGCCTGCTTGTGGAAACGATCCTGGAGCTGCGTGGCGCCCCACTCCTCATTGACCGCGCTCCAGCCGGTGGCGATCAGCCCTTGCGTACCGGCAACCGGCCTCGGAAGGGCGGTGCGCCCTTCCAGATAGGCGCCGAATTCATCGGCCTCGTCGGCAACCACGAGCACATCATAATCACTGACTTGGGTGGCGGCGGGGATTTCGGTCTGCAGCGTGACATGGCCGGTATCGGCACGCCCGTTGGCGGGCCGGAACGTCCAGGGCTGATCGATGGTGATCTCCGCTCCGAAGCGCGTCGCAGCGCGCCGGAAGGCAACCGCCATCGCCTGGTCCTCAGGACGCGGCCCGGCCAGCAGGAACCATTGCCGCCAGCGCTTCCAGACCAGATATTGGGCCAGCCCGTCAGCGAGCATCGCACGGCTCGGAATGGTGTGAAGCACGTTCTTGCGGCAATCCTCCTGGCGGAGCCGGTCATCGGGTGCCCTGCTATTGAACAAAACCATCCGCTCGGCGCCCGGAGCGTCGCTCGCCTTGAGCAACAGGTCGGCATCGAGATCGGCGACGACGAAGCTGACACCCGCTGCCGCGAATTCCTTGACGGCTTCGGCCGGCGTCTTGCCGGGCGCCAGGATGACTTGTTGCAGTCGGAATTGCTGACCGAGGAAGCGGCCGGTGCTGGCATCGTCAGCGATGCCGAGGCGGGCGCCTTGAAGGCCGTCATCGGTGACGACCTCGTCCAATGGCCCGAGGGGTGGAGGCGGCTTGCGCTGTTCGCCTACGTAGCCGATCACCATCGTCTGCGGCTCGGGAAGCGCCGAGGGGGTTATGGCGAGCAGCATGACAAATGCTAGCGCCAGCCTTATCCGGCTCGGGTCGAGCAGGCCAAGTTGGATTTTTGGAATCGACACGGGCGCTCCAGGATGGAGCGATCCTAATGTTTTGGAACCAGGAATGTTCCCGTCTCCGTGAGCTCAGGCCGCCCGGGTCCGAATTCGGAGCGGGCTCAAAGCCGTGGACCGATGCGGGGAAGACCTGACCGCGAGCCTAGCTGACGGGACTGCCGACTGTCGTTGACCGCGAGTCTCTCCTCGGTCACCGTTTCGCGCTGTCGCTGTCGGTATCCGCCCGCGTCAGGACTGTTCCAGGGCCATGCCTATCGACACTGGAACGGCTACAAGCAAACACGTTTCGACAATAAGGGTTTCTTTGTCATTGAACATGGAAGGCAATGCTTTTCCGGGTTTAGGTTCGGGCTAAGAAAAACCCGCCGACCGAAGCCGACGGGCTATCTTCCCTCAAACTGCTTGTACGCCCCTTTCCCAGATGGTCCGCCGGAATCCAGGAGCCCCGCACAAAGCTCTTCCTAATGCAGTCTCGGCCAAGGGGCTGTAGCTCGGGAGCAACAGTCAGCGAAATCGGTGGAAAGGCATAAAAATCTATATCAATGCGAGGATGCTAATTTAGCCTCTTCTTTTAGCCGACCTTAACCCTACCGAGTCGGCTAGGCCCGGCGGTTCAACCCAACGCACCCCAACGCGGAACTGTCGGGCCGCTTGCTTCGTGCTGTTCCGGCGCGACGGCAAGCTTCGTGAACTGCAGGTTTCAATTATCCGGCTAGCCGCGCGGCGTGCGCTGCGGCGGATGATTTTAAGTCACGAGGACCGCCCAGTTGCTCTCCGTTATAAGTTCCACCGCATGATGTTCGTGTGGCGCTACAGTCTTCCCCTACGGCAGGCCGCAACGCAGCGGATAAGAGATGATTACGCACAATCGCATCTGAGGATCTATTTGGGATTGCGCCTGCGTAGGATCGGATTGACCTGCGGGAGACGGGTCCGACTTTCAGATTCACGCGCCAGGCGAGCTCTAGTGTTGAAGCTGACGGAATCGCCCTTTATGGCCTACGCCCCTCCTGTCGCAGCTTAGTCGGCGGAACTTTCGGCGGCCGGCGGAGTTGATCACGGCCAACGGGGGGATGCTGTGCAAATATTCGACAGGCTTGAAGCGCTGGTCCACGCAGAGGATGCCTCAGCGGCGGCGAGAGAAGCGCGATTGCTGTTGGCGGAAATCGATCGCCGTGGCTCTGAGATAATCTCGGCCGCCGTCGACGATTTTCTCATCGACATGTTGACACTGGCATTCGTTGCCGAAGCATTCGAGGGCGGGGCTTTGGTAGCCACTCGCCGGCTGGCTCAGAAGAGATTATCCAAGATCAAGCTGTTGTCGGTGGTTCTGCCGGCTTAATTGCCGCAATTGGCCGGGTCGAGCAAAAGCGTCTTAATTCGATCCAGCGCCGACAAGGGTCGGAAGCGGGCCGGTTATCGTAGAGCAGTGTCCCACCCCGGGCATAGGATCGACTCAAAGCCGTCGATCACGGGCGGGTCAGCGCAGCAGCCCTTCTCCCGCAAAATCTTCCCAGCCGCGCAGCTGGAGCAGGGATCCTCGTCCCAACTGCTGTCGGTTGAGCCTGCGCCCCCCGACGTCTCGGCGCGCTCTGATCGTCTCGGCCCATCTGCTCAAGTATTATATAAGGTGATCTTGCAGCAATTGGCGTGCAAGACTGATCAGAATGCGGACGCGACGCCAAGGGCGGCTCGGCGGATTTAAAAACGCGCCGTTTAAGCCATTCTATTTTTTGCGGAGGAACATTCCAGGAGGCGGCCGGTTAGTGAACGTCAACCCTTGGAGGAAGCCTCATGTTCATGCACAACAAGCGACTGCAATACACCGTTCGTGTCTCGGAGCCGAACCCGCGGCTGGCGTGCATGATCATGGAGCAGTTCGGCGGCGCCGATGGCGAGCTTGCCGCGGCGATGCGCTACTTCACCCAGGGACTGGGTGAGGACGATGTCGGCCGCAAGGACATGCTGCTCGACATAGCGACCGAAGAACTCAGCCATCTCGAGGTCGTCGGTTCGATTGTCACCATGCTCAACAAAGGCCTGAAGGCACAGCTGGCCGAGGGCCAGATGAAGGAGGCCGAGCTGTATTTGATGGTCGGCGCGAGCGGCACGACGGCAAAAGAGTCTATCTTGTTCGGCGGCGCACCTGCATTGTGCGACTCGGCCGGAGTGCCGTGGACTGCCGCCTATATCGATTCCCGCGGCGAGCCCACCGTCGACCTGCGGTCCAACATTGCTGCGGAGGCGCGTGCCAAGATCGTCTATGAGCGACTGATCAACATTACCGACGATCCCGGGGTCAAGGATGCGCTGGGATTTCTCATGACGCGCGAAATCGCGCATCAAAAATCGTTCGAGAAAGCGTTGTACGCGATCGAGAACAACTTCCCCACGGGCAAGCTCCCCGGCATTGAGAAATTTGCGAGCATGTACGTCAACACGTCACAGGGCGAGGGGGACACGAATGGGCCCTGGAACTCGGGAGACGAATGGGACCGCGTGGATGATCTTGAGGAAGTCATGCCGGCGGACACTGGCGATGGGACGGCAACAGTCAAGCTGGCGGCCAAGGACATGAAGGTCGTAGCCAAGATGGGCGAACGGACGCTCTCTGACCCCTCCTCCGACCCGACCACAGGCGCGGATCTCGGTGCCGGTCCGGGGGCGGGACGGACCAAGAATGGCGACATGGGCGGCGCCGCCAGTATCAAAGAGGCGCCTGCGCGGGCCGAGGCCACCGCTCGCAAGAAAAATAAGGCTCGGGCTGGTTGAGCCCTGCCGACTTGACGAGGCTCGGTTTCGTCTACCCGTCAGCGTTCTGACGGGTAGCACGAGCCGCCGCCAAGAAGGAGACGCGGAAGCGCCTCCCGCACCCCTCCGCCATCTTCGCTGTTTCGAGCACGCTGGGTGCGCGATCCTGAACTTCTGTCAGACACTGCGGTTGCGTGTCGATATCGGGCAGAGTTCGCGGACTCGTTAGAACAACTCAATTTCGGGTCGTGTGATCATCAGCCAATAGATTGCGGCCACGCATGCAAATGCCGGAAACCCGAAAGCGAACCAAACACGGAAGAGCTGATTGTAGCGCTCTGGCGGCGGAGTGCCGGCGGACGCAGCTTCCACCGCGAGATCCCGCATGCGCATCTGCATCCACACCACGGGCAACCAGAACAGCCCCGTGACGACGTAGAGCAGGATCGACAGCACGATCCAGCCCTCCCGGAGCGAATAGCCTGACTGCCAGGCCAATGCGGCCCCGGTTATCGGTTGGGCGATTACAGCGGTGGCGGTAAACAGGAAATCGGCAATGACGACGATGCGAGCGACGGCGGCAATCGTGGCGGCGCTGCCGGTCCGGTGGGCGAGGAGCATGAAGAATGCAATGCCGGCACCGGTGCCGAGCAGCACGGCAGCGCCGATGACGTGCAAGTACTTCAGCACAAAATAAAGCATCAGCGTTCCTCCAGGATCGCCAGCGCGCAGAAGTGCAAGACGAGTATGGGCAGAATTTTCATCAATGGGCCAAGGGGCTCATTCCACAGGTCCGGGCGCAGAATACTTCCCGCAATCGCATAGAAGCACGAGACTGCGATAGCCCCCCACAACCCTGCCCGGCTCGTCGGCCGCCACGCGATCGTTGTGCCGACAACCATGTCGGCCAACGCGCCTGCGACAACAGCTGGACCGGCCAACGCCTCGAAGGCGGTGCCGAGGAGAAGCTCCACACCGCTGCGCCACCCGGTGGTGAGCGAAATGATGCCGGTCGCGATCCAGAAAAACGGCAAAACCACGAAGATCGCCGGCTTCACGAAGTAAAGCCCGGCGAACCAGCGCTCTTGTACGGTGGGAGGGCTGGCGGCCAGGGCGGACGCGAGGCTCGAGGGCTGGATTCCCGTTGCAAGCTTCCACGGCTCCAAGGCGCCGGTCGCGCCGCGCGCAATTTCCTTGGCGGCGTTGGTGCGCATCGGAGGCCGCCAGCCGAGGAGGCCTGCAAGGTCCCCAAACCGGTAAAGCATTGCGGCAATCCAACCGGGCAGGACAAACTCCTTCGCCCTCCCCCACCCCAACCATTCGCGGTAGCGGGCGACGACTTCGCTCATCGTCAATGCTTCTGGCCCTGCGAGTTCGAGCGTCAGGCGTGACGGGCTATCCTTGCTGAGCAGGGTCAAAACAGTTGAAACGACGTCGTCGAGCTGGACGACCTGCAGGCGACCTGTGCCGGGCATTGTCGGAAGCAGAGGCAGGGCGGCCAAGCCGCGAAAAAGAGCGCTTGCGCCGAAAGCTGGCCGCCCGAGCACCACCGAGGGCCGAAGGATCACCCAGTCGAGATTGCGCTCCATCAACGCTCGGTCCCCCGCCAGCTTGCTGGCCGAGAATGCTGAAGGCTGCTCCCGGTCGACACCGATCGCGGAGAAATGAATGACCCGTCCCACGCCGGCGCGTTCGCAAGCAGCAAAGAGAGCCGAGGCGCCGACAGCATGAACTTTGCCCGTATTCTCCCGAGCACTGTCCTGCAGCACGCCCGCGCAGTTCACGACAGCGTCGACCCCCACCAGGTGTGGGAGCCAGTCTTCCGGCTCCAGCGCTTTCGCCATGTCGATGACGACGGTTCGCTCCTTGGAAAGGCCGTTCGGGGCGCGGCCACGGACCACTCGGACGACGTCGTGCCCCTCGACCACCAGGCGCGCGCACAATGTCGCGCCAATCAGACCCGAAGCGCCAGTGACTAGAACGATCATGGCTTTGGTTGGCCTACTGCATTGGCTCCCGTCTTGATCACACAGCGTTCTCCCAGATGCGTTGCGACCCGGTCTTTGCTTCGCGAGCCGTAACTTCCCAATACTTCAACTTCTTCTATCGAACCTGGGGCGCGTCCTAGTGTTCCAAGCTCCGGAATGGCAATGGCGTCGCATCCCTGATCTATATCGGCAGCACCGTTCTGTTCCGCCCTGCTTGCTGCAGAACGCGGGGCTAATGAAGCCAGTCCCCGACCCGACATCGCGGGCTGCGAAAAGCCCGGCGGAACAAGCGGTCCGGCGCCAAGTTCGGATAGCGGTCCGGAGCGACGCAGAGCATGAAGACCTCGAGTGGCGGTGTCGCGCCAGATTGCTGAGGCGGCCGGGTTCGCCGTCTGGGCGTGCGGGGCAATTCTCCGCTTGTTAGCTCCAGGCACATGGCTGGCCGCTCTCCGCTGGAACGCAACCGAACCCTGTCCCCTACAGACTTTGTTCCCGACCGCGATCTTGTTTTGAGGACCGGCCGAGCCCAAAGCGGACGAAACTTGTCGAATACGTCCGCGAGCTTGTGAGGATCCGGTCAGGCCACTTTCGAAAGCAGGGACACGTCGAAGCTCGCCAGGCCATAGCGCCAGCGATGGTCCGTCGCCGCAACGCGACTCTGGTAGAAAAGGGTCAGCCGTTCGCCGTTTATCATAACCGTCGAGTGGCCGTTTTCTCCAGGCCCGCCCGGATCAAGCACTGGGCCTATCGAGACGTAAGGTCCCGTAACGGCGTCCGCGATGGCGAAGAACACCCGCTGCCGGCTACCCCTCGGTCCGTGCGGAAGGAAGCAGGTGGCGTTGAGGAGCACGCGACCATCCGGAAGCTCCACCAATTGGGCGCCTTCAATTCCCCATTCGTAGTCAGGGTCTTCCCGCGTGTTGTGGTGGGGAATGTCGTTGTGATCCAGGATTTTGCCCAGGCGCTTCCAAGGCCCGAACCATGAATCGGACTGGCTTCGCGCCAGATAGATATCCGGCTGCGGGACGCGGGTGAATTTCGGCATGCCGGAATAAACCATGTAGCGTTTGCCGCCGACGAGAGCCGGATGCGGATCATAGATGCCGTCTTCATCCGTTCCCGGCAAGGACAGGATTGCCGGGTTGAGCACCACCCAGTTGAACCCGTCGTTGGACACTGCGTGTTCGCAACGGCCGCCTGATTTCATGAACTCGGTCTGGATGAACATATGGAAGACGCCGTCTTCGTGCACGACACCCGGCGCCGCGACGCCCGAGCCCGTGACCGGAAGCTCGATCGGCGCGTGCTCCGTCCACGGTCCATGCAATTCGGGCGCGGTTGCGTGAAGAATCTTCCAGGTCTCGCTGGTCACCGTGCCGCTCGACCCGAACACATGCCAGAGCCGGCCGTCGTAGACCGGGCATGGATCCTTCAGATCGTCCACCGTCTGAGGGTGAAACAATGGGAACACATTCGTCTCAAAAGCGATCTTCATCTTTCTGCCCTAGCGATTGCCTGTCGTTAAAACGCCGCTCGCGCTTCGGTCCGACGAATCAATTCAGCCATCGAATATTTTAGCTGCTCATTCAACGGAAATGCGGCATCCGAGCGGCCGTCCCCAGAAAGCTGCTGGCAGACATGCCGGACGCTCTGGCCCAGCACGCCAGCCTGCATATCGCTCGCGGGCTGGAACAAGTTAATCAGCGGACAGTTAGACATGTGGCAGGAATAGGTTCCTGCATCTCGCGCTTAACAAATGTTAATCGCAGTCTAAGCGGCAATGTCTCCAGGGAAAAGCTTATATGGACGCGGCAATAAGAATACCTGTCACCCTCAAGGTCAGAAAAGAACAAGCTTTACTGATATGTTTTTCCCATCTGCGATGGAATTTCGTTTATCAACGCCCGCAGCACATTCTCACGCTTGCCTCGCAAGAGCATCAGATCGTCTACTTCGAGGAACCGATCTTCGAAGAATGCTCGCACTCGTCCATTCGGTTTTGCGATGCGGCGCCGGGCGTTCGGGTCGCGACCCCTTTGCTGCCGATCGGCACCAGCCCCGCCAGGGCGGATGCGATCCAGCGCAGATATCTTGACCGGATCATCGCGTCGACGCCGCACGCTCAGTTGACCGCCTGGTATTATACCCCGATGGCCTTGCGGTTCAGCGCGCATATCGACTTCGACGTATGCGTCTATGACTGCATGGACGAGCTTTCGGCATTCAAGAATGCGCCGGCCCAACTTGCGCTGATGGAACGGGCGCTCTTCGAGCGCGCCGATCTAGTCTTCACCGGCGGCCTAAGCCTGTTCGAAGCCAAGCGCTGCCAGCATCGGGCAATCTATCCCTTCCCCAGCAGCATCGACGTCAGCCACTTTCACAAGGCGAGGACGCCCGGCGAGGAGCCGGCGGATCAACAGGGCATCCCGCACCCTCGGGTAGGCTTCTTCGGCGTCATCGACGAGCGCCTCGATATCGATCTCGTTGCGCAGGCTTCCAGGACGATGCCGGACGTGCACTTCGTGATGCTTGGTCCGGTCGTCAAGATCGATCCTGATAGCCTGCCCAGAGCGGACAACCTGCATTGGCTCGGCAGCAAAGCCTACAAGGATCTGCCGGACTACCTTCGGCATTGGGACGCCGGTTGGATGCCGTTCGCGCTCAACGAAGCGACACGCTTCATCAGCCCGACAAAAACTCCCGAGTTCCTCGCCGCGGGCCTTCCCGTGGTCTCGACGGCAATCGTCGATGTCGTGCGAAGCTACGGCGCTGCGGGCCTCGTCGATATCGCGGATGCCGAAGATATCGAACCCAAGCTGCGCTCGGTGCTGGCGCAACCGCGTAATATGCGGCTGGCAGCGGTCGATGCCTATCTGGCCAACATGTCCTGGCAGCGAACATGGGAAGCCATGGCCGCCCACATCAAGAAAGCCAGTGCAGGCAAGAAGGTCGTGCCCTTCCGCAGGAGCGCATGATCATGTTCGACTGGCTGATCGTCGGGGCAGGCTTTGCCGGCAGTGTTCTCGCGGAACGGATCGCCTCGCAAAGAGGGGAAAGCGTTCTCCTCATCGACCGCCGCAGCCACATCGGCGGCAACGCCTATGACTGCTATAACGAAGCTGGCATCCTCATTCATCGTTACGGACCGCATATATTCCACACCAACGCCCAGTCGATCGCCGACTATCTGTCGCAGTTCACCACCTGGCGCCCTTACGAACACCGCGTGCTCGCTGCGGTGGACGACAAGCTTCTGCCGATTCCGATAAACCTCGACACGATCAACCGCCTTTATGGTCTCGAGCTAAGCTCGGCAGAGCTGGAAGATTTCTTCGCATCGCGTCGTGAAACCGTTGACGAAATCAATACTGCCGAGGATGTGGTTGTCAGCACCGTGGGCAGAGAACTCTATGAGAAATTCTTCCGCGGCTACACCAGAAAGCAGTGGGGAGTCGATCCCAGCCAGTTGAGCAAGTCCGTGACGGCCCGCGTTCCGACCAGAACGAACCGCGACGATCGCTATTTCGGCGATAGTTTCCAGCAGATGCCGGCGGACGGTTACACGCGCATGTTCGAACGGATGTTGGACAATCCCAACATCAAGATCATGCTGCAGACCGACTATCGCGAGATCCGAGATCGAATACCCTTCCGGCGGCTGATCTATACCGGACCGATCGATGAATTCTTTGACTGGAAGCTTGGCCGTCTGCCCTATCGTTCATTGCGCTTCGAGCATGTCACCCTCGACTGCGAGCAGTTTCAGCCGGTGGCCGTGGTCAATTATCCCCAAACGGAAGCCTATACGCGCATCACCGAGTACAAGCATTTGACTGGCCAGAAGAATGTCCGGACGAGCCTCACCTACGAATACCCGACAGACATTGGCGACCCGTATTACCCGGTGCCGCGTTCGGAAAACGAAGCGCTCTACAAACAATATGAAGCGCTTTCTGCAAATTGCCCCGACGTGTGGTTCGTCGGCCGTCTGGCAACCTACCGCTACTACAATATGGATCAGGTCGTAGGGCAGGCCTTGGCCACTTTCGCGCGCATTCAGAAGACGGTACCAATTGCGGATGATGTGCAGACGGCCATCGCGACGCCCGCTTAGCCGTCCCTCCGCTTGTCCGGCACCGCCAGGTCGCGCGGCTCAAGTATGTCAGCGAATAGCTTCTGCTGCCTTGCGAGTTCATCGGCCATCGGTTGACGAACGCGGCGCAAACCATCCGCATGGATGACGGAAAAAAGGCCAACCTCGGCGTGGCGGGAATTGTCCCATCCAGGATAAGCCGTGATCGGATAGAGGCAAATTCCTTGGACCGGGGCTCCTTGACTGATTGCAGTCCGAACTTCATCGCATACGTAGTGAAGCCATGCGGGGCCGGCGGATCCCTCGGAGCCGGTCTCTGCAATATACAAAGGCTTGGTGTAGCGTCGGGCGACCTCGACAAGCATCTCTGATAGAGCCCGGTATTCATGATGGCCCATCGGGATTGTCGGCCCATGCAGGTACCATTGATTGTGCGGATAGAAGTTGAGGCCAATCACATCGATCAGATCCTCGGCTCCTCCGAGCTCTGGCTCGATACGGCCCATCAGCATGTCATATGCTTCGAACTGCCCTTGGCGGGCCTGCTCCGCACGACGGACCTCCTGACGAGTGCGGTCGCGCGGCGCGATGTGAATGAGCGGTTCAGCCCACACGAAACGGCATTCGGGGTCAGCTTCACGCATTGCGCGGATACCCTGTACGGCCGCCTTGACCAGATGTCGCTTGAACCACCCCTTCTTTTTAGGTCCGGCGGGAGGAAAATATCCGACTTCGACCGCCCATGCGAAGAACGATATTTCGTTGATGGGACAGACCACCGCGGCTTTCCCGGTCACCGCTCGGTGCAGTCGGATCGCTTCGGCTGCGAAGGAAGCATAGCTCTGGATCATCTGTTCGCTACCCTGGTCGAGGTGATCGGGGGAGCCGTAGTGAAAGATATCCCAAATGACCTGAACGCCGGCGGCACTCGCGGCATCCAGCATGGACTTCCAATTCGACCAGTTGTAGACGCCCGGCGCCGTTTCGATCAGATGCCACCGCAGTCCATCACGAATGGTTCTCAATCCCAAGTCCGAGCATCGATGGTAGTCGTTCTCCGCGTGGATGTCGTGGCTAGTGGCCCGGACAAGGTCCAGACGTAGGCCATCTTTGCGATGATGCGAAGAACACTCGAACCCCGCCATGAAGAAGCTGTCGAAACTGAGTGGAAGAAGATCAGGCATCAAACTTGTCTTGCTCCGCCGTGCGCCGCCGGATGTTGCGGACCGAAATTGATATTGAAATTCCTTACGGCGCTCTCGGCGATGAAACATTCCCACGCGACAGGCGCCGAACCCAGAACAGCGCAGGATGTTCCAGGCTTCGACCGCGGCGAAACCCCACGATGCCCTGAGTGACACGGGCTTTCGAGCTGGCCAAACCGGTCTTCGTTCTCGTTCAACGCTACCCATCGAGCAGCACCGCGGTTTGCGATGCACACGCCATGGCAACTGCTCCGCTATCGGGGTTACCTTTGTCGCTCCTTTCAACAAATGAGATTTCCGCTCTCTTCCTGTCCCGCCAACTTTCTGACAACAACGTCAGACTGAGGTGAAATGAAGCCGATCGAAAATTGGGCCGATGCCTACGAACCGTCTGAATTCGCAGCCAAGCACGGTCTCACGCTCGATCAGGCAAAGGCGGTCATAAGCTCCAATGGCCCTCCAGGCACAGCTGCGACATGGGCGGCAGGGCGTTTCTGAGAGCACTCGAAATCAAGCGCTATCGGCAGTCCGCCGCAGGGAAATAGAAGCGGCGGAGTATCCCTCGGCCATCCTTGACGCCGAAACAGCTACTTCCAATATTTTAGACAAGCCGCGCCCTAGAGCCCTCACGATATTGTGGCCTGTGGCGCCGCACCGGATCACGACGGGAGTAAGCACATGGGAACCGAAGTCTCCCCCAGCCCTGACTGTGCTTCCGAAGAGTATGCGTACGCCTGCGGAGCAGTGGACGAGCCTCCGGAGGCCTTCGCACGTCCCGTTCTCGTCGCTGACGAGTTCCTCGGCTCCCGAAGCATATGCTGCGTCATGGACGCTATTGAATGTCTTGAGGAATGGCCGATTGAGCAGCGTGGGCGCCTGCACTCACGCGCCAGCGATTTCTGCTGTGCCGCCTATGATGGACGCAGCCCAGCCGATCTCGCCCGACAAATGTTCGTCGCTTGGGCTCGGGATGTAGGGATCGCTGTCGGCCTATCAATCGACGCGGAGGCCGTCACCAGCGCCGGCCACACTGGTTGCGATCTGGGATCAGCCTCCTGTTCCTCGACCGAGTGACTGCCGGATTTTCTCGCCCAGTTCATCAAGCGTGTAGGGTTTGGTCAGAAGCGCGGTCCCGTGGTCGAGCGTGCCGTTATGGACGATGGCATTGCGGGTGTAGCCGGTCGTGTAAAGCACTTTCACCGACGGATGTATCTTCTTGATGCGGTCGACGAGCTCGCGTCCGGACATTTCGGGCATAACGACATCCGTAAACAGGAGGGTCGGCAGTTGGCCCGCCTGGACGGCCTCCAGCGCCTCTCGGGGGCTCCTCATCTCAAGGACCGAATACCCCAGTTCCCGAAGGGTTTCGACGGCCATCAGCCGCACGCGGTCCTCGTCCTCGACCACCATAATGACGTCTTCAGCGCGCCCTCGGGGCTGAGCCGGGACGGACACGACCTCGCTATCGGCGGGTGCACCATGCGCCCGGGGCAGGTAGATTCTCACGGTAGTGCCTACCCCTTGCTCCGAATAGATTTTCACGCTGCCGCCGGACTGGCGCACGAATCCATACACTTGGCTGAGACCCAGGCCGGTTCCCTTGCCGACGCTCTTGGTGGTGAAGAAAGGATCAAAAGCCTTCGCCAGCACATCGGCCGTCATTCCGGTTCCCGTGTCGGTGACGGCTATCATGACGTACTGCCCGGATACGATGCCGTTTTCCCGGCCGTAACGATCGTCCAAGTGGGCATTTGCCGTTTCGATCGTCAGTTTGCCTCCGCCCGGCATGGCGTCGCGCGCGTTGACGCATAGGTTGAGCAGCGCACTTTCGAGTTGTCCGGCATCGACCTCGACCTGCCAAAGCCCGGCAGCGAGCACGGTTTCGATCAGGATCGTTTCTCCCAGCGTTCGGTTGAGCAGTTCGCTCATGCCGGCGACAAGGCGGTTGGCCTTCAGCCGCTTCGGCGCGAGCGGCTGTTGGCGGGAGAAGGCCAGCAGGCGTTTGGTCAGCTCGGCCGCACGCTGCGCGCCTTCGATTGCACCGTCTACGAAGCCGTGCACATTCGTGTCGCCGTTTCGGAGCTTGCGCTGCACAAGGTTCAATCCTCCGATGATCACGGCGAGCATATTGTTGAAATCATGGGCGATGCCTCCGGTCAATTGACCGATCGCCTCCATCTTCTGCGCCTGCCGAAGATGCTGCTCGGCTTTGGCGCGTTCGGCGACCTCCTCCACGACGCGTTGTTCGAGGGTGGCGTTCAGTGCCTGCAGTTCCTTGAACAGCCGGGAATTGTCGATGGCGGTCGCGGCGTGGCCGGCGAGGCCCAGCAGTGCCGTCTCATGCTCCTTACCGAACACACCGGTTTCAGCATGGCCGAAAAAGAGTCCGCCGAGGACTTCACCGGACCGGGATACAACCGGTACAGCGAGATAAGAGCGCACCGGCAGATGGCCTTCAGGCATTCCTCTCCGCGGCGCATTTTTGCCGTATCGCGGGTCCTGCAGGATGTCGTCGGAGCGAACCACACCCGTTCCGCGAAAGGTGGGCTCGAACACGGCCGTGTTGCGCGGCATCGGGAAGTTCTCGAACGCCGAACGCGGTGCGCCGGACAAGGTGTAGAGCATGTATCTGTCGCCCTTGTCGTCGACGACATTGTAAAAGAACGCGCCAAACTGGGCGCCAGCCAATTCAACGCCGGCGTCGGTGACGGTCTGGACGATGCGACCGACATCGAGCTCAGCGGCAACCAGGGCGGCGGTCGCGTTCATCATCTGAAGATGATGCTCGACGCGCTTGCGTTGGCTGATATCGATCACGGTGCCGATGAAGCGGATCGCGCGTCCATTTTCGAAATAGGCCTGGCCGGTGGCCGAAATCCAGCGCTCCTTCCCATCGCGCAGCCCTACGGTCCGGTATTCGATGTCGTAGCGGGCGCGTTTGTCGGGCGCGATCGCCTCACGTACAGCCTGATCGGCGCGGTCCCTGTCCTGCGGATGCAGCCCCGCTAGAAAGGCGTCTTCATAGGTCACGTCAGCGTCGGGTGGCAGACCGAACAGGGCCTTGCAGCGATGGTCCCAGCGCAGCATCCCATTGATTAGATCGTAGTCCCATATGCCGATCTCGGCCGCATCCGTCGCCAGTCGTAACCGCTCTTCGCTGGCGCGTGCCGCCTGCTCGGCACGGACACGCTCGATATGCGCCCAGGAGCGCTCGGCCACTTCGGTCAGCAGGTTCAAGTCGCGCTCGGACCAGACGCGAGGTTGTCTGTCGTGGATCGCCATGAGCGCGGTCAATCGCCCCTGCTTGACGAGAGGCATGCAAATGGTCGCGGTTATGCCGATCTGCTGAAAGGTCCTCGCCTCCTCGGGCGCGATCTCGACCTGATTGTTGTTGATGACCAGAGGAAGATTGGCGCGGAGGTTCTTCACCGCCAAGCGGCCAAAGTCCGCCAGGCTGTAATAGCCTTTGATGCTCGCTGAGCCGGGAGCGCTCCAGTCGCCGCGGATAGTGAAATGGTCCTGGTCCGGCTCCATGTCGGCGTAGGCGCAAATGGACACGCCGAGATGCTCGCCCAGAAGCTGCGTGGTAATCGCCATGATCGCGTCGGCGTCCGTGGCGATCGCCGTTTCTCGTCCGAGCCGATCAAGGAATGCCAGGCGTTCCGCGCTGTCGCGCAACGCGCGCTCGGCCCGCAGCCGCTCAGTGGCCGTGCGGGTTCGCTCGGCTACCTCGGAGATGAGTGACACCTCCTCCACCGCCCAACGTCGCGGCGCCTGATGATTAAGGTATAGTAGCGCCACCAGGCCGCCATGCTCGGTCACCGGCATATTGATCAGCGATTGCGCATTGATGGCTTTGAGGGCGTCGGCATGCCGCCGCGTGCGAGGGTCGGTTTCCGCATTCTCGATGACCACGGTCTCGCCACGCTTGAGATCCTCGACGTAGGAGCCGTAGTCTCTGAATTGCAACAGACCGGCCAGGCTGTTGACGCCAGGGGCATTCCAGTCGCGTTCGATGGTGATGGTCTCTCGCTTGAGATCCACGGTCCCGTAACCCGCGCGGCTCACGCCGAAATGCGTGCCGAGCAGTTCCGCGGCCGCATAGGCCAGCACCGCAGGGTCTTCGATTTCACGAATCCGGTCGCCCAGCGCAGCCAACAGTTCGAAGCGCTTCTGTTCTGCTCCGCGATCGCGTGAGATATCCCCCATGCCGTCCCCAAATGACCGAAGCCGATAAATGCGCAGGAGCGTAAAGAGTTCCCTTAGGGATGCCACCTTGCCTGGGCTATGCCGGCTTGTCAGCCGCTCCGTCGGCGCGGAGCTCGTCGTCACCTGTCGCTTTGCCGACCTTGTCCTTGACCTTGCCCCGGAGTTTCTTGGCAGATCCTTATACTTGGTCCTTGTGCATCATCGTGCTCCTCTGTCCTGGACGACCGAACTTTGGTTTGAGCTGGAATGTTTCTGGTGCAACGGGGCGATGTCTCCGGACGGGAGCGCAGATCCGGCGCCCCGCCTTTTGTTCGGCGTGCAGGGCAATGGCAGCCGAAGGCTGCCATTGCCTTCGCGCTTGCCAAACTGCCGTCTATGGGGTCTGCGCTCCCCAGATTGTGAAACGCTTCAGAGTGGCCGGGGAAGTTGCGAGCCAGATGTCGCACTTACCCTGGCGGACTGAGCAGCAAGGCGGTGGATTTTTTTGCCGAATAACCCCGCGATGAGCTGCCCAAATTATGGCTCGAAATTGGATAGAATGCTTGTCGGGTCGGCCGACCTCGGGGAATGCCCTGATGGGCGGAGATGATCCGCGAGACTTGCACCAAAAAGGGCGATGATCATGGAAGCGGCGCGGGGGTCACAGGTTGCTAAACACTACGCGCGAGACAGCCTGATCGCAGATATCCGTGATGGTCTTGCCGCCATGGGCAAGACCGAGAGCACGGTCACCGCCGAGGACCTCTCGCCGGTAGACGAGTTTCACATTGGCGGCCGCGCCGCCACGGGAGAGTTGGCAGAGCAACTTGCGCTGACCGCCGAGGATCGAGTGCTCGACATCGGCTGCGGCCTGGGTGGCCCGGCCAGACAGATCGCTGCGCATTACGGCTGCCAGGTGACCGGCATCGATCTCACTCGCGACTACGTCGAAGCCGGCAACGTCCTCTCCGGCTGGCTGCATCTCGAGGACCGCATCTCGTTGCAGCAGGGCGATGCTTTAGCGCTGCCCTTCGCAGATGAATCGTTCACTGCCGCATATATGTTGCACGTCGGAATGAACATTGCCGACAAGAGCGCACTGTTTTCGGAGATTGCGCGGGTGCTTCGCGTGGGGGCGCGTTTCGGCGTCTTCGACGTCATGCGCACCGGCCCCGGCGAGCTGTCTTATCCGCTGCCATGGGCGAGTACGGCAGATACGAACGCGATCGCCCAGCCAGAGCAGTACCGCGACGCGCTTTCCGCAGCCGGGTTCGAGATTATTTCGGAACGCCAGCGGCGCGATGTAGCGCTTGACTATTTCGCGCGGCAGCGCGCGCAGGCGGCTAAAGGGCGGGCAGTACTGGGCGTCCAGACACTCATGGGAGCACGCCGCCCCCAGATGGTCCAAAACATGACCGAAAGCATTTCAGCCAGCCTGATTGCGCCGGTGGAGATTATTGCCCGAAGGCGGTGATGCCTAAGCCGATCTTCAGCTGGCCCCGTAAGCCAATTTGTCAGACGTTCCGGCCGCTTACGGCTGCGAAACTTCTTTCAAATCGATCCGCGACATCATCGACGTCCGCCATCGCGAGGCAAAGCGGCGGGCACATCCTGATGACGTTCCGGTAGGGTCCGGAGCGGCTGGCGACGAGCCCGTTGCGGCGGGTTTCTTCGAAGACCGCTAGCGTTTCCTCGGGGGCCGGCTCTTTCGTCGTTCTGTCCCTGACGAGCTCGATCGCCAGCATCAAGCCGCGTCCTCTGACGTCGCCGATGATCGGAAAACGTTGCTTCATGTCCTCAAGACGAACCTTGAGCGCCGCGCCCACATCCCGGGCGTTCTCTTGAAGCCGTTCTTCTTGGATGACTTTGAGGACAGCGCGGCCAGCGGCGCATGCAACCGGGTTGGCGCCATAGGTGTGGAACAGGAACTTGTCGGCCATCGACTCGGCGACCTGCCGTTTAGCGATCACCGCCCCCAGCGGGATTCCGTTGCCCACGCCCTTCGCCACCACCACGATGTCGGGCACCACGCCGTGCGATTCAAAGGACCAGAAAGCGTGGCCCGTGCGTCCGACGCCGGCCTGCACCTCGTCAATGATGCAGACACCGCCTGCGGCACGTACGCGTTCGAATGCACTGGCAATATAGCCTTCGGGGATGGGGACGATACCGCCATAGCCCTGCACGGGTTCAATGATCATGCCCGCAAGCTTGCCACTCGTCGACGTCGCGATCGCCCGGTCAATCTCCTTCAGGTACGGCTCAACGCTTTCGCCGTGAACGCCACGATACTGGTTCGGCTCAGCTACGAAGACCACGCCGCCAAGCTGCGGGACGCAGTGGCGGAAACCGGCTATCCCTGTCACCGACTGCGCGCCGAAGGTGGCGCCGTGATAGCTAGACGCGAGCGCCAGCATGTCGATGTTGCCGGTATGCGAACGCGCCATCAGAAGCGCTAGGTCGATCGCTTCCGCACCGGAGTTGGTGAAATGGACGACCCAGTCATGACCGGCCGGCATTGTGCCCGCCAGTTCTTCGGCATATTGGGCGGGCACCGGATGGTAGAACATGGTCGTGCAGTGGGTGAGCTCCGCGACTTGTTCCCTCGCCGCCTTGACGACCTGCGGGTGGGCGTGCCCCACCGAGATGCAAAGGTTCATTCCAAGCAGGTCGATGTATTTCCTGTCCTGCTCATCCCATACATATTGTCCCCGGCCACGCTTGATGATCAGCGGATCTTTGTAGGGGACGAATTTGCGTTGGGAGGCGGAGTAGAAGCGGTTCCTGCGGTCGACGATAGCTTGCGTCGACCAGTCGGTCGCGAGCGATGAATGGGTATGAGGAGCGTTCATATCATGGCCTCCCGGATTGGATGGCAACAGGATAGAACATGGACGCGCGCCGAAGGCATCCGGCAAAATCCTCCATCAGGATAACTGATGCCGCCGATTAGCAGCTTCGGGGACCCGACGGGCGCAATACGCTGCGCCTCATGTTGAAGCGACGGATGGGTCCAAAGCGTAATGGTCCGGAGGCAGATCGGGCAGGCGCTCGTTTATCGTCTCTTTCAGCACTTCCGCAGTGCGCGCGGCAAAGGCCTCGGGCAGATCTCCCAGCTCGCGTTCACGCGCAACCAGGAGGATGTTGCGTGACAGGCTGGTGAACGGCAGCGGATGGATATCGATTTTCATCCCCTCCGCAAGACCGTCGATGAGCAGGGTCGGGGTCAGGATGGCAAAGCCCATACCCGCCGCTACGGGCGCCATCACGACGCTGGAACGGTCGCCCTCCATTGCCCGCGGCAATTCTATGCGCAGCCGGCTGAGATGCTGGTCGACGCGCAAGCCGACCGGCGTCTCTCTCGAGAAGCGGACGAATGCGAGTTTTTTGGAAAGCTTGGCAATGTCGCCAACATCGCCGGAAAAGCCCTTCGGCGTCACAAGCAGGAATTTTTCGGTCATGACGGGGTAGCGCGTCAGCCCCTCGATCTCGAACAACTCGCCCGAGGTTACCGCAAGATCGGCGCGGCGGGCGCGAAGCAGCGCCACGTGGTCGGTGGCGAGTCCGGCAAAAAGGCTGAGTTCGGGAATGCCGAAATTCTTGCGCGCCAGCACGGAAAGCGCCGGTGCCAGCGTGGTGGCGATGGACGCCAGCAACGCCACCCTGAGCAGCGGCAGTGGCGCGGCGTTGATGCGGCGGGCGTCGGTGCGCAGCCCCTCGACTTCGGCCAGGATCGCGGTGGCCCGGCGGTGCAGCGCAATCCCCGCCTTGGTGAGTTCGATGGGCCTCAGATTGCGGTCGATCAGGCTAACACCGAGGGCTGTTTCCAGGTTCTTGAGATGTTGCGAGGCGGCGGATTGGGTCATGCCGAGCATCTGCGCCGCCTGCGTCACATGCCGCGTTTCAACGACGGCAGCAAAAACCTCGATCGATCGGAAAAGGTTGAAGTCAAAGCTTCCGCTCTTCACCAGAGTTCCTTCTTGGGACCGTACATAAGTTTTCCTAATGTTGCAGAAATCCCATTGAGCGCAAGCCTGCTTGGCGGGAAAGATCGCCCGTCTCGACCGCAAGGATATCGTATCGGTGCAGGAAAACGCTCGGATCGTAATCATAGGCGGCGGCGTGATCGGCTTGAGCGTCGCCTATCATCTGGCCGAGCTCGGCGCCACCGATGTCGTTCTCATCGAGCGCAACCAGTTGACGAGCGGCACCTCCTGGCACGCGGCCGGGATCGTGGGGCCGCTCAGGGCAACGCTCAACCTGACGCGCCTGGCGCAATACGCGACCGAACTGTTCCCGAAGCTCGAAGCGTTGACTGGCCAGACCTCAGGTTACCGGCAAACCGGAGGCGTCTGGTTGGCGCGCCGGGAAGAGCGGATGAGCGAGCTCAGACGGATCGCGCATATGGGGGACGTCTGCGGCCTTCGGGTGGAGATCGTCGGAGCGGATGTCGTCGGGGCACGGGTTCCAGGAATCGCGCTGGACGGGCTCGCGGGGGCGCTCTGGGTCGAGGAAGACGGGCAGGCCAATCCGGTCGATATCTGCGCGGCCTACGCCAAGCGGGCACGCGCCGCCGGCATCCGGATCCTGGAAGGAACCGCCTGCCGCGGCTTCGTGATCGAGAAAGGCCGCGTCGCCGGCGTCAGGCTCGCCTCGGGCATGACGATCCGCTGCGAGGTCGCGGTGAACTGCGCCGGCGCCTGGGCAAGGCAGATCGGCGCCATGGCTGGCGTGCCGGTGCCGCTGCAGGCGGCCGAGCACATGTATGTGGTGACAGAACCGGTCGCCGGGCTGGCCAATCCTTTCCCGATCGTGCGCGACCTGGACGAGGGCATCTACGTCAAGGGCGATTCCGGCAAGCTGGTGCTCGGCGGCTTCGAGCCGAATGCCAAGGCCCTCGACGTCACCGGCCCGGTCGGCGACAGGCCTTTTCTCGAATTGCCGGAAGACTGGGACCAGTTCGAACCCTTCATGTCGGCCGGGCTGCGGCTCTTTCCGGCGCTTGCCGAAACAGGCATCCGCCACTTCATGAACGGACCGGAGAGTTTCACCCCGGACACCCAGCCGCTGATGGGCGAATCGCCTTACCTCCGCGGCTTCTTCGTCGCCGCCGGTTTCAACTCGACGGGCATGATGTCGTCGGCCGGCGCCGGCAAGGCGATGGCCGAGTGGATCGTCGACGGTGAGCCGGGTCTCGATCTGTGGCCGCTCGATATCGCGCGTTTCGACCGCAGCGCCGCGTCGCGCGGCTTCGTGCAGGCGCGCATGGAGGAATCGGTAGCCGACCTTTTCCGCATGCATTGGCCATATAAACAGTCCGAAGCCGGCCGTGGCCTGCGCCGTTCAGTGTGGCACGACATGCTCGGCGAAGCAGGCGCAGTGTTCGGCGCTCCGACCGGCTGGGAGCGGCCGCTCTGGTATGCCCGCAATGAAGCCGAGCGTGAGCCGCGATATACTTTCGGCAGGCAGCATTGGTGGCCGGCGGCTGAACGCGAGGCGGTCGCCATGGCAAACGGCATTGGACTGTTCGAGCTTTCCCCGTTCACCAAGCTCGATGTCAGCGGACGGGACGCGGTGAAATTGCTGCAACAGCTCGCGGCTAACGATGTCGACGTCGCGGAGGGCAGAGCGGTTTACACGCAAATGCTCAACCGGCATGGCGGGATCGAGGCCGATGTCACGATCACGCGCTGCGGAGAGGCGGCTTTCCGGATCGTCTCCGGCGCGGCGACTCGCCAGAAGGATTTCGCCTGGGTCGCCAGGCATGCCAGCGATCTCGGGCTCGACGCCTCGGTGTTCGACGCCACCTCGGCCGAAGCGGTCCTCGGCGTCATGGGGCCGCGTTCCCGCGAATTGCTGCAGCAACTGACGGACGCGGACTTGTCGGAAACGGCCTTTCCCTTCTCGACCTCACGACGCATCGACGTCGGCATGGTCGATGTGCGGGCCACACGGGTCAGCTTCGTCGGCGAGCTTGGCTACGAGCTTTATGTCCCCGCCGAATGCGCTGAAAACCTGCTGTCGACCATCCGGGAAGCCGGCAAGGCGCATGACGCGGTCTTTTGCGGCCACTACGCGCTGGATGGTTGCCGGTTGGAAAAAGGCTATCGGCATTGGGGCCATGATGTCGGGCCGAAGGAGACGCCGATCGAGGCGGGATTGGGTTTTGCTGTCTCCTGGACGAAGGGCGGGTTCATCGGCCGTGAAGCCCTCGAAACGCGCAGGGCGAAGGGCTTTGGACGCCGCCTGCTGCATTTCGCCGTCGATGCCGCCAATCCGCTTCTGCTGCATGACGAGCCCATCTATCGGGACGGCAAGTTTGCCGGGCTCACCACTTCGGGCGGCTTCGGTTTTCGCACCGGATTGAGCCTCTGCCTCGGCTACGTCGCCTGCGATTCGGGCGAAACGAAACAGCAGCTCGCCGCTTCGGCTTATGAGATCGCGGTCGCCGGACAGCGCTTCGGCCTCAGGCTTCTGGAAAAACCACCCTACGACCCAACCGGCGGCAGAATGCGCGGCCAACAGGAGACATTATGAGACAGCATGCCCGCGTCGTCGTGATCGGCGGCGGCGCCATGGGGGTTTCCCTTCTCTATCATCTCGCCAAGCGCGGCTGGAACGACGCGATGCTTGTTGAGCGGCAGGAACTCACCGCGGGCTCGACCTGGCACGCCGCCGGGCTTTGCACACACTTCGCGCACAACGCTACGATAATGGAGATGCGCGCTCATTCCGTGCGGCTCTACCGCGAGGTCCTGACGGCCGAAACCGGCCTTTCGACCGGCTTCCATGCGAGCGGCGCGCTGCGCGTGACACGCTCCCCGGAGCGGATGGCCGAGTTTCGTCATGTGCAGGGCCTTGGCCGCTTCGTCGGCCACGACTTCAACATTCTGACGCCGGGCGAGCTGAAGAACATATACCCCCTCTGCGAAACCGACGGCATACTGGGCGCCTTCCATGAGCCGCATGACGGCCATGTCGATCCGACGTTGGCCACCAACGCGATGGCTGCGGGCGCGCGTTCGCGCGGCGCCGAGATCGTCCGGCACAATCCTGTGCTGTCGATGGAGCGCACCGGTTCGGGCGAATGGCTGGTCCGCACCGCGCAAGGCGATATCCGGGCGGAGCATCTGGTGAACGCCGCCGGCACCTGGTGCCGCGAGGTCGGCACGATGATGGGCATCGACCTGCCGGTAGTGCCGATGCTGCATCAATATGTCGTCACCGATACCGTGCCCGAAATTGCCGCGCGCATCGCGGCCGGCGAGAAGGAACTGCCCATCATCCGCGATCCGGAGGAAAGCTGGTACCTGCGGCAGGAGCGGGATGGCTATATCGTCGGGCCCTACGAGAAGGCAGCGCATCCCTGGGCGATCGACGGCGTGCCGCCTGAATTCGGCATGGAACTGCTGCCGCCGGATCTCGATCGCGTCGAGCATATCATCGCGTTAGCGATGGAACGTGTGCCGGCGCTCGCCAGTGCCGGCATCAAGACCGTGGTCAATGGCCCGATCACCTTCACGCCGGACGCCAATCCGCTCGTAGGCCCCGCGTTCGGCCTCAAGAACGGCTGGCTTCTCACAGGATCCAGCATGGGCGTGATGGAAGGCGGCGGCGCCGGCGCCTTCCTCGCCGATTGGATCGTCGACGGCGAGCCGCCGCGCGATGCCTTGGCCATCGATCCCCGGCGCTTCGGCAACTATGCCGATCGTGATTACCGTGTCGACAAGGCGGTGGAATGTTTCGGCCTGCAATTCGGCGTCCATTACCCTTACGAGGAACGTGAGGCGGGGCGCCCGCGCCGCAGCACGCCGGCGCTCGATATCCAGTTGTCGCAAGGCGCGGTGCTCGGCGCCGCCTATGGCTGGGAGCGGCCCAACTGGTTCGCGACAGCGGGCATTGATCGCGATCCGCCGCTGACCTTCAAACGCCCGGGCTGGCTGGGTGCCGTAAAGGGGGAATGCCTTGCCGTCCGTGACAGCGCGGGTGTCATCGATCTTTCGGCCCTCTCGAAATTCGAGGTCAGCGGGCCGGGCGCCGAAGCCTTCATGGCTTCGTTGGGCGCCAACACGCCGCCATCGCGCCTCGGCCGCATCGGTCTCATCCACGCTCTGACGGAGAAAGGCGGTGTCGCGTCCGAGTTCACGGTCACGCGGCTCGAGCAACACCGTTTCTATCTGACCAGCGCGGCTCTGGCCGAACGGCATGACGAAGACCTGCTTCGCGCCCGGTCGGCGTCTTTTCCCGGTGTCGTTGTCGAGAACATCACCGAGAGGCGCGGTGTGCTGGGCATCATGGGCCCGAAAGCGGCCGAGATTCTGCAGGCGATCAGCGAGATCGATCTCTCGAACGCGGCTTTCCCTTGGCTATCGGCGCAGACGATCAGGATCGCGGGCATCAAGGTGACGGCGCTTCGGGTGTCCTACGCAGGCGAGCCGGGATGGGAAGTGCATGTCCAGCTCGCGCAGTTCCGGCGGCTCTACGAGACGATCGTCAAGGCGGGCGCGAAGCATGGCCTGCGTCCCTTCGGCGTGTATGCCTTGAATTTCATGCGGCTGGAGAAGGGCTATCGCGGCTGGGGCGCGGACCTCACGACCGAGCGCACGCCGCTCGAGTCCGGACTGAGCGCCCTGGTCAAGGCGGACGGTCGTTTCTTCATCGGCCGCGAGGCGATGCTCGAACGCCAGAAGGCACACCCTTGGCGCATGGCGCTGCTGCAGATCGAGGACGATGGCGAACGGCTCCCGTTCTACAGTCACGCCGTCCTGCGTGAGGGGCGGCCGGTCGGCGTCGTCACCAGCGGCGGTTTCGGCTTCCGCACCAACAAGGTGCTGGCGCTCGCCTATCTCAGGCCGGGGATCTCTGAACGCGAGTTCGGCGTCTCTATCCTGGGCAAGGAGCTCGCGGCGCGCGAACTGCAGGAAGCCCCTTACGATCCGCGAAATCTGCGGTTGCGCAGGCTGGACCATTTGCAGCCCGCCGCATCCGTCTGAACGTCTGGAGGCAAACATGCAAGATGTCGTCACACCTGCCGAAGCCGCATCCCCAGCGCGCTCCCGTGGCCGCGCCGCGCGCCTCGTGCAACGCGGCGCGCAGGAACCGCGCCGTCCATATCTCTGCCGCAGGATCGGCACGTTCAATATCCTCGATGAGGAGGGGCTCAGCCTGATCGAGGCCAATGCCGACCGCCTGCTCAAGGAGGTCGGCATGGAGTTCCATGACGACCCGGAAATCCTCGACCTCTTCCGCGTCGCCGGAGCCGATGTGAAGGGAACGCGTGTGCGCTTTGAGCCCGGCATGTGCCGCAAGCTTATCCAGGCGACGGCGCCCAAGCAATTCAAGCAGCATGCCCGCAACCCGGCCAATACCGTCGTGATCGGCGCCGACAACACGGTGCTTTGCCCATCGTGGGGCCCGCCTTTCGTGCATGATCTTGACCGCGGCCGTCGCTATGCGACGCTGAACGACTTCCGCGACCTGGTGCGGATCCATCAAATGATCCCCTACCTGCATCATTCCGGCGGCGTGGTCTGTGAACCGGTCGATCTTCCGGCGAACAAGCGCCATCTCGACATGCTCTACACGCATGTGCGCTATTCCGACCGGCCTTTCATGGGAGCGTTCATCGGCTCCATGCGGGCGCAGGATGCGGTCGACATCGCCAAGATCGTTTTCGGCGAGGCGTTCGTTGCAAACAATGCCGTGCTCTACAACGTCAGCAACACCAACGCGCCGCTGGTGTTAGATGCCAACATGTCGGGGTCGCTCAAGGTCTATGCGCGCAACAACCAGCCGGTCGCCTGCACGCCATGGACGCTGGCCGGCGCTATGAGCCCCTGCACCGTCGCCGGCACGCTGGCGCAAGTGCTGGCCGAGGCGCTTGCGTGTCTTGCTCTTGTCCAGCTCATCAATCCGGGAGCGCCCTGCCTGATGGGGAGCTTCGCCAGCACCATCTCCATGCAGAGCGGCGCACCGACCTTCGGCACGCCGGAGGCGGCAAAGATGGTTCTGGCGGCCGGCCAGCTGGCGCGAAGGGTTGGCGTTCCGTTCCATACCGTCGGCACGCTCTCGGCATCCAAGCTGCCCGACGCGCAGGCGGAGCAGGAAGGGACCTGGGGCCTGCTGATGTCGCTTCTCGCCGGCGCCAACGTCATCAACCACGCGACGGGATGGCTGGAGGGAGGGCTCGTCACCGGCTTCGAAAAGACCATCATCGACGCCGACCTGTGCGGCAAGGTGATGAGCCTGTTCGAGGGCATCGATCTGTCGGTGAATGCGCAGGCGATGGATGCCATCGAGGAAGTCGGGCCGGGGTCGCATTTCCTCGGCAGCGCCCATACGCAGTCGAACTTTCTGTCGGCCTTCTACCGCTCGACGATCAGCGACAACAATTCGTTCGAGCAGTGGAGTTCCGAAGGCGGACTGGACGCCGCCCAGCGCGCCAACCGCCAGTGGAAGAAGCTTTTGAGCGATTATGCGGACCCGGGCCTCGATCCCGCGATCGATGAAGAATTGCGGGGCTTCATTGCCAGGCGCAAGGAGAGCATGCCCGACCAGGATTATTTCTGAGCGGCAGGCAATCGCTATTTAACATTCGGGCCGGCCGGCGGCGCCTGGTTTCGGGTTTGGTCGGCGCAAACTCCTTGAGAGCATCGGCCCAAACCGGACATCTACTTAGTTCTTCCCTGCACGATACGATCGATGATCATGGCGCAGAGAAGAATAGCGAAGCCCGCGAGCAGTCCCTGCCCGACGGCCGCATATTGAAGGGCGTTGAGGACATCTTCTCCTAGCCCCTTGGCGCCGATCAGGGAAGCGATGACCACCATCGAAAGGCACATCAGAATGGTCTGGTTTATGCCGGCCATGATGGAGGGCATTGCAAGCGGAAGGTCGACCCGCGTCAAGAGGAACCATCTCGTAGCGCCGTAGGCTTGCGCGGCCTCTCTTATGGCCGGCGAGACGCCCTGCAGGCCGAGTGCGGTCAAGCGCACGACCGGCGGCGTGCCGAAAATCAGCGTCGCGATGACGCCCGGCGGCTTGCCGATGCCGAATAGCGCGATCACCGGGATCAGATAGACGAATGCCGGCATGGTTTGCATGAAGTCGAGCACCGGCCGCACGGCGGCGTAGATGCGCGGCCGGCGTCCGCACCATATCCCAAGCGGGATTCCGATCGCGAGGCAGAGAATGGCCGATGTTCCCAGCAGGGCGACCGTTTCCAGGCTCTTTTCCCAAAACCCGAGCACGGCAAGATAGGCGAGCGCGGCGGCGGTGAAGATGGCGACGCGTGGCCCGGCCAGTTGCCAGGCAAGGGCGAGAATGATCGCCATAGTCACTGGCCAGGGCATACCCGTCAGCCCATAGGCCAAGCCGTCGAGCACCAACGATATTGCGCCCGTGATGCCGCCAAAGAAGCCGTCACCGAGATGCGATATCGCCCCCATCAGGCTGTCCAGCCACGATGACAAGGCGGCCTGCCACTCGCGGTTCGAGGGCGCAGCGGTCAGCCAGACGGCTGGTGTCGGTGCGGCGAAGCGATAAGCCGAAAGCCCGTAAGCCGCGATACAGAAGGCAAGAGCGCATAGCGCCAGCGGGTAGTTGAGCCCGCGCTGAAGCGTCGGCTTCGAACGCCAGCGCGCGAAGCGTCGCTCGAGCATCCGATTGGCCAGGAAACCAGCGATCAGCCTGGCGAGGAGCAAAGTGACGACGCCGGACACAATCACACGCGGCGCCTTTGCCTTTGCCGCCTCAGCCTGCAGCCTGGCGTTGTTGGCAGCTTTCTCCAGAGCGGCCGCTGATGATTTCAGTCCTGTCGCATTGTCCGCCCCCGCCGCCTCGGCGGCCCTCGCCTGTTCGGCGCGCGCCTGTGCCTGCTTGGTGACGCGCTCGGCTCGTGCTTGCTCGGCCGCGCCGAGGTTACCCGCCGCACCGACGCCGATCTGAACCACCGCAAGCGTCTCCAGGAAGAAGGTGAGCCAGAACAGCAACGTGAGGCCTCGGGCCGCGGCCCACACCGGCCCAAGCAGCGCGGCCGCCAGGTTGAACGGCCAGACGGGACCGGAAGCCCGCCGAATGCGGGCGAACACCTGGGCGTAATAAGCAGGGTTGCGGACGACGAATTCCCGGACCAGCCCGTCCTCTGCCGGTTGAGCGTGTTCTATCGACCGCATGGCGACCGGATCATGGGCGTTCACGGGCCTCGCCCTTTCGCAAACCGTCGAGCAGGATCTGCCTGTCAATGACACCGACGACAGACCCAGCGGTATCCGTCACAGCGAGCGGTGCGGCATCCTGTGCCGCGAGTTCGACGAGTTCGGCGAGCGGTTCTCGGGAACCGACCCTGCGCAACCGCTCGACATCCAGCTCTGGACGATGACGGCTTCTGAAATTCTCGACCGGCTCCATGATGCGCCCGGCGGTGATCACCTTCAGGCGCGAAATGTCGGCGACGAATTTCGCAACATAGTCATGCTTCGGCGATGTGACGATCTCCTCCGGCGTGTCTGTCTGGACGATGACGCCGTCTTTCATGATCGCGATGCGATCGCCGATCCGGATCGCCTCGTCCAGATCATGGGTTATGAAGATCACCGTCTTGCCCATCGAGCGCGAAAGGGCCAGGAACTCGTCCTGCAGCTGCCGCCTGATCAGCGGATCGAGCGCGCTGAATGGCTCATCCATCAGCAGGATCGCCGGATCGGCAGCCAAGGCGCGGGCGAGTCCGACGCGCTGCTGCATGCCGCCCGATAGTTCGTGACAGTAACGGTCCCCCCAGCCCGACAGGTTCACCTTGGCAAGCGCCGCCTCGGCGGCATCGAATCTCCGCTGTTTGTTTACAGCTTGGATCTCCAGCGGAAGCGCGACGTTGTCGCGCACGCTCCGATGCGGAAGCAGACCGAAGCTCTGGAATACCATGGCTATCTTGCGGGACCGCAATGCCCTCAACTCATCGGGCGACTTGGCCATGACGTTTTCGCCATCGACGAAAATCTCGCCGGCGGACGGCTCGAGCAGGCGGTTTATATGGCGGATCAATGTCGATTTGCCACTGCCCGACAGGCCCATGACGCAGAAGATTTCGCCCGGCCGAACCGCGATGTTGACATCGGCCACGCCCACGACACAGCCGAAGCGCCTGGCAACTTCGTCCTTGTCGAGGCTGTCACGCAAAATCGCCGCCATTGCCTCGGGGGCACTGGCACCGAAGATTTTCCAGACGCCCTTCATGATGATGGCGGCAGCGTCGGTTGCCGCGTCTGCGCGGTCCGCCAAGCCGGCTCCGCCCGATGCGCTGACCGGTGCCGCGTCCACCGCTACAGCTCCCGCCCGATCACGGACTTGAGCGGCCGGGCGACGATGCAGGCCCGTTCAGAGCCTGCAATCACAGTTCTGAACTTCAATGACCGAACCACTTCGCCACCTCATCGGGGTGGGCTTTGATCCAATCCTTCGCCACATCGTCCGCCGGCTTCTTATCGACGATGATTGCGTAGGCCCATTTGCTGATGTCGTCCGGATTGAATGTAATCCGATCCAGAGCGGCGGTCAGCTCCGGTTGCCGCTGCGCCAGCGAAGCAGCATAGGCAATGTGCACGGTGGTGTCAGCATAAGCGGACGACACTTTCGATTTCTCGAACCATTGAGGATCCTCGCTCGGCTGCAGCATCACGAACTTGGCTGGGTCGTGTTTCGGTTCGGAAAGGAAGGCAAGTTTGTAGCGGGCGAAATTCTGGTGCGGACCGTAGCAGTATCCGACCCATGGCTTGTCGGCCTTCGCGGCGCGGTCAAGCGAGGCGGCAGCCACCGCTTCGTCGGTCACCTGCAGATCGAAGAAATCGGCGAAGCCATAGTCGCGGGCCCGCACCTTTTCGATGTTGGTCGACTGCCAGCCTGACGCGCCGATCCATATCTCGCCTTTGCCGTCGCCATTGGTATCGAAGATCTTGGCGTTGTCCGGGTTGGCGAGATCCGCGACGTCCTTGATCCCGTATTTGTCGACCGTGACCTGCGTTACGCAGTAGCCTTGCTTGGCTTCGTAGCCATTCTGCGCGAGTTTTACCGTGCCCGCGCCCTTGACGTATTTGTCGACGAGGCCCTGCTGGTTCGGCAGCCAGACGTCCGGCCAGATATCGACCTCCCCCTTGTTGCGGTCCATCGCTTCCCAAATGACCGGGACGGCGGTGGTGGTGACGGTGGAAACATCGAGCCCGAGCTCCTGCTCGGCGGCGTTCTTGATCACGTTCATGACCGCCGTCGCAGTGGCGTAATTCGGGTCCGGCATGGTGACGTCCGCAGCCGACGCCGATGCGATCGGCGCAAGCAGCAGCATGCCAAGAGCCGGTGCAAGAAGATGATGTTTCATGGTGTTCCCCAGTCGAGTTGCGCTGATTTTTTCAGTCTATTCGTCACGTTAGCGGAACGTGCAGACAATCCATCCCAAATTGTGCCGCATTAGCAAAAACGATGAAGCACATAAGGCGGCTGTTTTGAGCAACGGCGCCTAACCGGTTGCCAAGGCGCGCCGTCGGCTCTGGATGTTCAGGCCGTGACATAGATGTCTCCGGCCTCGACAGTGACTGGAAATGTGCGCGCTCGAACGGACGGGTTAACCAGAGCCGCACCCGACTTGATGTCGAATTCCCACCCATGCCAGGCACAGCGGACGATTTCATTTTCGCGGTGGTAGATGAATTCGGGTCCCTCGACGGGAGCGGTCGTTCCGCATTGCGGCCCTTCGCAAAGCGGAGCGCCACGGTGGGGGCAAACATTCAGCAGCGCATGGAAACTATCGCCGATCCGGAACACGCCGATCGACAGGCTGCGCACCTTGGCGATGAATGGCGTCCCGACCTGGATCTCGTCGGCGCGGCAAATATACGTCTTCTGAGCCATTTTGGTTCTCGTCACGCTGCCGCCGCGGCTTGCGGGCGGGGGATGCGCTTATAGACATCCAACGCATTCTGGCCGAGCACCTTGCCGCGCCATTCCGGCGGGATGTGCAATGTGTTGACGTCATCGTAATCCCAATGCGGGTAGTCGGACGCAAACAGCAGCGTGTTCTCCCCGTCCATCGCTTCCAGAATTGCCCAGAGATGATTGACGTTCGACGGTTGCTCCAGCGGTTGGGTCGAGAAGCGTATGTTGCGCCGGCAATATTCCGACGGCAGCATCTTCAGCCATGGCGTCTCCTTGCGGAGGGCTTTGTAGTCGGCGTCAAGTCGCCAGAGCACAGACGGCACCCAAGCGATGCCGCACTCGATGATGACGAAGTAGAGATCCGGCCATTTCTCGAACACACCATGCGCGATCATGCTCGCGACATGCGACATGGCCGACATGTGCAGGATCGCATGAGTCTCCCAGAAGAAAGTGGTGGGCGCCGGCGCGACGGCATTCCAGTTGATGCCGCCATGCCCGCCAAGATGTATGGCGAACGGCAAGCCGACCTCGGCGCAGGCTTCGAAGATCGGGTGATAGAACGGATCGCCATAAGGCCGCACCGAGCCTTGGGAGGCCAGAACTTGCGCCATCCGGGGATGCGCGCCGAGGCGCCGGATCTCCGTCGCCGCGAGGCGTGGATCCTGCGGCGCGACGACGATGGAGCCCATGAAGCGGCTGTCTTTCGGCAGCCATTCATTGATCTGATAGTCATTATAGGCGCTTACCAGCGCGCTGGCGTAATAGGGATTTGCCAGGGTCGACGCTTCAATGGGCTCGTCGCCCGTCAGGATTGCCACTCCGATATTGTATTTATCGAGGTGCTTCTCCTTCATGATCAGGTAATTGTCGGCCTCGACCTTCGGCCGCACATCCTTGCGGGAGAAATCCTGCGGATGAAACCAGGGGCGATGGCCGTGCGGAAAGGCGCCGACGGGCCCGGTCTTCTCGCCTTCGATGAACATGTCTTTCCAGACGCCGGACAGGTAGGGCTCCAGCACCGTCGCGCTGGACCAGTAGTTGTGGCAATCGCAATCGACTATGAACACTTGTTCCTCTTTGATGATGCGGGCGCTGCTGGACGCCACTGGGTTCTGAATCGAACTTCCGCCTTGTCAGTGTTTGGATCAAGCGTATGATCGGGCGGATACGATCGTAAAAATCGATTGGCTGCCTCATGCAACTGGAACAGGTAGAAACCTTTCTGGACATCATCGAATCGCGGAACTTCAACCGCTCCGCGGAGCGCCTCGGACTGACGCAGTCGACAGTCAGCACCCGTATCAAGAATCTGGAAACCGCCGTTGGATCGGAGCTTTTCCACCGCGGCCGAGCCGGTGCCGAGCCGACCGCGGCAGGACGGCGGTTCGAGGCTTACGCGCGCTCGATGCTGTCGACCTGGTCCCAGGCGCGTCACGACGTGCGCGCCTTCAACAGATTCGAGGGCAGCCTACGGGTCGCTGCCCAGGTCGGGATGACCCGCTCGATCCTGCCAGGGTGGCTCGAAATGCTGCTGCAAGTCTTGCCCCGATCCTCGATCCACGTCGAATCCGATTATTCGCCGCAGATGATATCGGATCTGAGCCTGGGAAACCTCGATATTGCGGTGGTTTATGCTCCGCGCTACCTGCCCGAGATCACATATGACCAGCTGATGGTCGAGGAATATGTGATGGTCTCGACCATTGCGCGCAGACTTTGCGACGTAAGCCCCGACAGTTACATCCGTCCGGGTTATACCGTGGCGCTCGAGAAGGCTCATGCGGAGGCGCTGCCAAACCTGACCGCGTGCCGGCTTTCGATGGGTTCGGAAACGCTGGCGGACAATATGCTCAGGCGGGCCGGCGGTACATGCTATATGCGCGCCGACGATGCGCGTCGCTTTGCCTCCGAGCGGCCCTCCTACATCGTCGAAGAAGCTCCGACTCTGCATCAGCCAGTCTACACGGCGGTCCTCGCGCGACGTCGACATGAGCCGATCATAAAGAAAGGCGTTCGCGCGCTTCACCTCGCCGTCATGTCGCTGGAAGGTTGATCGATATCATCGGTCGTAAAGGCCTGTGGTGCCTTCTGTATCGAACGCAGCCCTGCTGGCAATCTCGGCTCGTTAAACGCGGGCCAGCTGATGAACGCCTTCAATTTCTTCTCCTCTTCCTGCCTACCCGACCCCTCATGGGGGCGCCTGACGCTGATCTGCCGCCGCATCATTCAGGAGACGCACGACGTAAAGACATTCATCTTCTCCCCAAAGAGCGAGCAGGTAGGTCCGTTCAAGGCTGGCCAGTTCATCATGCTACATCTGGTGATCGACGGCGCTCCGGTCGTGCGGAATTACTCGATCTCCTCACCACCGACGCAGCCGGATGACCTGCGAATTACGGTCAAGCGTGTTCCCGGCGGTCTCGCTTCAAATTGGCTACATGACAGTCTCGAACAGGGAATGGAAATAGAAGTCGAGGGCCCGTTTGGCGGCTTCAATTGGGACGATCTGCCAAGCGACCGGCCGCTCTTTCTTTCCGGCGGCAGCGGAATAACACCGGTTATGTCGATGCTACGCTCGCTTATCGATATCCGCTCCCATCGGGATGTTTGCTTCATCCATAGCGCTCGCTCGCCTGGGGACATCATCTTCCGCGAGGAGCTTGAAGCCCTCGCTCGACGCCACAGCAATCTTCACATTCATTTCGTCTGCGCCGAAGCGGAAGATGCCTGGGATGGCCCGGTCGGGCTGCTCGGCGAGTCAATGCTGCTGCAGCTCGCCCCCGATCTCCGGGAGCGCAATGTCTATGCATGCGGGCCCGAGCCTTACATGAAGTCAATCCGCATTGCCCTCCAAAGCATTGGCTTCGACTCTGATCGCTACCATGAGGAGAGCTTTGGCGGTTTGATAGGGTCGAACCCAACTTTGTCTGCTGAACAACCCTCTTCAGTGCATTTCGCACGGTCGGGCATAAATCATCGATGCGGCTCGAACCAGACAGTGCTTGAAATCGCCCGAAGCGTTGGTGTGTTTCTTCCCAGCGCGTGTCAGCAAGGAGTTTGTGGAACCTGCCGCGTGCTCAAGCTCAGCGGCGAGGTGGAAACGGCCGATCTCGGAGGCCTGAGCACAGAGAAGACGGCGCCGAAGCTCTTCAGGACCAGGAGGGCGCGCTGGAACGGCATGAACTATTCTCCCGACCGCGCCCGCTGGCGCTCCTGCACGATGACCGCCAGGATCAGCAGCGCGCCCTTGGCAAGCAGCTGGTAGAAGGTCGGCACGCTGGTCAGGATCATGCCGTTGTTGAGGACCCCGATGATCAGCACCCCCAGCATGGCGCCGACGATCGTGCCCTTGCCGCCCTGCAGCGCGCAGCCGCCGAGGATCGCGGCGGTGATGGCCTCGAGCTCGAGTCCCTGGCTGCCGGAGGCAGGCTGTCCCGACATGGTACGGCTCGCCAGCACTAGACCGGCGACCGCGGCTGCGAAGCCGCTCATCGCATAGATCGAGATCTGGTAGCGGCGGATCGGAATGCCGGCGAGCCGCGCCACCGTCGGATTGCCGCCGAGCGCGTAGATGTTGCGGCCGACGACCGTCTCGCGGGTGAAGACGATGAAGGCCGCCATCGCGGCGATCAGCAGCCAGATGGCGAAAGGCAGGCCGAAAAGCGTGCCGATGCCGAGCGCCCGCAGACTGTCGCCGGTGATCGGGATCGAGTTGCCGTTGTTCATCAGATAGGCGAGGCCGCGGAAGGCCGACATGGTGCCGAGCGTCGCGATCACCGCGTTTACCGGGCCGTAGACGATGATCAGCCCGTTGATCGCGCCCGCCACCAGTCCGGCGAGCAGTCCGGCCAGGATGCCGGCCGGGATCGAGCCGGTTTCTTGGGCGGCGACGGCAAGCACCATGGTGCTCAAACCCACGATCGAGCCGACCGAGATGTCGAGCCCGCCGGACACGATGACGACGGTCTGCGCCATGGCGAGGATGCCGAGAATGGTGACCGCGAGCCCGATATTGATCAGGTTGCGCGGGGTGAAGAACACGTCGGGCCTGAGCGCGCCGAAGATCGCCACGAGCACGGCGAGCGCGATCAGCAGGCTGATGTTCTGCGCGCCGATGCGGCCGAACAGGGTTGCCGGCGCGCGCTCGCGGCCGGCGGTCGCGGTATCGGTCACGATACCCTCCTTTCGATTGTCTCTTTGTCCGAGCGCATGGCCAGCGCCAGCACGGCCTCTTCGCTCGCCTCCTGCCAGGGAAGCTCGCCGCTGATGCGCCCGCCCTGCATGACGAGCACGCGGTCGGCGAGGCCGAGCAGCTCCGGCGTCTCCGAGGAGATGAGCAGGATAGCGAGCCCCTGGTCGGCCAGGCTTTCGATCAGCCTGTAGATCTCCGCCTTGGCGCCGACATCGATGCCGCGCGTCGGCTCGTCGAGGATGAGCACAGCCGGGCCGCGCGCCTGCCAGCGCGCGAAGACGACCTTCTGCTGGTTGCCGCCGGAGAGTTTTCCGACGGCCTGTTCGATCGACGGCGTCTTGACCCTGAGCTCGGCGACGTGGCGGGCGACCAATGCGCGCTCGCGCCGGCGGCTGAAAAAGCCGTAGCGCGATACCTTGTCGGGCACCACGAGGCTGACATTGTCGCGCACCGCCTGCATCAGGAGCAGCGCTTCCTGCTTGCGGTCCTCCGGCACCAGCCCAATTCCGGCCGCCACCGCGTCCGCCGGCTCGCGCGGCGTGTAGGGCCGCCCGCCAACCGCCATCCGCCCGGAGAGCAGCGGATCGAGGCCGACGATGGCGCGCGCGACTTCCGTCCGTCCGGCGCCGACCAGGCCGCCCAGCCCGACGATCTCGCCCGCCCTGACCTCGAAACTGATTCCTTCGACACGGCGTGTCGTGGCATCTTCCAGCGCCAGCCGCACTGGCCCGAGCGTACGCTCCTTGCGGTTGAACAGATCGCTCACCGGCCGCCCGACCATCAGCCGCACCATGCGCTGCTCGTCGAGCGCTGCGATCGGCTCGTCGGCGACGCGGCTGCCGTCGCGCATCACCACGCAGCGGTCGGCAAGCTCGATGATCTCGCGCAGCCGGTGCGAGATATAGATCACCGCAACGCCGTCGGCCTTGAGGCGCCGGATGACGCGGAACAGCCGCTGCGCCTCGTCCTCCGTCAGGGACGAGGTCGGCTCATCGAAGGCCAGCAGCCGCGCGCCGGGCCGCAGCGCCCGCATGATCTCGATGAGCTGCCTGAGCGCCGGGCTCAAGCCCTGGCAGCGCTGCCGCGGCGAAAGCACATCCACCACCCCGAACGCGCCGAGCAGCTCGAGGCTGCGCCGCTCCAGATCGGCGCGGTCGAGGAACAGTCCGCCGCGCGCCTTGATGTCGCCGATGAAGATGTTCTCCGCCACCGTCAGCTCCGGGATGATCTCCGGCTCCTGGTGAATGACCCGGATGCCCGAGCCATGCGCCGCGCGCGGCGAGCTGAGCTGCACCGGCCGGCCGTCGACCAGAAGCCTGCCGCTGTCGGGGCGATGCTCGCCCTCCAGCACGCGCATCAGCGTCGACTTGCCGGCGCCGTTCTCGCCGATCAGCGCGGTGATCTCGCCCGCGTTGAAGGCGACCGACACGTCGCGCAGCGCCTGCACGGCCCCGAAGCGCTTGCTGACGCTCTCGACGGAAACGACGGGCGCGGTCATCTGCGGGCGGCTCCACAGGAAGCCGCCCGCCCGAAGGCCGTCCGCCATACGGCGGAAAGAATGCCTAGGACTTGCAACCGAGCGTATCCTTGAACTTGGCGAAGTTCTCGCCGTTGATCAGGGTGGCATCCTGGAAGTAGTCCTTCTGCATCCCCTTGCCGGTGGCCTGATCGTAGAGCGCCTGAACCGCGGCTGCGCCGTGCTTGGCGCTGTCCAGCCACATCGTGCCGCGGAAGCCCGAGGGCTTGCCGGCGCCGAAGGCCTCGCAGGAACGCGACCCGTCGATGCCGATGCCGATGACGTTCTCCGGCTTCATACCGGCATTCTCGGTGGCGCGAACCCCGCCGAGCACGCCGTCGTCGTTGCAGGAGAAGAAGATCCACTTCTCGGCGTCGGGATTAGCCGTCAGCGTCGTCGACACCACGTCGATCGAGTTGACCATGGTGTTGTCGTAGGGGATCGAGACGATGCGCGACTTGATCTCCGGGATCGCCGCGACCAGCGCCTCCTGCGCGCCCTTGTTGCGGCGCATGCAGGTGTCGGCCTTCTGGTCCTCGATCGAGCCGACGCGGACCTTGGAGAGGTCCTTGTCCCAGCCTTCCGCCTTGACGATGCGGGCGATCTCGGTGCCGACCTGCTTACCGATGTTGAGCGCGTTCATGCCGACATAGGCGACCGGCGTGCCGTCGGCGAAGGCGATGTCGTCGTCGACCGCGATCAGGCCGATCTTGGCGGCCTTGGCCTTGTCGGCGACAACCGGGCCGAGCGAGCGGTCCGGCACCACCACGGCGATGCCCTTGACGCCGTCGCCGACATAGGTGTCGAAAGTTGTGACCGCGAGGTTGGCGTCGAACTGCACATCCTGGACCAGCAGGTCGACGCCGAGCTCGGCCGCCTTGTCCTTGGCGCCCTTCACCTCGCGCACGAACCAGGGATGGTCGCCCATCTTGTTGATGTAGCCGAACTTCATCTTGTCCTGCGCGCCGGCGCCGTGGACCGTCATTGCCACGGCAGCGGTAGCCGCAACCGCAAGGCAGGCCTTGATCATGCGTTTCATGGTTTCCTCCCAATCGGTCCCGGCCGGCGGGACGTGATCTGCTTCAAGATGTTCCGGCGACCGGCCGCCGGCGCGAAACCTCATTCGTGGTAGAGAACCGAGCGGCCGCCATCGATGACGATGCAGGCGGCGTTGATGAACGGCGCCTCGTCGGAGCCGAGGAAGACGGCGGTCATCGCCACCTCCTCCGGCCGGCCGATGCGGCGCGGCGGATGCAGGTCGTAGGTGCGCTGGCGCTCCGCCTGCGGATCGGCAAAGGTGTTCCAGTAGTCGACCGCGATCTGCGTCTCGATATAGCCCGGCGCGATCGCGTTCACGCGGATGCCTTCGGCGGCGTATTGGATGCCGAGCGACCGCACCAGGCCAAGCAGCCCGTGTTTGGCGACCGGATAGGGAAAAGTCGAAGGGATGATCGCGAAGGAATGGCAGGACGCGATGGCGACGACCGAACCTTGCTTTTGCGCCCGCATCGCCGGCAGCACAGCGCGCGCCGAATACCACACGCCGTCAAGGTCGACGGCGAAGCAGCGCCGCCATTCCTCCTCAGTCGTTTCGAGCGGCTCGTGGAAGACGTTGATGCCGGCATTGGCGACCAGCACGTCGATGCGGCCGAAGGCGGCGAGCGCCTGCTCGGCCACGGCCCCGCAGGATTTGCTGTCGGCGACGTCTGTCTCCACGAACAGCGCCCGCGCGCCGCTTTCGACGAGCGATGCGGCAACGCTCCTTCCGGTCGCCGCGTCCTTCTCCGCCACGACGATCGCTGCGCCCTCGGCCGCCATCGCGCGCGCCGTCGCCTCGCCGATGCCGCGGCCGGCGCCGGTTATGATCGCCACCTTGTCCTTCAGACGCCCGGCCATCGTCACCAGTCCACGATGGTGCCGTCGGCAAGGACGGCATGAGTGGTGTGCATGATTTCCGGCCTGTAGGGATGCCGGTCGGCGGCCGCCTCGTCGACCTCGACGCCGAGTCCCGGCGCGTCCGGCACCTGCCAGCAGCCGTCGAGCATGCGGATCGGCCCCTTCACCACCTCGAAATACCAGGGCACGGCGCCGACCATCTCTTCCTGGATCAGGTGGTTGGGCGTTGAGACGGCGAAATGCAGCGCCGCCGCGCCTGCGATCGGACCGAGCGGATTGTGTGGCGCGACTCCCACCGAAACCGCCTCGGCCATGGCGGCGATCTTCTTGGCCTCTAGCAGGCCACCGCAGTGGCAGATGTCTGGCTGCACGATATCCACCGCCCTTACCCGGAAGAGATCGTCGAACTCAGGGCGATCGATCAGCCGCTCGCCGGTGGCGATCGGCACGCGTGACTTGGCGGCGAGCTGAGCCAGCGCGCCGGTCTCGCCCGGCGGCAGCGGCTCCTCGACGAACATCGGCCGGTGCGGCGCGAGCGCGTCGATATAGGCGAGAGCTGTCGAGGCCGAGGCGGGACGGCCATGGAAATCGACCATGATTTCCACTTCCGGCCCGACTGTCCTGCGCAGCGCCTCCATGAGGCGGCCGACCTTTTCGACGTCGGCCAGCGGCGCGTGATAGTGGCTGTAGGGAATGAACACGGCTTTCAGCGCCCTATAGCCTCTCGAGACGACCGCGGCGGCACGCTCAACCAGCGGTTCCTCGTCGAGCGTCTCGTAGACAGCCTGCATGTCGCCGAGGCCGAGATGCGTGTAGACCTTCACACGGTCGCGCACCTTGCCGCCGAGCAGGCGCCAGACCGGCTGGCCGAGCCATTTGCCAAAAATGTCCCAGAGCGCCAGCTCGATGCCGGAGATGGCCGACATGCCGATCACGCCGAGCCGCCAGAACGAGTGCTTCTTGAGGATCCGCACGGCCTGCTCGATATCGCGCGGATCGCGGCCGATTAGCAGCGGCGCGAGGTCGTTGACGGCGCCGACCACGGCTTGGGTCTTCCATTCCAGCGTCGCTTCGCCCCAGCCGTAGAGACCAGGCTGGTCGGTCTCTATGCGCACGAAGACCCAGTTGCGCATATCCGCGTTTACGACGCGCGTGGTGATCGCCATGATTCTCAAGCGCAACTTCTCCCGACGCACTTAGATCATATGATGCCGGATTATCATATGATCTAAAAAAAGGTCAAGCAGAACGTCACCCCTTGGCGTGAAGATCGTCAGCGGCGATGTCGAGGAGCCTGTTCATGGCGGCGCGGGCGCCGGCGGTATCGCGGATACGGATCGCTTCCAGCACCGCGACATGCGCGGACAGCGCGCGCGACTGCGCTTCCATCAGTGGATTGGTCACGAGGAATGTGGCGCGCAACGCGGCTTCCAGCATGCCCACCAGTCCTTTGAGCACAACGTTGTGGCTGGCGGCGATGACGCCCTTGTGAAAGGCAAGATCCGCCTGGCAGACGGCATTGAGATCGCCCGGGATGTTGTCGCGCATGCCGACCACCGCGCGTTCGATTTCGGCAAGATCGGCGCCGGTGGCGCGCCTGGCGGCAAGCTCGGCTGCCGCGGGCTCGAAGATCCTGCGCGCCTCCAAAAGGCCGGAAACCAACTCCTCGTCGTCCTGGATCGCCGGGTGCCAGCCGAGCACAACTGGGTCGAGCAGCCGCCAGTTGTCGCGTGGCAGCACCCTGACGCCTGCCCGCCGCCTGGCCTCGACGAGGCCTTTTGCGGACAGCACCTTGACCGCTTCCCGGACAGAGGTTCGGCTGACGCCCAGCATGGCACAGAGCTCGTCCTCGCGCGGCAGCGCCTCGCCTGGAGCGTATTCGCCACCCAAGATGCGGCTTCCCAGCATGCTGACGACGGCGTTGTGCACGCTCGCCCCACCCTGGTCAATCACAGGCATCCAGCCGAAGGCATCCAAAGGGGCTGTTGTTTCCATCGGAATTCTCTCCTGATCGAGCGCGCCGTTGCAGGCTGTTGTATGAAAGGTTAGGTGCTATGTAAATCTTCCCTTCATATGATCTATTACGAATGCCAGTGAACACGCTGCAGACCAGCCCTGCGGGCAGCGCTACACGCCGGTTCGACCGTTCGCATGCCGCTAGCCAGGCCTCGACGCATCGACGCCGCTCGCGCCAGACGAGGTCCTACGGGTTTCCTGCAGCTTAACCACCACTCAGTCGCACGGGTAGCGCGCTGCACATAGCAGCCCCATGGAGGAATTATTGCGCCAAACACACCCCTCACCGGAATCCTGCCCGTCGCGCCTACGCCGTTTCATGCGGACGGCCGCATCGACGAGGAAGGCATGCGACGTGTCATTGACTGCATGATCGACCAAGGTGTCGATGCAATCTGCATTCTTGAACTATTGAGAGCAGTTCCTCCGCCACCATGCGGCGCGCGTCGAGACACAATTCTCTGGCGCGTGCGAGAGTTATGCCGTCCGGTCCGTATTGCCCGAGCGTCACGGTCTCGCGCCGGCCGTTCATCCGGTAGTCGTACCGGAAGGTCAAAGCGCCCGAGCTCTTGACCAGGACGTACATACCGTCACGGTCCGCGATCTTGTAATCTTTTGCCTTAGATTTCAGATGTTTAAGCGCCGTGTTCGTCAGCAAGGTGACCTCCATTTCTGGCGGAAATGAACCGATTTGCGGCGTAAAAGACCGTCAGGCGCGCTATGCGGTTCTTCGCCATTCGGACGACCAGAAATGGTTCGGGCTGATCATGAACGTACCCAGGGATAAGCTGGGTCTCAAAGGTGAGGGAGAGGTCGATGTCATCGACATCAAATGCCATCCGGCAAAAGTCGATGACCTCAAGAGGACGCCTGGCTTCAAACCGGCCTATCATATGAACAAGGAGCATTGGCTCACCGCTGTCCTAGATGGATCAATATCCAGGGCAGACGTCTTCGCGCTTCTTGACGACAGTTACGAACTGACGAAGTAGGTCGAGCATTGCCGCTTCGACACCCCGATGGGGCACGTCAGGGTCGCTCGATGCCTTCGAATATTTTGAGGACCTCGACCGCATGAGCGGTCGCGTCATACGGCATGCTGCCGAGTCCCCGGGTCGTGGGTGCCGTGGTGACAGCCTTCCAAAGGTGCCTCCTATTTCCTTCTGCGAAATCCAGGAGGGTATCGCGGACGAAGGTGTCGCGGACGATCTGCTCCTCGCTGGCGCCTGGGCGCTGCTGTCCGACGATGCCGTACATCTCGGTGCCGTGTACCGCATGCGCGCCCTCGACAGGTCCGACCGACAAAAGGTGTGCGCTTCCGCCGGCTGCGGCATGCGCCAGCGCGGCACGAACGTGTGGGAGGGTAAAGGAGAAGTCGGTTAGCAATGCTCCGCGGGCCTGGACGGGAGTGCGACCATCGATGTCGTATGCGGCGATGATGTCGCGGGCGCGACTGCGTGGGATCCGATTCCTCGTGGCGAATTCCTTGACGAGCTCGCTGATGCTGCCCGGATCAAAGTCATCTGTCTTGTGAAGAACCCACCAGTCGGTCTCGTGGGTGGTGCTGCTCAACAGGATGTCGATTTCCCGGTGACGTCCGGATTCGAGGACCCGCAGAGGATGCTGCGCGATAATGCCGCCAGGCTGGGCGCTGTCATCCACGATGGCGATGACATTATTGTCGATGCCGTGCCGTGCGCCAGGGTCCGCCAGCTGCGTCTTGCTCATCGTCTCTGCAAGCATCCTCGCGTCGATGTTCAGCAGTTGCTCGGGATCGTCCTCAATCCCGAGCCCGGTGAGCACCGCTTCCGCACGTTCTTCCGCCCCCCACGCGGGCACCAACCGCGAAGCCATGCCGGAGAAAGCAGCGAGGTGATGGTAGAGGCCATCGGCCGAAGGCGCGGCAAGCAGGGCGAGAGTGCAGAAGGCTCCGGCGCTGTGGCCGGTGACGGTGACGTTGTCCGGATCACCCCCGAAATGGGCGATGTTCGCCTTTATCCACCGGAGCGCGGCGATTACGTCCTGGAGGCCGAGATTGGTGGCGTCCGCGAAGACGCCCCCATACTGAGAAAGCGAGAGCCAGCCGAACGGGCCGAGGCGGTAGTTGAGGGACACCCCCATAGCGCGGCCGGTCGCAGCGAGGCCTGACGCGTTCGACGTGGTCTGGGTGTTCGCGCCCATCTCGAACCCGCCGCCGAAGATATAGACGACCACCGGAAGCGGTTCTCCGGAAACGCCTTCGGGCGCCCAGACGTTGAGGTTCAGGCAGTCTTCACTCAACCCGTTGTCAGCTTCGAGCCAACTGGTGTCGCCGGCCTGCAGCGGCGCAGGCCCCTTTCGGTCGTAGGGCCGCTCGGGATCGAACGGCAGCAAGAGTGGTCGACGGAAGCGTTCCGCGGTCGCGTAGGGGATTCCAAGCCAGGAGTGGACTGCGTTGGGAGTGGTATCGGCACCAGTCATGTGTTCGGTCCTTTCGTTGACCGGCTGCACCGAAAGCCGGAATTTCGGCGGTCTAATATTCAGCTCAGTTTGCAAGAAGCGCCTTGTGCAGACGAAGGTGCTGGCGGAATCTATCCGCATAGTGTTCTCCCACTGCGGCAATGACGCTCTCTCGGGCGGCCAGCGCCGTCCTCCACGCCGTGACGCGGGGCAGGCCCTCGAAGATCGGTTGACGTACCGCCGGATCGAGGATGTCGAAGTAGCGGAAGATTGGCGCGTACACGGCGTCCACCATGCCAAAGGCGGCGCCGCTGAAATAGGGTTCCGCCGTGACGGCCGTCTCCAGTTGCTGCAGCTTGTTCCGGAAGGCGGCACGCTTGGCGTCCGAGGTCGCGCCGTCGCTCGCGTTGAGGAATTGCCAGGCGTCGGCGAGGGTCGCTGTGCCAAATTCGATCCACGCGCGCTGCTGGGCACGCGACAGCGCATCCTCGGGGTAGAGCCTGCCGCCGGATTGTGTCTCTTCGAGATACTCGCAGATCACCATGCTTTCGAATAGAGTTGCGTCCCTGCCATCCGCCAGCGCAGCTTTCAGCAAGGGCACCTTGCCCGTCGGCGACAGCGCCAGGAACCAGTCCGGCTTGTTGTCAAGATCGACGTTGATCCTGTCGAACGACACGCCCTTCTCCAAAAGGACGATCGCAGCCCGTTGAACGAACGGGCAAAGCGGGTGGCTGATGAGGGTGAGGCTACTGTCGGGCATTGATGACTTCTCTAGGGGCGGTCAGGCGGGGCACCGGGCGCGTTCGCCCCAGCCCAACCGCCGACACAATTGATAAAATAGCTGCGACCGATCCGCCCACATGTTGGGTAGATGCAAGCAACCTATTGTCGATCTTTCGACATTTGCCTGGCGCGATTGACGTCGAAATAATCGCGCCACGCCACGATACAATCGCCTTCTACTTCGAAGATGCCCATCACTTTCAGTGCGGCGACCTCACTCCCGTCAGCACGGACAAAGCGATCCAGTCTCTCGGTGAGCACACGATTTCCGTCCGCGGCGATCGCGAGCATGTCGAAATGGACCGCTGCGATGTCCGGCGACCTGGGACGATTTATCGCCTCTTCAATGCCGGTCGTCATCGACAACCCTTCATTGATCCAGACCGTATTGGGGGTGAACCATCGCCGGATCGCGTCCTCCGCATGGTTTTCCGAGAATGCAGCGCTGAAGGCTCTGACCGTCTCAATGGGTGTCGGCATTTTATTATCTCCTGTCTTTGCGGAGGTGTCGCACGTCTTGGCCCATGCCCCCGTGGAGACCATGATGGCGGCCATTGCCAAAAGCGCATATTTCATCTGGCCCCCCTTGCTGGTTGCAGGAAACGCTGAAAAGCGGCAGCAGATACGCCTGCATCAGCCGAGGTGGGATACGACGTCGAACGCATGCATGATGGGCGGCCCGACGAGGAACGGCGCGGTCAGCGGGCGGCTCTTCGCCATGTGCGGCGATGCCCGGTGCGCGGCGAGCACTGCCTCATCCTCGTAGATCTCGACGAGCGTGTAGCTGTCGGGCACCGTCTGCGAGCGGAACAGTTCGTACAGTCGATTGCCGGGCTCGTTGGCGCGGACCGCCGCGGCCTGCACCGCGAACGCGCGTTCGAACGCATCGCCGCTGCCCGGTGCAATGGTTAGCCCAACTATCATTCCGATCATCGTATCGTCTCCAACGTCCGGCTGTACGAATGCTTCGCCCCTTGATGGAGCCGGCCCTAGCGAGGGTTCATGCCTGCGCCACGAAGTCCTGCGTGGTGATGGCGTTGGCGTAGAAGGGCGCGATCTCCATCAGGAAGTCGTCCTGCTGCTTGCGGGTGTAGCCGGCCGATGCGTCGTAGATGACGTTGGTGTGGTAGCCGAGGTCGTGGGCGTTGCGCATCGAGGATTCGACGCACTGGCGCAGCGAGAAGCCGGCGAGATAGATGTCGAAGATGCGGTTGTTGCGCAGATAGCTGTCGAGCGTGGTGCCGACGAAAACGCTGCTCCCGCCGCCGCGCTCGCGGACGACGAATTCGCCCTCCGCAGGCTCGAAGCCGGGAAAGAAGTCTGCCTGCTCGCCCAGGAACGACCCATAGTCGCGCATCATCTTGCGCAGCCCATACTTGCCGTCGCCCAGCACCTTGAACTCAGGCTCGAACTTGAGCGAGGCGTGGATCACGTGCATACCGCGACGGCGAGCTTCGGCGAGCGCGATCTTCGAATTGGCGATCGCGATGTCGACCTGCTCGCGGTCCTGGAACGACGGATAGATGCCGCCAGTCGGCGAGAGCCAGTCGTTTACATATTCGATCAGGATCAGCGCGCTCTTGGATGCTTCGGTCATGATGTTGGTCCTTTTTGGGTGGGATCAGGCGGCGATCATCGCGTCATGCTGACGCAGATCGTCGCTGAAGAGGTCGGGATAGGTGACGGTCTCCGGGCTACAGCAACTGCCCGCCCGAAATGTCGAAGGTCGTGCCGTTCGCCCAGGCCATGTCGTCGGACAGGATCGCAGCGACGGCCCGGCCGACATCGTCCGGCAGGCCGACACGGCCCAGGGCGATGCCTTGCGCGACGTAGGCGTTGACTCCCTCGTCGTCGCGGACGGCGCCGCCGCCGAAGTCGGTTTCGATCGCGCCTGGCGCGATGGCGTTGACGCGAATCCGGCGTTCGCCCAGTTCGACGGCCATGTAGCGGGAAAGCACCTCGATCGCCGCCTTCATGGCCGCATAGAGGCTGTAGCCCGGCATGGTGAAGCGCACGAAACCGGACGAGACGTTCAGGATGCGTCCGCCGTCGGCAATCAGCGGCAAGAGCTTCTGCGTCAGGAAAACGGGACCCTTAAGATGGGTCGCGACCAGCGACGCGAATTGCTCTTCGGTCGCGTCGACAAAGTTCGAGAACAGGCCGTTGCCGGCGTTGTTGACCAGATAATCGAAACGATCCCGGTCGAACTCCGACCTCAGTGTCTCGGACACGGCAGCGGCGAATGCCGGGAAGCTCGCCATATCGGTCACATCGAGCGCCAGCATCGACACCTTGCCGCCCAGCGCTTCGATTTCCTGACGCAAGGCACCGGCCTCGGCCGCGCCGCTACGGTAGGTACCGATGATGTGGACACCCCTTTTGGCCAAATGAAGCGCCATGTTGCGGCCAAGGCCCCGGCTTGCGCCGGTGATAAGTGCGATCGGGTGGGTCATAGATGCCTTTCTCGGGTCGTCGCGCCATCGGGCGCCTCGCTCGAACTAAGATAGGCTAAAGCCGGATTTGGAACCCGCCCGATCGGCTCAACTTCTTGCCTGATTGTCTCAACGATTTGGCTTTTCGCCGGCGGCGTGTCATAGTGGAGATATGACAGACGATCTCGCGCCGCATCTCGACATTGTTTTGCGCCATGCCGCGACAGGCTTGACGGAAACACTGATCCCTCGCCTCGACATGTTCGTAGGCCAGGACTCGACCGTCAAGACGCCTTGCCTTTATCGCTCAATGATCTGCTTCATTCTGCAAGGATCGAAGCGCGTTGCGATCGGAGATACCCTTCTGAGTTACGACACCGCGCAGTATTTCATCAGCGCGCTCGACCTACCGCTCATCGGGCAAATCCTGGATGCGGGCGAGGATCGCCCCTATGTCGCGGTGTCGCTCGTCCTGGAGCCGGCGCTGTTAGCGGAGCTGGCCGCGACCATGCCCTCGGTACGCGAGAGCGACCAAAAAGGCATGGGCGTCGCGATCAATCCGATGACAGCTCCGCTTCGCGATACATTGCTCCGCTTGCTGTCGTTACTCGACAGTCCAGGAGATATTCCCGTTCTCGCCCCGATGATCGAGCGCGAGCTGCTTTACCGGTTGCTGCAAGGCCCACAGGGGCGATTGCTGCGTCAGATCGCACGGCCTGACGGCGCCCTGGACCGTATCCGGCGCGCCATCGCGTGGATTCGGGATCACCCCTTCGCGCACCTTCGCATCGACGCCCTTTGCGACGCCAGCGGCATGAGCCGCGCAAGCCTTCATCGCCATTTTCAGGCGATGACCGGCTTTAGCCCTCTCCAGTATCAGAAGCAGCTCAGATTGCAGGAGGCCCGCCAACTGTTGCTGTCGGGCAGCCATAGCGCGTCGGATGCTGCGTTCGCCGTCGGATACGAGAGCGCCTCGCAGTTCAGCCGCGAGTATCTCCGGCAGTTCGGCGCACCGCCGGCGCGGCACGTCCGGGAGATGCGTCAAGTGATCGAACAGCGGATGGTGGCCTAGATATCTGGTCGCGCTACTGCGCTACGCCCCAGCAGCTTTCTTCCCGGCCTCCGGTCGCTTTGATGCCCCACGTCGTACCCGCCGATGTGTACGCTACAGCCCGAAATCGCCGCACGCTGATCCTCAAAGCCTTCCAGTACCGGCATCTATCGTTCTCTATCGCCGGAGTCGTGAGTCGATAGATAGCGAAGCAAATATTTATTTTTATCAGCGTGTTAGATCGTACTTTGGCGTAGTTTCGGATACATCCGGATAGACCTAAATCATTCCCACTCGATCGTGCCTGGCGGCTTCGACGTCACGTCGTAGACGACACGGTTGATGCCTTTGACCTCGTTGATGATGCGCGTGGCGGCGGCGCCGAGGAAGGCCATGTCGTAGTGGTAGAAGTCGGCCGTCATGCCGTCGACGGAGGTGACGGCGCGCAGCGCGCAGACGAATTCATAGGTGCGGCCATCGCCCATCACGCCCACCGTCTGCACCGGAAGCAGCACCGCGAAGGCCTGCCAGATGGCGTCGTAGAGGCCGGCCTTGCGGATTTCGTCGAGATAGATGGCGTCGGCCTCGCGCAGGATCTCCAGCTTCTCGCGCGTGATGCCGCCCGGGCAGCGAATGGCAAGGCCGGGACCAGGGAAGGGATGGCGGCCGATGAAGCTTTCGGGCAGACCGAGCTCTCGACCCAGAGCCCTCACCTCGTCCTTGAACAATTCGCGCAGCGGCTCGACCAGCTTCATGTTCATGCGCTCGGGCAGACCGCCGACATTGTGGTGCGACTTGATCGTCACCGACGGACCGCCGGAGAAGGAGACGCTTTCGATGACGTCGGGATAGAGCGTGCCCTGGGCCAGGAAATCGGCGCCGCCGAGCTTCTTCGCCTCTTCCTCGAAAACCTCGATGAACAGCCGGCCGATGGTCTTGCGCTTCTTTTCAGGATCAGCCTCGCCTTCCAGCGCCGAGATGAAGCGGTCGGAGGCGTCGACCAAGATCAGCGGCAGGTTGTAGTGCTGGTGGAACATCTCCACCACGCTCTTGGCCTCGTCCTTACGCATCAGACCATGGTCGACGAGGATACAGGTCAGCTGGTCGCCGACCGCCTCATGGATGAGAAGCGCCGCGACGGAGGAGTCGACGCCGCCCGAGAGCGCGCAGATGACCTTGCCCTTGCCGACCTGCTTGCGGATCGTCTCCACCGCGTGCTCGCGATAGGCCCGCATCGTCCAGTCGCCCTCGATGCCGGCGATGTTGTGGACGAAGTTCCGGAGCAGCCTGGCACCGTCCGGCGTATGCACCACTTCCGGATGGAACATGATGCCGTACATCTTGCGCTCGATATCGCCGAAGATGGCGAAGGGAGAGCTTTCCGACTTGCCAAGCACCTTGAAGCCTGGCGGCAATTCGATGACGCGGTCGCCATGGCTCATCCATACCTGGTGGCGCTGGCCGGGCGCCCACAGGCCTTCGAACAGCGGGCTCTCCTTTTCGATCTCGACGAAGGCGCGGCCGAACTCGCGATGGTTGGAGCTTTCGGCGACGCCGCCCATCTGCACGCAGAGCGCCATCTGGCCATAGCAGATGCCAAGCACGGGCACGCCAGCGTCGAAGACGACCTGCGGCGCGCGCGGGCTGCCGATGTCGGTGGTCGAGGCCGGGCCGCCCGACAGGATCACCGCTTTCGGCTTGATGCGCTTGAAGGCAGCTTCCGCCGATTGGAACGGCACGATCTCGGAAAAGACGCCGGCCTCGCGGATGCGGCGGGCGATGAGCTGCGTGAACTGGCTGCCGAAATCGACAATCAGGACGGTGTCGGGATGATTGGCTGTCGTCGTCATGGCGAGCCTTTAGAGAAAGAAACGAGTCGACGCAATGGGCTCCGCGCTGCGGCTTTCGGTCCCTTCGGGCCTAATCCAGGCGGATCGCGCCGGATTCGATCGCCTGCTCCAGCAAGCCGACGGCCGCAGCCAGCTTCTCATCGATCACATGCAGATATTCCGTCCAGTCGCTGACGTGCCTGAGATCGGCCGCGCCGTCGGAAATGCCGCGCAGCCCGATCAGCGGCACGCCGAACAGCTGGCAGGCGCGCAGGCAGGCGAAGGTCTCCATGTCGACCATGTCGGCGTCGATGGCGTCATAGGCGGCGCCGGAGATGATCGCGCCGCCGGTCGAGAGCGAGGCTGTCTTGATGCCCGGGATGAGGAGAGGCAGCGGCACCGCCACCGGCAGGTCGAGGAAAGGCGTCGCCCCCTTCTCGAAGCCGAGCGGCGAAGCGTCCATGTCGCGATAGCTCACCGACACGGCCTGGTAGATTTCGGCCTGTTCCAGCTTGCGGCTGCCGGCCGAGCCCAACGAGACAATGAGGTCCGGCAGCGCTCCCTCGGCCTTCAACGCGGCCAGCTCGGCGCCCAGCCTGACACCGGCCTCGACTGGACCAACGCCGGTCATCAGCGGCGTGAACAGGTTTTTGAGATGCGGGCCATATTCGGCCTCCACCGCCATGACGAAGAGAACGGATTTTTCCGACAGGCGTGACACTTCGACAGTCATGAAGCTTTACCCCTATTTGCTACGACGAAGGGAGAGGGACAACGTGCCCCTTGCCGCCTGCCGGCCCTTCCCCATGGCTCCGGGCGTTCGTCGCTCGAAAAGCCCATTCGGGGCTTTTCGCCTGTTGTGCTGACCGCTCCTCATCCCTCAATACCGTCGCGGCCGACCACCGTCATCATGGTGCCAGTCATGGTGGCGATCAGCTTGGCCTCGCCGTCGGCTGCGAAGGCATAGGCCTGGCCGTCGGCGACGATGATGGTGCGGCCGGGCTTCGTCACGGAGCCGCGGAACAGGAAGCGCTCGCCCCTGCCCGGCGCGAGCAGGTTCACCTTGAACTCGATGGTCAGAACGCCGGAATTCTCCGGCATCAGCGAGAAAGCCGCGTAGCCGCAGGCGGAGTCCAGCGCTGTGGAGATAACGCCGGCATGCAAAAAGCCGTGCTGCTGGGTAAGCGAGGGGGAATAAGGCATCTCGATCTCGATGATGCCTGGCGTGACCAAGGTCAGCTCGGCACCGATCGTCGCCATGGCTTTCTGCCGGGCAAAGGAGGTCCTGACGCGTTCCTCGAAGTCGGGAGCGGGTACGATCTTGGCTGCCATGGAGCTTCGCCTCCTATTTGCTGGCGAAGCTTATTGCAGAGGCAGGCAAGACAGGCAATCTCCTATGTTGCAGCGCAGCAAAAGGACGGTCGCCCTCAAGCAGCCCTGCGCAAGGCGTGGAAATAGAATCCGTCGGTGCCGCTCAGCGCCGGCGACAGCGAGATGCCGCCGCCTGCGCCGATACGCGCGGCCGCCTGGTGGCCGGGGAAGCGGCTCTCCCAGAGCTGGCGATGGTCGACCGGCGCAAAACCTTCATGGCGTTCGCGGAAGGCCGCGACCTGCTCGCCGTTCTCTGCATCGAACACCGAACAGGTGATGTAGACCAGCAGGCCGCCCGGCTTGACGAAGGCATGCGCGGTATCGAGGATTGCCTGCTGCTCTCCCTTTCGGGCATCGAGCTGTCGCTCGGTCAGCCGCCATTTGGCGTCGGGCCGTCGCCGCCATGTGCCGCTGCCGGTGCAGGGCGCGTCGATCAGCACGAGGTCCATATGCCCGGTGAGCGGCGCAAGCTCCGCCGGCTTGCTGACGACCTGCACATTGCGGTTGTGCGAGCGGCGGATGCGCTCGAAGATCGGCGCCAGCCGCACCTTTTCCGCGTCATGGGCGAAGAGCTGGCCCCGATTGTCCATCTCGGCCGACAGCGCCAGCGTCTTGCCGCCGGCGCCCGCACAATAGTCTAGCACCTGCATGCCGGGCGCAGCCCCGGCGAGCGCCGCGGCAAGCTGCGAGCCCTCGTCCTGCACCTCGAACCAGCCTTTCTGGAAGGCGGGCTCGGCCTGCACGTTCGGATGCCTGCCGTCGCCGTCGATCGGCGGGATGCGGATGCCGTTCGGCGCGATTCTCGCGGGCGCGGCACCCGTGCCCTGGAGCTCGGCCAGCACCTTGGCGCGATCGGCCTGGAGCGTGTTGACCCTGAGATCCAGCGGCGGGCGCTGGGCGAGGGCCGCGCCTTCCTCGACCCAGGCGTCGCCATAGGTTTGCTCGAGCAGCGGTGCGCACCAGTCCGGAACATCCGCCCGCACGGCATCGGGGGCCTCGCCAAGCCTGCGCTCGGCCGCCGCCTTCAACTCGGATGCGCTGAGCAGCGGCGGCGCGAATCTGTCGCCGTCCAGCGCGTCGTTGAGCGACTGCGCCGTCTGCCCCCACTCCAAAAGAAGCGCGCCGAAGCCGATGGCGCGCGGCGTGTCCTCGCCGAACAGCCAGCCGGCCGAGCGTTTGCGGCGCAGCGCGTCATAGACGATGTTGCCGATCGCCGCGCGATCGCCGCCGCCGGCGAAGCGATGCGACAGGCCCCAGTCGCGCAAAGCGTCGGCCACCGGCCGGTGGCGCCGGCCGATGTCTTCAAGAACTTCTATCGCCGCCGCCAGCCTTCCGCCCAGTCGCATCCCGTTTTCCGTAGCTGTTACAAATCGGTTCCAGCCCGCTCATAAAGCCTTTCAGGCCAGGATTGAAACAGTTCCGTTCGGTTTGCCGATGAAACGACGTTTCAAGACCGGACGATTTGGCCGAACGCTTTTTCCATGGTGAGCGGCTGAGCCGGGAAACAAGAACAATCGATCAGAACATGAAAGACTTCTAATGTTTTTGATCGACCCCTGCAAGAAAGCCCACCGGCTTAACCTCTCAGCTTTCCAAGTGTTTCCTGCAGGAATACTCTTCCGGAAGTGATTCGCGACGTGGGAAATGCGGTTCGACGGATCCTAGAGGAGAGGGCAATGAAGACTTATCTGGCAGAAGTTCTCGGCACGTTTTTGTTGGTGTTCATCGGTACGGCCTCCGTGGTCACGGGCGGTTTCGGCGGCGCGCTGCCGCTCGGACAGGAAGGCATCGGCCTGGCGTTCGGCATCGGCCTGATCGCCGCGGCCTATGCGATCGGCCCGATCTCGGGCGCGCATCTCAACCCGGCGGTGACGCTCGGCGTGTTCCTGGCAGGGCGGATGCCGGCCAAGGACGTCGTCCCCTACTGGATCGCGCAGATCATCGGCGCCATCATCGCCTCGCTGGCGCTGTGGATCATCGTTTCCGGCCAGGCCGGCGGCCACACCGGCGGCTTCGGCGCCAATGGCTGGGACGAAACGAAATGGGGCATGAGCTCGGCCTTCCTGTGGGAGCTGATCGGCACCTTCACCTTCGTCACGGTGATCCTCGGCGTCACCAACGCCAAACACACGACCGCCTTCGCCGGCCTGGTCATCGGCCTGACGCTGGCAGGCATCCACTTCGCCATGATCCCGGTGACCGGCACCTCGGTCAATCCGGCGCGCTCGATCGGCCCGGCGCTGTTTTCGGGAGGTGCTGCGCTTAGCCAGCTCTGGCTGTTCATCGTCGCGCCGCTGATCGGCGGGGCGATTGCCGGCGTCGTCGCCAAGGCCGGCATCTTCGAAAAAGACTGATCGGTCTTTTTCGTTTGAAGCAATTCCGGGCGGAAAACCGCAGAACACTTTTCCTGGAATCGCTTCGGCCGAACAAGCAAAAAGGCGCGGGCATGACCCGCGCCTTTTTCTTGGGAGGTACGACCTTATTTCGCGATGTCGAAGCGATCGGCGTTCATCACCTTCGTCCAGGCCTTGACGAAGTCCTTGACGAATTTCGCCTTGGCGTCAGCCGAGCCGTAGACTTCGGACAGCGCGCGCAACTGCGCGTGCGAGCCGAAGATGAGGTCGGCGCGAGTGCCGGTCCACTTCACCTCTTTCGTCTTGCGGTCACGTGCTTCATAAACTTCATCGGAACCCGGCTCGGAGCCGGCCGCCGGCTCCCAGATGGTGGCCATCGAGAGCAGGTTGACGAAGAAGTCGTTGGTGAGCTGGCCCGGCCTGTCGGTGAAGACGCCGTGCTTCGAGCCGCCGACATTGGCGCCGAGCACGCGCAAACCGCCGACAAGCACCGTCATCTCCGGCGCGGTCAGCGTCAGCAACTGGGCGCGATCGACCAGCATCGCTTCGACCGACATCGGCAGCCTGCCGCGGGCATAGTTGCGGAAGCCGTCGACCTTCGGTTCCAGCGGCGCGAAGGAGGCAACATCCGTCTGCTCCTGCGAAGCATCCATGCGGCCCGGCGTGAACGGCACCTTGACCTCATTGCCGCCATCCTTCGCCGCCTTCTCGACCGCGGCAACGCCGCCCAGCACGATGAGGTCGGCAAGCGAGACCTTCTTGTCGCCGGTCTGGGCCGCGTTGAACTCCTTCTGGATGGCTTCCAGCTTGCCGAGCACCTTGGCGAGCTGAGCCGGCTGGTTGACCTCCCAGTCCTTCTGCGGCGCCAGCCGGATGCGGCCGCCATTGGCGCCACCGCGCTTGTCCGAGCCGCGGAAGGTCGAGGCCGAGGCCCAGGCGGTCGAAACCAGTTCGGAGACGGACAGGCCCGAAGCCAGGATCTTCGCCTTGAGCGCAGCGATGTCGGCCTCGCTCACCAGCTCATGGTCGATGGCCGGGATCGGGTCCTGCCAGATCAGTTCTTCCTTCGGCACGAGCGGGCCGAGATAGCGCACGACCGGGCCCATGTCGCGGTGGGTGAGCTTGAACCAGGCGCGGGCGAAGGCGTCGGCGAACTGGTCCGGGCTCTGGTGGAACCGGCGCGAGATCTTCTCATAGGCCGGATCGAAACGCAGCGCGAGGTCGGTGGTGAGCATGGCCGGCGCGTGACGCTTGGAGGGATTGTGCGCATCTGGAACCGTGCCGGCGCCGGCGCCGCCCTTCGGCGTCCACTGATGGGCGCCGGCCGGGCTCTTCGTCAGCTCCCATTCGAAGTTGAAGAGGTTGTCGAAGAAGTTGTTGCTCCATTTGGTCGGCGTCGTCGTCCAGGTGACCTCGAGGCCCGAGGTGATAGCGTCGCCGGCAATGCCGGAGGCGTATTTGCTTGACCAGCCGAGGCCCTGCGCCTCAATGCCGGCGCCTTCCGGCTCGGCGCCCACCAGCGAGGCGTCGCCGGCGCCATGCGTCTTGCCGAAAGTGTGGCCGCCGGCGATCAGCGCCACGGTCTCCTCGTCGTTCATGGCCATGCGGCCGAAGGTCTCGCGGATGTCGCGCGCGGCGGCGACCGGGTCCGGCTTGCCGTTCGGGCCTTCCGGGTTGACGTAGATCAGGCCCATCTGCACGGCGCCGAGATGGCCGCGAAGCTCACGGTCGCCCGAATAGCGCTCGTCGCCGAGCCACTTGGTTTCGGAGCCCCAGTCCACATCCTGCTCCGGCTCCCACACATCGGCGCGGCCGCCGGCGAAGCCGAAGGTCTTGAAGCCCATCGATTCCAGCGCGACGTTGCCGGTGAGGATCAGAAGGTCGGCCCAGGAGATCTTGCGGCCGTATTTCTGCTTGACCGGCCACAGCAGCCGGCGCGCCTTGTCGAGATTGGCGTTGTCCGGCCAGCTGTTCAGCGGCGCGAAACGCTGCTGACCGGCGCCGGCGCCGCCGCGGCCGTCGCCGATGCGATAGGTGCCGGCGCTGTGCCAGGCCATGCGGATGAAGAGCGGCCCGTAATGGCCGAAGTCGGCCGGCCACCAATCCTGCGAATCCGTCATGACCTTATGCAGGTCTGCGATCACCGCATCGAGGTCGAGCGTTGCGAACTCCTTGGCGTAGTCGAAGTCTTCGTCCATCGGATCCGACAGGTTCGACTGCTGGTGGAGAACGGAAAGGTCGAGCTGGTTCGGCCACCAGTCGCGGTTGGTCCGCGCTGATCCATGCGCCACAGGGCATTTGCCCGCGCTGTTGTCTTCGGTCTTCGCGTCCATCTTAATCTCCCGATTCTGCCGAGGTTTTTTGCCGAGGTTGATTTTGCCGAATTTCCGGGGGCAGCTATTGGCCACGCCAGCCTGGAATGATTCCAGACTAGGCCGGCCAGCCGATAAAGACAAATTGCCTTTCCTGTTTCATTTGATAGGATTTTCTTATGATTGGCCTCACCGTCCGGCAGATGCAATATTTCGACGCGCTGGCGCAGACGCTGCATTTCGGCCGCGCGGCGAAGCTTGCCGGCGTCAGCCAGCCGGCCCTTTCCGCGCAGATCGCCGAGATGGAAGAGCGGCTGAACTGCCTGTTGTTCGAGCGCGGCGGCAAGACGGTGCGCATGACCGACGAGGCGCTTGCCTTGCGGCCGCGTATCGAGCGCATTCTGGCCGACATACGTGACGTCGAGACGACTGCGCGGCGCGGTCGCCCGACCATGGAAGGGCGCTTTCGGCTGGGGATCATCCCGACGGTCGCGCCCTACCTTCTGCCGCATGTGCTGCCGGAGCTGAAAAAGCACTACCCTTCCCTCCAGCTCGAGCTGCGCGAGGCGGTGACCGCGTCGCTCGTCCAGGATGCGACGTCAGGCCGGCTCGATGCCTTCATCGCGGCCTTGCCGCTCGATCAGCCGGCGATCGTCACCGAACGGCTTTTTCCAGACCGCTTCTTCCTTGCCGTTCCCGCCGGCGATCCGGCCTTCGCCTCGCCGCCGGTGCCCCCGGAAAGTCCGGCACTGGAGCGGCTGATGCTTCTGGAGGAAGGCCACTGCCTGCGCGAGCAGGCGCTGGCCGTCTGCGGCAATGTGCGGCCCGTGGCGATGGCAAGCTACGGCGCGACCAGCCTGACGACGCTCCTGCAGATGGTGGCGCATGGGCTCGGCGTCACGCTGGTGCCGGAAATGGCGGCAAGTGCGGCCGGCGTCATGCCGGATTTGAGGATCGTGCCGTTCCAGGAGCCGATGCCGCAACGCATGATCTGCATGGCCTGGCGGAAGAACAAGGTGCGCCAGGACGAGTGCGTGGAACTGGCGAAAATCATCCGCGGATTGGATCGGGCGGTGCTTGCGGCGTGAGCCGAAATCAAAGAACCCGCGACAGGAATTCGCGCGTGCGCGGCGACTGCGGATCGGCGATCATTTCGCGCGGTGGGCCGCGCTCGACGATCACGCCGCCATCCATGAAGACAAGCTGGTCGCCGATCTCGCGGGCAAAACCGATCTCGTGGGTGACGACGACCATGGTCATGCCGCTCTCGGCGAGATCGCGCATCACCTGCAGCACCTCGCCGACAAGCTCGGGGTCCAGCGCCGAGGTGGGCTCGTCGAAGAGCAATACTTTGGGCTTCATCGCCATCGCGCGCGCGATCGCCACGCGTTGTTGCTGACCGCCGGACAGCTCACGCGGATAGCGGTCGATCTTGTCGAGGAGACCGACACGCTTGAGCAGGATTTCGGCTTCAGCCTTTGCCTGGTCGGGCGGAATGCGCCGCACCTGCGTCGGCGCCTCGATAAGGTTCTCCATCACGGTCATGTGCGAGAACAGGTTGAAGGATTGGAACAGCATGCCGATCTCGGCGCGCCGCCGGCACAGCAGATCGTCCTTCACCTCGTAGAGCTTGTCGTCGCGGAGGTCGTAGCCGACGAACTGGCTGTCGACGAGCAGCAGCCCGCCGCTGATCTTCTCCAGATGGTTGATGCAGCGCAGGAACGTGCTCTTGCCCGAGCCCGAAGGGCCGATGATGCAGGCAACGGAGCCAGCCGGCACATCGAGATCGATCCCCTTGAGCACTTCCAGCTGGCCGTAGGATTTGCGCACGCCGCGCGCGAACACCATGGAATCGGTAGGCACGCCGAATCGGGCCCGGTTCTCGGATCTCACGTCGCTCATCGGGCGATGCCGCGCAGGCTGATGGCGTTGCGCAGCGCGCGCATGGTCAGCGGATCTCGGCGTGTGTCGCTGCGGCCGAAATGGCGCTCGAGGAAATGCTGCCCGACCGACATGATGCTGACCACCGTGAGATACCAGAACGCCACGACGATCAGGAGCGGGATCGTCTCGAAGGTGCGGGCGTAGATGCTCTGGGCCGAATAGAACAGATCGTCGACCGCGATGAAGGTCACCAGCGATGTCATCTTCAAGAGGTTGATGGCCTCGTTGCCGGTCGGCGGCAGCACGAAGCGCATGGCCTGCGGCAGCGTGATGCGTTTGAGGATCATACGGTAGGGCATGCCGAGCGCGCTCGCCGCCTCCGCCTGGCCGGACGGCACCGACTTGATGCCGGCGCGGATGATCTCGGCCATGTAGCCCGCCTCGCAGAGCGAAAGGGCCACGACGGCCGAGAAGAACGGCGTCATGAAATCATTGGTGCGGGCGGAAAAGATCGTGCCCATGAATGGCAGGGTCAGCGAGACCTCGCGCACCAGAAGCGACAGGTTGAACCAGAAGATGAGCTGGATCAGCGCCGGCACGCCGCGGAAGAACCAGACATAGACGCCGGCGAAGCCGCGCAGCACCGGGCTCGGCGACACGCGCATGATGGCGATGACGGTGCCGATGATGATCGCCAGCACCATGATCACCACGGTGAGGATCAAAGTGTTGGCAAGGCCGCGCATGATCGAGGGATGGAAGAGATAACCCGCGGCCGTGCCCCAGGCAAAGGCTGGGTTGCTGGCGAAGGCCCGGACGATGAGGAAGGCCAGCAGGAGGGCGAACGCCGTGCCGATCCAGATGCCGTAGCGACGCTGCGGCACCACCGTGAGCCGCGCCGCCGCTGCGGCGGCGCCCTGATCGAGGCTCAACTCTCTCGGGTGGGCCACGCCCATCGCAGAACTCCTGATCTCTCTGTCGGGCGTCCAGTCTACCGGACGCCGGCGTCCCCGCTCAAAACGCCCGCGCGCCCTATCGGGCGCGCAAACATGTCGTACTGAATTTGCGCATGATCAGCCGCGAAAATCGATGCCGATTTCAGGTTGATGCCTCAGTCGGCACGCAGCGCATCCATGCTGTTGACGAAATAAGGTTCCTTGATCGCGTAGGCGCCCATCCCGTATTTCTCGAGGATGGTCTTGTAAGTGCCGTTCTTGAACAGCTCCGAAAGTGCGGCGACCATCATGTCGGCGGTCCCCTTGTCGTCCTTGGCGATGGCGAGGCCCAGCGGAGCCACGTCATAGAGGGTGGGCAGGACGACGAGCTGGCCCTTGCTGGTCACCTCGAAATAGCTCGACGCGGTCGCATCGTCCATGCGGGCGTCGACGCGGTCGGAGAGGACAGCCTGGACGATGTCGGTCGAGGAGTTGAAGACCGATTTCTCGATCGCCTTCTGGCCCTTGTCGGTGCAGTCCTTGCTGAGCTTGTCGACCAGGAAGTCGGACGCGCTGCCGGCAGAGACGCCGATCCGCTTGCCGCAGAGCGGCGTGTCGCCACTGAAGCTCGCCTTCTTGTCCGGCGATGTCGAGACGGCGAGGCCGGCCTTGAGAAACATGACGAAGTCGACCTGCTTCAGCCGCTCGGGCGTGGCCGAGAAGGTCTCCCAGGCGATCTTGAAGCGACCGGCCGCAAGACCCGGAATCATCGACGGAAACGGCGTGCGCTGGACGTCCAGCTTGGCGCCGACCAGCTTGGCGGCCGCGCCGGCCAGTTCGATGATGATGCCGGTCTGCTTGCCGTCGGCATCGAGATATTCGAACGGCGCGTAGTCAAGCGTGTTGGCGACGGCGAGCGTGCCTGTCTGCTGGACCTCCGCCGATTTCGGAACCTCGGCAGCAGTCGAAAACCCGCTCCAGGAAGTGGCAAATGCGGCCAGTGCCAGGCCGGCCATGCACAGATACGTTCTCATGTTCGTTCCCCTTTTGCTCATTGCATTGGCTGCAATCTGTTCAGCACCTCCGCGCCGCGCGGATGACCGGCGCGGAGGCGGAAGTTCGACCGCTTACGCGCTCGCCGCTTCGGCCTTCTTCTTGCGGTAGTGGTAGTTCTTGTCGATGCGCTCCATCAGGTAGTCGCCATAGAGCATCGGCTCGTATTTCGGCTTCGTTCCGGCCGGAACGCAGACGGGGAGCGCCTCGATGGTCTCGTCCATCGACGGGTCGAAAAAGAAGGGCTGGGAATAGCGTTCGCGCCCCGATCGGTTGATGACGCGGTGCGGCGTCGAGACGAACTGGTCGTTCGACCAGCGCGCCAGTATGTCGCCGACATTCATCACGAAGGAGTCTGGGATCGGCGGCGCGGGCACCCAGTCGCCCGCCTTGTTCTTGACTTCGAGGCCTCCGACGTCGTCCTGCGCGAGCAAGGTGATGAAGCCGTAGTCGGTGTGCGGCGCCGAGCCGAACAGCCCCTCTTCCTGTGGCTGCGTCGGATAATGCAGCAACCTGAGGAAGGTGGTCGGCTGTTCGAAATATCGGTCGAGACTGCCGGCCGGCAAACCGAGCGACAGCGCGATGGCGCCGACCATCTTGCGGGCGAGTGTCCCCATCTGATCGACATAGCGTTCGATCGTTTCCCTGAAGCCGTTCAGCATCGCCTCGTCCGGCCATTGGTTCGGACCCTGCAGTGGCTTTTCGGCGAGCGCACGCGGATCGTTTTCGTCGACTTCATGCATGAAGAAGATCGACTCGCTCTGGTTCGGCTTGCTGACGGTCGCAACCGACGAGGTCACAATAGTCGAGCCGGCAAAGGGCAGGTAGCCGCGGAAATTCCTGTCGATCTTCAGCTTGAGCTTCTCCTCTTCCGGCAAGGCGAAGAAGCGCTTGCTCGCCTCGCGGACCGCCTCGACATCGGCGCGCGGAATCGGATGGCCGACGACATAGAGGAAGCCGATCGTCTCGAGATAGCGGCGCAGCGTTGCCGCCGTCGCCCGGATCGCGTCCTGGTCGGCGCCGTAGAGAGCCGACACGTCGAGGATCGGAATTTCGGAAAAGTCGCCGCGTTCTCGTTCGTCCATTGTCGAAGACCCTGCTTGAACATAAGATACAGTACTGTATTTCTACACATCCGAACGGGCTCATCAATAGGCATTCGCAAGGCAGGCGCGACATGGCACCACGCAAGATCATCATCGACACCGATCCCGGCCAGGACGACGCCTTCGCGATCCTGTTTGCGCTCGGCTCGCCAGCCGAACTCGAAGTGGTGGGCATCACCACGGTCGGCGGCAACGTGCCGCTGCCGCTGACATCGAAGAACGCGCTGAAGGTGGTCGAGCTCGCCGGGCGGCCCGACGTGCCGGTGTATGCCGGCTGCCCGGGCCCGATGGTGAAGAAGCTGATGACGGCCGAATATGTGCACGGCAAGACCGGGCTCGACGGCGCCGATCTTCCCGAGCCGGTGACGCCGCTGCAGAGCGAGCACGGGGTCAACTATCTCGTGCGGGCGATCATGGACGCGCCGGAGGGCGAGCTCACCGTCTGCACGCTCGGACCGATGACCAATCTGGCGATGGCCATGACCATGGAGCCGAGGATCATTCCGCGGCTGCGCGAGGTGGTGCTGATGGGCGGCGGCTTCTTCGAGGGCGGCAACGCGACGCCCGCCGCAGAGTTCAACATCTTCGTCGACCCGCATGCGGCGCACAAAGTGTTCGACAGCGGCGTGCCGCTGACCATGGCGGGCATCGACTGCACCTACACGGCGATGATGACGCTGGAATGGCTGGACCGCCTGCGCGCCACCGGCAGCAGGGCCGCGATCGAGGCCGCCAACCTCGCCGATTTCTACCGCCAGTATGGCAGCCATAAATTCGGCACGCCGGGGCGGCCGATCCATGACGCCTGCGTCACTGGTTACCTGCTGGCCCCGGAGATCTACGAAAAGCGCCAATGCGCGGTGACGGTGGATATCGTCTCGCCCGAGACGATCGGCATGACCGTCGTCGACTGGTGGCATGTCACCGGCCGCCGCAAAAATTGCAACGTGCTGCGCCGCATCGAACCGGCGCCGTTCTTCGAGCTTATGCTGCAGCGGATCAGCGCCCTACCTTAAGCCTTATGTTCCGTAGTGGACGAGCACGGTTGCGGGTTGCGAAGCGGGCAAACATCGGCTTGATCGAGAACGGCTCGGCGAATTGCCGCCTGGCGCCATGGAGGCCTGGAAGCAATTGAAAGCGGATGTCGCCTCGGCAAAGACGAAACGACCGGCCAGGACGCAGGCGCGGTTGACGACGGCCCGGCAGACGCTGAGCCGCGAGGCCTGGATCGCAGCGGCGCGCAAGGTGCTGGAAAAGCGCGGCATCGCCGAGGTCAAGATCGACCGCCTGGCCAAGCAGCTGAAGGTGACGCGCGGCAGCTTCTATTTCCATTTCACCAGCCTCGCCGACCTCCGTGATGGCCTCTTGCAGGAATGGCGCAACATTAACTGCGCTCCGTTTTGGGCAATGCGCGAGATGCACGACATAGACGGCCTGCAGTTCTTCACCGATATCGTGCATGTCTGGGTCGACGAAAACCCGTTCAGCCCGCTGCTGGACCTTGCCGTGCGCGACTGGGCGCGGACATCGAAGAAGCTGACGCAGGAAGTGAAGGACATGGACGATCTCAGGATTGCGCTGCTCGTCCGCTCGTTTCGCGCCATGGGCTATTCGCCGGACGAAAGCCTGGTCAGGGCGCGCATCACCTACTTCCATCAGATCGGCCAGTACGCGCTGTCCTTTAAGGAAGACCCTGCCGTGCGCCGCAGCTATCAGCCGCTGTTCGGCGAAGTACTGCTCGGCCCGCTTGTCCAGAAGCCAGGTTCGGCGCCGAGGCCGTCGGAGATACGGACAGGGCGGCGGTAGAGGAAGGCTTGCACGGCTGAACGCAACTCTTGACCGCACTCCTGGCAAGGTATGGCGCCTCTAAGCTCGTGGCTTTACCCCGGTTGCCAGGTTTCACCCGAGGCTTCACGGCACAAAGATCAGAAATACATAGGTAAAGAACAACACGACATGGACCATGCCGGTCAGGAATGTCGTTCGTTCGGTGCTGAAGCTGACGCTGCATATGAAAAGGGCCAGCACCAGGAGCACGGCATCGGAGGCCGTAAGCCCAAGGGTCAGTCCCCTGCCCGTCAGCAGGCTGGCGGCCGCGACCGCCGGTATCGTCAAGCCGATCGTGGCGCAGGCCGAGCCCATCGCGACGTTCAGGCTGCGCTGCAGCTCGTTCTTGACCGAGGCGCGGATCGCCGAGACCGCCTCCGGCATCAAAACCAGCGCCGCGATCAACGCCCCCACGATGCTGTCGGCCTGGGTCACCTTATAGGCGGCGAGCGCATCCTCCACACTTGCGGCGACCTGCTCGGCGAGCAGGACTATTCCGATCAGCCCGCTCAACAGCAGCAGGGCACTGACGGAAACGCTATCGTGGGAGGCAGTTCGCATCGGCGCGTCATGCGCCTGTCCCTGGACGAAGTCCTCCCGGTGCCTAACGGTCTGGGCGAACACGAAGCTCGCATAGAGCAGCACCGAAAGGACACTGACGAAACCGAGCTGAGCCGCCGAAAACGTGCCGGGATCCGTAGCCTGGGTGTAGGTCGGAAGAATAAGCGTCATCACAGTCAGCGCGATGAGAACCGACAGGTAAGCGTTGGTGCCTTGCCGGAGGATCGCCTGCTTGCGATAGCGCCAGCCGCCGAGCGTGAGACATATGCCGACAACACCGGTGGAGGTGATCATCACCGTCGAGAAAACGGACTCTCGCGCCAGCGTCGGGTTGTTTTCTCCATGCAGCATCATGGAGACGATGATCGACACCTCGATTGCGGTCACGGCAAAAGTCAGCACCAAAGTTCCATAGGGCTCCCCCACGCGCCGGGCGACTGCCTCGGCGTGGTCGAGCACCACGAAAATGGTGGTGAACATGATGGCGCTGGACAGCGCCCCGACGAGGATCCTGGCATTGAGCGACCCTTCGTCCGCCGAAAGACCGCTGGCCTTGACCGCGACAGCCATCGCCAGCGCGGCCAACGGCATCGCGTAGGACGTCACCGACCGGACATAACCAGTCATTCAAGCCCCCCAACGCCCATGCGTTTTCGTGATTTTAGCGGAAAAGCGCGTGGAGAACACCTCTCACGGGCATCTTAAAGCATTCAAAACATGATTGAGGATTGGGCACCATTTCTGGCGTCGAAGGACTCAATGGCCCCGCGAACCGCCCTGCAGAATTTTTCCAGAAGTTCCGGTTCGTTCCCCAGCCGGCGGCGCAGCGAGAGGGGCACTTCCAGTTGCGCTCCTTTCCCAGTCAGTCCCCGGTTGACGATGTTCGAATCCTGGATACCGGGAAACGGATGGTTGTCTCTTTTCGTCTGGAAGCCGGCCTCCTGAAGACGCCAGGCTATTTCTGCAACCAACGCGGCGTCCTTGCCGCCCAGATAGACTGTCGTGAGATCATCCCGATCCTGGCGGCCGTGGATTGCCACGACGGTGGATTTCGTCCGCAACAGTTCCAGCGCGGATTCCTCGTCAAAGTTCCTGGAGGTTATGTGCAGCTCCCGGTTGCTCTCCGGCATAAGCCCTTCGAAGCAATACATATCGAGATCGCCCCCGGCTATCGTCTCGGCGATCAGGGAGGTGCGGGGTTCGATCTTGCCGCCATGCGGGGCCATCACGATCGCACTGCCGGTTCGCGCGCCGCGCCGGATGACTATGCGATAATCCAAGTTTTCGATCTTGGCGGCTTTCAGCGCCGCGAAATTTGGAAACTCGTTGTCCATAAATGCCGTTTCAAGCCGTCTTCTGCGCCACCAGCCCCAATTCCTCGACCATCGCCTCGCGCATCAGGAATTTCTGCGGCTTGCCGGTCACCGTCATCGGCAGTTCCGTGCGGAAGCGGATGTAGCGCGGCACCTTGTAATGCGCGATCTGGCCGGCGCAGAAGGCCTTGATCTCCTCTGCCGTGGCGATCTGGCCGGGCTTCAGCACGATCCAGGCGCAGAGCTCCTCGCCATATTTGTCGTCGGGAATGCCGAAAACCTGCACCTCCTTGACCTTGGGATGGCGATAGAGGAATTCCTCGACCTCGCGCGGATAGACGTTCTCGCCGCCGCGGATCACCATATCCTTCACCCGGCCGACGATGTTGCAATAGCCCTCGGCATCGATGGTGGCGAGGTCGCCGGTGTGCATCCAGCCGTCGGCATCGATTGCCTCGCGGGTCTTTTCGGCGTCGTCCCAATAGCCCTTCATCACCGAATAGCCGCGCGTGCAGAGCTCGCCCGGCGCGCCGACTGCGACAGTGGCGCCATCCGCGCCGATCGCCTTCACCTCGACATGCGGGTGGATGCGGCCGACGGTGGAGACGCGCTTTTCCAGCGGATCGTCGACGCTGCTCTGGAAGGAGACGGGACTGGTCTCCGTCATGCCATAGGCGATCGTCACTTGCGCCATATGCATCAGCGACACCACCTTCTTCATCACCTCGATCGGGCAAGGCGAGCCGGCCATGATGCCGGTGCGCAGGCTGGAGAGATCGAAGCTCGCAAAATCCGCGTGGTCGAGCATGGCGACGAACATGGTCGGCACGCCGTAGAGGCCGGTGCAGCGTTCCTGCGCGACCGCTTTCAGCGTCGCGCCGGCGTCAAAACCTTCGCCGGGAAAGACCATGGTCACGCCTTTCGACACGCAGCCCATCGTGCCCATCGACATGCCGAAGCAGTGATAGAGCGGCACCGGAATGCAGAGCCGGTCGTCGACGGTGAGTTTTATGGCCGAGGTGACGAAATTGCCGTTGTTGACGATGTTGGAATGCGTCAGCGTCGCACCTTTCGGCGCGCCGGTGGTGCCGCTGGTGAACTGGATGTTGATGGCCTCGCCCGGCTTCAGGCCTTCGGAGATGCGGTCGAGGCTGTCATGCTCGTCGCGGCCAGCCATAGCCAGCACGTCGCCGAAATTGTACATGCCGGGCGAGTTGTCGTCGCCCATGCGGATGACGATTTCCAGCGAAGGCAGCTTTTTCGCCTTCAGCTTGCCGGGTTCTGCCGTGGCAAGCTCCGGCGCCAGCGTCTGTATCATGCCGAGATAGTCGGAGGTCTTGAACTGGGCGGCCGTGACCAGCGCCTTGCAGCCGACCTTTTTGAGGGCGTATTCCAGCTCGGTCAGCCGGTAGGCCGGGTTGATGTTGACGAGGATCAGGCCGATGCGCGCGGTGGCGAACTGGGTTACCAGCCATTCCCAGCGATTCGGTGACCAGATGCCGACCCGATCGCCCTTTTCCAGCCCGAGCGCCAGGAACCCGGCAGCCAAGGCGTCGACCGCGTCCGACAGCTCGCTCCAGGTGAAGCGCTTGTCCTGACCGACGAAGATAGCGGCATCGAGTGTGGCGTATTTGCCCACCGTTTCAGAAAACAATTCAGGAATGGTCTTGTCGAGCAGGGGCACCGAGCGGTCGCCCGACACATGCGCCTTGCCGCCCAGCGGAGCAATGAAGGTGCCGCTTGCGCCACGCCCGCGCAGATTGGTGGCGTTCATGAGCTCGTCGAGTTTGATCGCCATCGCCGTCTCCTCCCGGGATGATTGAGCCTATCAGCCTGCAAAGGCGGTGGAAACCCGCCGAAGGTAGAGGTGGCTAAAGCGTTTCACCGTTCATGGAGCGGGTGAAACGCTTGAGCCCTCTGGTTTGACGCAATTCCCGACGGAAAACCGCGTCACACTTTTCCTGGAAGTGCTTTCAGGCGACCAGCGCGGCCATTTTGGCGGCAATATCGCGCAACTGCGCCTCGTCCGCCGCATCACGCCGCTTCCTCGAAGCGACCAGACAGGCCTGCGACTTCAGGATCGTGCCGTCGCCCAGCACCTTGAGATGGTTGGCGCGCAGCGTCGAGCCGGTGGTGGTGATGTCGACGATGACGTCCGCCAGGCCGGCGGCCGGGGCGCCTTCGGTGGCGCCGAGGCTTTCGACGATGCGATAGACCTGGATGCCGTGCTTCAGCGAAAAGAACTGCTGCGTCAGCCGCCAGTATTTGGTGGCTATCCTGAGCCTGCGGCCATGGCGCTGGCGGAAATCGGCGGCGACGTCGTCAAGGTCGGCCATGGTGTCGACATCGAGCCAGATGTCGGGCACCGCCACCACGACATCGGCGTGGCCGAAACCGAGGCGGGCGACGATCTCGGCGCGCGCTTCCCAATCGGCGAGATTCTCGCGCAAAAGGTCCTCGCCGGTGATGCCGAGATCGACCGCGCCTTGGCCGATTTCGCCGGCGATCTCGGATGCGGAGAGAAAGGCCACCTCGACATTGTCGAGACCGTCGATGTGAGCACGATATTTGCGGTCGTCCTCGGGCAAGGTGACGGCCAGGCCGGCCTTGGCCAGCACGTCGAGGGACTGCTCCTTGAGACGGCCCTTGGAGGGGATCGCCAACGTGATCATTCGGCGTTCTCCCGCAAGGCTTCGATGCGGTCGAGCCAGACCGAGAAGCCGACGCCGGGGATCGGCTTTTTTGCTCCCAGCAGCGTCAGCAGCCTGTCGTAGCGACCGCCGCCGACCAGCGGGCGGTCGCCATCCGCCGCCGCGATCTCGAAGACTACACCGGTATAGTAATCGAGCGGGCGGCCGAAGGCGGCGTCGTAATGGATTTGCGCCGCGGACAGGCCATGCGCCTCGATCGCCTTGGCGCGGGCGGCGAAATTCTCCAGCGCCGGCCCCAGCGACAGGCCGGCGTCGGCGGCGAATTCTTCCAGCGCCGCGGTCGCGCCGTCGAGCGCGACGTCGATCTCGAGAAAACTCTTCAGCGCGGAGAAGGCCTCGTCTGACAGGCGCACGCTGCGCAGCTGCGCTTTCTCGATCAGCCTGCGCGCAATGTCGGCCGGCGCGCGGCCGGACGATGCCGACAGCCCCGCCTCCTCCATGCCTTCGGCAATGTGCGCGGCAAGGCCTTCCGCATCGCCGTCGAGCGCCAGCAGGGCGACCGGGCCAGAGAGCTGGCTGTTGCGCGGCGGGTTGGCAAGATCGGCAAGGGCGGCCTCCAACATAGGCGCCGAGCCGAAGGCGCGGGCGAGGCGCATGCGCCAGCCGCGCGGCAGGCCCAGCGCTGCCAGCACGGCCTCGAACACGGTCTGGTCGCCGAGCGTGACGGCGAGCTTCCGTCCAGGCAGCGCCAGTGACAGCAGCGCATGCGCGTCGGCGAGCGAACGGGCATCGGCGGCGGCCATGTCGCTGTCGCCGAGATCCTCGATTCCGGCCTGGAAGAACTCGTTGCCGCCGTCGCGGCGCTGGCGGAACACTTCGCCGAGATAGGAGTAGCGGCGCGGCGTGCCGGCCTGGCTGGCAATGTGGTCGAGGCAGACCGGAATGGTGAATTCGGGCCTGAGACACAGCGTCTTGCCGGTCTCGCTTTCGGTCAGGAAGATGCGGCGGCGCAAATCCTCGCCCGCCATGTCGAGGAACGGATCGGCTGGCTGCAGCACCGCGACCTCGACCGCGTGGGTGTCGCGGGTGGCGAAGAGGTTGACGATGTCGGCGGCGATAGCGGGACGGGAGGTCATAAAGCGCCACCTCGCCTTCTCCCCTTGTGGGAGAAGGTGTCGCCGAAGGCGACGGATGAGGGGTGTTCCAGCGAAGTGAGACGTGGGCGTTCCCTGGAACACCCCTCATACGTCTCGGCGCTACGCGCCGATCCACCTTCTCCTACAAGGGGAGAAGGGGAGGTCGGCGCTCTACTTGCCACGTGCCCGCTCCTCGGCCTGCGCGGCGAGTATCTTCTTCACCTCGGCAACCAGCTCACCTTCCGCGACCGTCACCTGCGCCGGCCGCGCGGCCCGCCATTCGGCATTGTCGGTGATCTCGGCTGACAGCCGCGCGCCTTCGATCAGGTCCTTGATCTGGACCTCGCCCTTGGCGCGCTCGTCGCCGCCCTGGATTATGGCGGCCGGGCTGCCCCGGCGGTCGGCATATTTCAGCTGCGCCTTCATGCCGGCGCCGCCCAAATACATTTCGGAGCGGATGCCGGCGGCGCGCATGTCGGCGACCATCTTCTGGTAGCGGCCGAGGCTTTCCGTGTCCTTGTCCATGACGAGCACCACGACCGGCGCGACGACATCGGATGTGTCGAGCTTGCCAAGGTTCTTCAGCGCCGTCATCAACCGGGAGACGCCGATCGAGAATCCGGTCGCCGGCACCGGCTCGCCGCGGAAGCGCGAGACCAGCCCGTCATAGCGCCCGCCGCCGCCGACCGAGCCGAAGCGAACGATCTGGCCTTCGTCATTGGGGATCTCGGCCAGGAGCTCGGCCTCGAAGACAGGGCCGGTGTAGTATTCGAGGCCGCGCACGACGGAGCGGTCCATCACGATGCGGTCTTCGCCGTAGCCTGCGGCTCTAACCAGCGCCTCGATCGTTGCCAGTTCGCCGACGCCTTCCTGATAGACAGCGTTGGCATTGACGCTTGCATCCTGGGCGGCCTGCCCATTCCTTGCCGTTGCCAGAAGAACCGCCTCGGCTTGCGTGTCGTTCAATCCGGCGCCCTTGGCGAAGTCGCCCTCCCCTTCCTTGCCGCCATCCCAACGCCCGGGACCAAGCAGGAGCCTGACGCCTTCGGGTCCGAGCTTGTCGAGCTTGTCGATGGCGCGCAGCACGGTCAGCCGGCGGCCGGCATTCTGGTCGCCGCCGAGCCCGATCGCCTCCAATACCCCATCCAGCACCTTGCGGTTGTTGACGCGGATGACATAGTCGCCGCGCTTGATGCCGAGCGCCTCCATCACGTCGGCCATCATCATCGCCATCTCGGCGTCGGCGGCGACGCCCGGCGTGCCGATCGTGTCGGCGTCGAACTGCATGAACTGGCGGAAGCGGCCGGGACCGGGCTTCTCGTTGCGGAACACCCAGCCGGAGCGGTAGCTGCGATAAGGTTTCGGCAGCCTGTCGTAATTCTCGGCGACGAAGCGGGCCGTCGGCGCGGTGAGATCATAGCGTAGCGACAGCCACTGGTCGTCGTCATCCTGGAAGGAGAAGACGCCTTCGTTCGGCCGGTCCTGGTCGGGCAGGAATTTGCCCAACGCATCGGTGTATTCGATCATCGGCTGGTCGACCGGCTCGAAACCATAGAGCTCATAGACCGAACGGATGGTCGCCATCATCTTCTCGACGGCGCGGATGTCTTCGGCGCTGCGGTCGGCAAAACCGCGCGGCAACCGCGCTTTCGTCTTTTCGGATTTGTCGGCCATGGGTTGATCTTCTCTGGTAATGGGCGCGCGTTTCCTAAACGATGCCGCTTGGAGCGGCAAGGGTTAGCGCCTTTCCTTCTCCCCATGCGGGAGAAGGTGGATCGGCGCGATAGCGCTGGCTTTCCCTGGAGCACCCCCTCATCCGTCGCCTTGGCGAAACCTTCTCCCACAAGAGAAGAAGGAAAAACTGGAACAAAACCACACCAAAACGAAACAATTCCGCCATCCGTGCGGCATGCTGCCGACACAATCCGCGACCATAAAGCGCGCCGAAACAAGGGGTTCGGAACCATGGCGACGGCTGGAGACATCATCGAGAGCGGCAAATCGGCCAGGCTGCGGCCTGCCGGCGGCTTTGCGCTCAAATCGGCGCAGCAACCGGCTGGGCCGTTCGAGGTCGCGGCCGGGGCGCGCAAGCCGACCATGCGCGACGCGCTGGTGACCGGGCTGCTGGTGATCTATCCGGCCTTCGCGGCCGTGGCGGCGATCATTGCCGGGCTGTTCCTGGCCGGCGCCGGCAGCGTCTGACTTTCATTCAACGATCGGGGGGATCATCATGGGGTTGCGATTTGCTGGCGCGCTTGCCAGCGCGCTTTTCTTTAGCATGCCCGTTGCCGCCAACGTGTGCCAGCCGGGCGATGCCCGCCTTGCCGGCTACTACTATCTGAACGGCGTCATGGAAGTCGGTTCCGAGCTGCTGTTGAAGAAAGACGGCAGCTTCGAATTCGCGCTCGCTTATGGCGCCAACGACCAGTACGGCAAGGGCTGCTGGGTGCGGAAAGGCTCGACGGTCGAGGTCATCCCGGCGGGCCGCAGCTCCGCCTCCACGCATCACACGCCCGACGATCGCGGCTTCAGCGGACTGGTGCTGACGGTGTCCGGCTCCAGCCTGGTCTGGGACATCAACGGCAGCGGCCATAAGGGCAGGTTCGAGAAGTAGCCGCGCTATTTCGGCCGCTTGAGTTTCTTGCGCTCTTTTTCCACCTCCGCCCTGCAGTAGCAGCCTTCGAGATGGTCGTTGACCAGGCCCATCGCCTGCATGAAGGCATAGACCGTCGTTGGGCCGACAAAGCTCCAGCCGCGCTTCTTCAATTCTTTCGATATCCTGACCGACACCGCCGTCGTCGGATTGGCGCGCAGATGCGCCAGGTCGACGATTTCGGGCCGCTCGTCCGGACCCGGCTCGAACTTCCAGAACCAGGCGGCTAAAGAGCCGAACTCGTCCACCATCTCGCGGGCGCGTTTGGCGTTGTTGATGGTCGAGACGATCTTGCCGCGGTGGCGGATGATGCCGGCATTGCCGAGCAGGCGCTCGACATCCTTGTCGGTGAACGCCGCCACCTTTTCGAAGTCGAAACCGGCGAAGGCCTCGCGGAAATTTTCGCGCTTGCGTAGGATGGTCAGCCAAGACAGCCCCGACTGGAAGCCTTCCAGACAGATCTTTTCGAACAGCCGGCGATCATCCGTTACCGGCCGGCCCCACTCATGATCGTGGTAATGAAGATAGTCCGGCAGGTTGCCGTGCCAGAAGCAGCGCGCCTTGCCATCGGGGCCGTCGAGAATACCGGCATTTTCAGTCGCCATCGTCAGCAAATCCATTCGTTAATGCGCTTCAGCGCAGCTTTTACCGTGGCTTTACCAGATTCCTGAACCGGCCGGTAACCACACCAAAAAGTTTACTGACAGTTCCGCATTTTACGCATTCCGATTCATGTTTTGCTTGCCGCTCCGCGCCAAGGATCGCGAAACCGAGGGCGCCCTCTCCGCCCCGGATGAGTTCGATCAAGGTGCGTTCCGATGAAGACAGCGTTTTGTTCCCTGCTCGGCGCGGTGGCCATTCTTGCCGCCGGCGCCACGACCTCCCTTGCCAACGACCGCTATGCCGACATGCCGCCGGTCATGGTGAGCCCCGACCTTTCGGCACCCTGGGTGCTGCAGCTCGGCCACGCGCCGGGCATCGTGCGCCCGACGCGTCAGGCGACGCAGCAGCCATTGCGGCGCCTGTTCCAGGCGCAGCCCGACCGGCAGAAGACGGCGGCCGTGCAGCAGCCGGCCAAGCGCATGGTGATGCGGCCGCAGATCAACCCGATCTACCTGCCGCAGGAAGTCGCGTATGACGGCCCGCAGAAGCCGGGCACAATCGTCATCGATACGCACCAGAACTTCCTCTATCTGGTCGAGAAGAACGGCAAGGCGCGCCGCTACGGCGTCGGCACCGGCAAGCCGGGCTTCGAATGGTCGGGCACCCACAAGATCACCGACAAGAAGGTCTGGCCGGATTGGCGTCCGCCGAAGGAAATGATCGCACGCGAAGCCGCCAAGGGCCGCTACCTGCCGACCTATCTGGCCGGCGGCATCGAGAACCCGCTCGGCGCGCGCGCGCTCTATCTCGGCACCACCGAATACCGCATCCACGGCACCAACCAGCCTTGGACGATCGGCGGTGCGGTGTCTTCGGGCTGCATCCGCATGCGCAACGAAGATGTCGTCGATCTCTACGAGCGCGTGAATGTCGGAACCACGGTCGAGGTGATATAGTCACAGCGAATCAGCAGGTTAGACGGCGCATCAGTTTTTGTTCGACGCTGTTGCCGCCAAGTCATAGTGCGATCCCGCGGGATGTGCTCAAATCGGTGTCAGGGTTTACGGGGGACGGGCCGTGTGGGGATACGGCCGGTCACGAAAAGGCAGCGCGGCCAACCGCGCTGCCTTTTTCGTTTTTGAGTTTCCCTTTGATGCATGGCGCGGCAAGTCGCCCCGAAAGCAGGCGGTTTCGCTTTCGGGGCTGATTTCCCGGCGCGCCTCTGCTATTGCAGCGCAAAATCCCGATCGTTACGCAATTCCGGACGCAACGCCGCTTACGCGCTTCTCCCTGAATTGCTTCAGAAGGCAGAGGTGCCAGCCATGACCCGAACCGACGACAGCCGCTATCTGAAAGGCGGCCCGGTCGCCCAGCGCATCATCGCTTCGGTGCGCGAAGACGCGGCGATCGCCACGGCTGAAGGTTTCCCGCCAAAGCTGGTCTCGATCACCGTCGGCGATACCGCAGCGGTCGATGTCTACGTGCGCAACCAGCGTGCCAAGGCCGCCCTTGCCGGCATCGGCTTCGAGGAACGCCGCTTCGCCGCCGACATCACCGCCGGTGAACTGGAAGCCGCCATTCATGGCCTCAACGCCGACCCGCGCGTCACCGGCATCATCATCCAGCGGCCGGTGCCGGCGCATATCCCGATCAAGACGCTGCAGGCGGCGGTGCATCCGCTGAAGGACGTCGAGGGCATGCACCCGGCCTCGATCGGCAACATCGTCTACAACCAGCTCGACCTGGCGCCCTGCACGGCGGCGGCCTCGGTCGAGCTGCTCAAGGAAACCGGCCTCGACCTCAAGGGGCTCGAAGTGGTGGTCGTCGGTCATTCCGAGATCGTCGGCAAGCCGATCGCCTTCCTGTTGATGAGCGAAGGCGCGACGGTGACGGTCTGCCACCACATGACGCGCTCGCTGGCGGCGCATGCGCGGCGCGCCGACGCGCTGTTCGTCGCCGTCGGCAAGCCCCGGCTGATCAAGGCCGACATGGTGAAGCCGGGCGCTGCCGTCATCGATATCGGCATCAATTCCGAGGTCGGGCCGGACGGCGAAACCCGTATCGTCGGGGACGTCGACACCGACAGCGTCAAGGAAGTGGTGTCCTGGATCACGCCGGTGCCGGGCGGCGTCGGCCCGCTCACGGTGGCGATCCTCTTGCGCAATACCATGGTGGCGCTCAACCGCCAGCGCGCGCTTTATCGGGCAACCTACGGCGTACCGGACCAGCTCGCGGCGGAGTAGTTATTCGGCCGCTATCAGCCGCCGTCGGAAACACCCTCCGGCTTCGGACCGCCATAGGCCCAGTCGAGCAATTTGACCGTGTGTACCACCGGCAGCTTCGCGGCGGAGGCGATCTGGGTGATGCAGCCGATATTGCCGGTGGCGACGATTGCGGCGCCGGTCGCTTCGATGTTCTTCACCTTGCGGTCGCGCAGCCTGGCGGAAATGTCCGGCTGCAGGATGTTGTAGGTGCCGGCCGAGCCGCAGCACAGATGCGCCTCGCGCGGCTCGCGCACGACGAAGCCCGCCTTGGCCAGAAGCTCCTTCGGCTGGCGCGTGATCTTCTGGCCATGCTGCATCGAGCAGGCGGAATGATAGGCGACGATCGTGCCCGGCCTGCGCACCGGCTCGGGCAGATCGAGGGCGGCGAGATATTCCGTGACGTCTTTTGCGAGAGCCGAGACGCGCGCGGCCTTTTCGGCATAGGCCGGATCGAGGCGCAGCATGAAGCCGTAATCCTTGATCGTCGTGCCGCAGCCGGATGCAGTGATGACGATGGCATCGAGCCCGCCCTTCTCGATCGCGCGCGTCCAGGCGTCGACATTCCGCCTTGCCGAGGCAAGGGCCTGATCCTCGCGGCCCATATGATGAACGAGCGCGCCGCAGCAGCCCTCGCCTTCCGGAACGACGACTTCGACGCCGAGGCGGGTCAGCAACGAGATGGTCGTTTCGTTGATGGCGGGGTCGAGCACGGACTGCGCGCAACCAGTGAGGATGGCGACGCGGCCGCGTTTCTTGGTCCCCTGCCCGGCATGTGTGCCCGGCTTCGCCATCGGCGATGCCGAGGGGATCGACGCGGGGGCGAGCTTCAGCATGGCGGCGACCGGCTTCAGCGCCGGCAGCTTTTCGAACAGGCCGATGAACGGACGTCCGAGACCGGCGAGCTTCAGCGCGGTGCGGAAATGGCTTGGGTAAGGCAGCACGAAAGCCAGCATGGCGCGCGTCAGCCGGTCGAGCAGCGGGCGCTTGTAGGTGGCCTGGATATGGGCGCGGGCATGGTCGACCAGATGCATGTAGTTCACGCCAGAGGGGCAGGTCGTCATGCAGGCGAGGCAGGACAGGCAGCGATCGATATGAGTGACGATCTCCTTGTCCGCCGGCCGGCCGTTCTCCAGCATGTCCTTGATGAGGTAGATGCGGCCGCGCGGCGAATCCAGCTCGTTGCCCAATGTCACATAGGTCGGGCAGGTGGCGGTGCAGAAGCCGCAATGCACACATTTGCGCAGGATCTTTTCCGATTCCGCGACATGCGGGTCGGCAAGCTGCGCGGCGGAGAAATTGGTTTGCATCGCGTTTGCTCTAAGCCATGCGGCCAGGATTGAGAATCTGCTTGGGATCGAACTCGGCCTTGAGCCGCGCCGACAGCGCCGCCAGATGCGGCGGCTGCGGTTCGAATACCGGCAGGGCCGCGCGATGCGGGGCAGAGGCGCGCACCAGCGTCGCGTGGCCGCCGCCGTGCTTGCGGATCAGCGCGCGCAGCAGCTCGGCCTCGGGATCATCCTCGCGCATCGACAGCCAGACAAGGCCGCCTTGCCAGTCATAGAAGGCATCGACCGCCGCTTGCATGCGCAGCGACATCACCATGTGATGCGCCTCGGACGGTGCCATCGAAACGCGCCACACCGGCCGCGCGCCGTCATCGGCGAAAGGCCGGCAATCGCGGACATCGCGCCAGATCGTCTTCGATGCCTCGCCGGCAATCTCTTCCAGCGGCCCCGCCTTGCCGAGCAGTTGCTTGAGCGTCTCGATGCGATAGACAACCGAAGGACCAAACCCCTCGACGCGCAGCAGCGTGGCGGCATCGCTGCCATGCTTGCCGCCGGCGACCTTCGCGGCGATGCGCTCCGGCAAATGCGCAGCGCTCGACACTTCCGCGCTGGAGCCCAGCGCGAGCGCCATTGCGGCCACGGCGGCATCGTCGAGCAGGCCGCGAATGGCCAAGGTCACTTCGGTTTCCGCGGCCGGCAGCACCTTGAAGGTGACGTCGGTGAGAACGGCCAGCGTGCCCCAGCTGTTGGCCATCAGCTTGGAAAGATCATAGCCGGTCACGTTCTTGACGACGCGGCCGCCCGACTTGAAGGCTTCGCCACGCCCGGAGACGGCGGCCACGCCGAGGATATGGTCGCGCGCCGCGCCCGCCTTGAGACGGCGCGGGCCGGACAGGTTGGAAGCCAGCGCGCCGCCGATCGTGCCGTTCTTGCCCCCTTGGCCCGGTTCGCCGCCGAGCAATGGGCCGTAGTCCATCGGCTCGAAGGCGAATTGCTGGCCGTTCTCAGCCAGCAGTTGCTCGATTTCGCCGAGCGGTGTGCCGGCGCGTGCGGACAGCACGAGCTCGGCCGGCTCGTAGAGGGTTACGCCGGAAAGCTTGGAGAGGTCGAGCGTGTGCTCGGTCTGCAGTGGACGGCCGATGCCGCGCTTGGAGCCATGGCCGAGGATTTCGAGCGGCGATTCCTCCGCTGCTGCCCATTGGATGGTGGAGAGGACTTCGGCTGGGGAGGATGGGGTGAAGGTGGTCATAGTGCATGGACCTGGTTCCTCGCCCCCGCAAAGCGGGGGAGAGGTGGCTCATGCGAAGCCCGAGACGGAGAGGGGGCCATCATAGAGCACTGTCTCCGATCTTCTTGGCCGCAAATACAAACCTGAGGTCCAGCGCAACGACATCTTCAGCAAGCCGCCCTTCAAGGGCTGCGAGGATCGTCTCGCAAACACACCTCGTGTTCCTCAAAACATCAAAATTCCAGAACCGCAAAACCGAGAAGCCTTCACCCCGCATGAATTCGTCGCGTTGTCTGTCATATGGACTGTCCGCATGCTGGCTGCCATCCAGCTCCACGATCAGCTTTTCGCTCCTGCAGGCGAAATCCGCGAAATACGGGCCGATTGGTATCTGGCGAACGAATTTGTAGCCGCCCAGTTTCTTCGCCTTCAGCTCGTTCCAGAGGGTCGCTTCCGCTTGATTGTCACCGTGGCGAAGCTCGCGCGCCCGGGCGATGCTTTCGGGCGAGCGGCGGCTTGGCTGAGAGGGCGTCCCCCTCTCCGTCTCGGGCTTCGCCCGAGCCACCTTGTATCTCCACGAGAGAGATTTCGTGGGATTGAAGCGATTGAGCCAAGATCCGGCTGGCCAGCCGG
>NZ_JARTVR010000079.1:0-247 GCF_029625735.1 Mesorhizobium sp. WSM4935 | reverse complement strand
GGGCCGAGCATCTGCTGTGGGCCTCGTTGCTGCTTCTGGTGCTGACACGCGGCGCCGGCGTCTTTTCGCTCGACCACGTTGCCGAACTGACCCTTTCAGCATCCAGAAAATAGACACTCCGGCCAGCTGGAAACGGACGATGCGCATCTTCATCGTTCACGCTCACCCTGAGCCCAACAGCTTCAACGGCGCGCTAACGCGCGCGGCTGAGCAAGCGCTGGTTGCGGCCGGGCACGAGGTCGTTATC
>NZ_JARTVR010000078.1:0-248 GCF_029625735.1 Mesorhizobium sp. WSM4935 | reverse complement strand
GCTTGCGGCGATCGATACTGAAGCCAGCCGCCGGGGCCTGACGCGCTCTGCCTTCATTGCGAGTGCCGCGCGTGAAAAGATCGAGGGGCAGAGAAAGCCGTCTGGCGATGTTCATCCCGTTCTTCCTTGAACTGAAAGCCGCGCGGGTTCCCGTTTCGCTCCGGGAGTATCTGTCGCTGCTCGAAGGCCTGGAAGCTGGGCTGGTCGACTACGACGTCGAGGGTTTTTACTACCTCGCGCGCTCGGCC
>NZ_JARTVR010000077.1:0-250 GCF_029625735.1 Mesorhizobium sp. WSM4935 | reverse complement strand
CGCTGGCCTCGTGATAATGATGCGGGTCGATATCGCGATTGAACGCATGGCCCGCGCCGGCATAGTTGTACACCTCCATCTGCGGCAGCATCTGGCGATGCTTGGCCACGGCTTCCGGCGGAATGGAAGCATCCTCATCGCCAAAGTGGAACATCACCGGCGCTTTCGGTGATTCACCGAGAAACGCCAGATTGCGCGCACCGTAATAGCTCACCGACGGCAAGCCAAGGCGAATGGCGGAGAGCAGGGC
>NZ_JARTVR010000076.1:0-252 GCF_029625735.1 Mesorhizobium sp. WSM4935 | reverse complement strand
CGTCGAGCAGTGGCTCCGCACGCTTCGGGCCCGGGGTCTGTCGCCGGCCAGTCAGATCCGGTACTTCTCGGTGTTGCGGGGTGCGCTCGAGCAGGCCGAACGCTGGGAGCTGATCGCCCGGAACCCTGCGGCGAAGGCCGAGCTGCCCCGGGTGCGATACGAGGAGACGCACATCCCGACCGCAGCCTAGCTCTTCGAAGCGCTCCAGGTCGCCCCCACCATCCACCACCGCACCCTGATCTGGCTGGCCGC
>NZ_JARTVR010000075.1:0-253 GCF_029625735.1 Mesorhizobium sp. WSM4935 | reverse complement strand
CTGCACGACCGCGCGGAAATGCGCCGGGACGGACACCCGCCCCTTCGCATCGATCCTGTTCACTGCGTTCGACAGAAATCGGTCCACCACACGTTACAGCCGCTGTCGCCGCCGCACCCCTTCCCATGTTTTTCTCCGCGCCGCCGCCGCGCATCGCCTCGCGACAAATCGCTTCATTCACCAAGGCGAAAACCGGCAAACGCGCAGCCGCCGCGACTGCCCGATTGGCGCACGCTTCACCCTGACGCGGAAC
>NZ_JARTVR010000074.1:0-254 GCF_029625735.1 Mesorhizobium sp. WSM4935 | reverse complement strand
ACCGCCCGCTTTTGCCGATGCCAAGTAGGACTCCCATGCCGTCATCAACTCGCGCCGCTTTTCTAACGCTGTGTTGCGCCGGTACGCGGCCTCCGTCTTGTCGCGGATCGTATGAGCCAGCGCGGCCTCTGCAACGTCACGTTCGAAACTGGTGCAATCGCCGCACCAGTCGCGGAAAGAGCTGCGAAGGCCGTGCAGGGTCGCGGCCTTGTCAGGCGAGGCAAGGCGCAGCGCCTTGGTCATCGCCGTATCAG
>NZ_JARTVR010000073.1:0-254 GCF_029625735.1 Mesorhizobium sp. WSM4935 | reverse complement strand
CTGTGACCCCGAGGGCATCGACTTCGTGATCCCGGGCAACGACGACGCGATCCGCTCCATCAAGCTGTTCACGTCGAAGATCGCCGAGTCGTGCGTCGAAGGTGGCGCCCGCTACAAGGCGTCTGGCGCGGCCGAGCGCGATGAGGCTGAAGAGCGCCGCAAGGCCGAAGGCCCCGGCGAGCGCCGCCGCTTCGTGAAGGAGCGCCCGGGCAGAGGCCCGGTGGTCGAGATCAAGAGCCAGCCGGCCGTCGAAG
>NZ_JARTVR010000072.1:0-255 GCF_029625735.1 Mesorhizobium sp. WSM4935 | reverse complement strand
GATGATGCCCATCGTCACCGTCTGGTTGAGGCCAAGCGGGTTGCCGATGGCAAGCACGACATCGCCTACGCGCAGTTTTTTCGGATCAGCCATTTGGATGACGGGGAGGTTGCTGGCATTGATGATCTTCAACACCGCCAGATCGGTTTCCTCATCGGCGCCGACCAGTGTGGCTTTGGCTACGCGGCCGTCGTACAGCAGCACCTGGATGTCGTCGGCGTTGGCGATCACATGATTATTCGTGAGCACATAGCC
>NZ_JARTVR010000071.1:0-255 GCF_029625735.1 Mesorhizobium sp. WSM4935 | reverse complement strand
AGATAGTTGAGCACGCCGAGCTGCGGATGGAACATCATGGTCCAGACCAATGCCACGGCAACGGGCGTGGCCATCATCGGCATCACGAAGATGCCGCGCAGCAGGCCGCGCAAGACAAACCTGGCGTCGAAGATCAGGGCAGCGACGGTGCCGAGGAACATCGGCGCGACCACCGACAGGAAGGTGTAGGTCAAGGTATGCCAGAGCGATTCCCAGAAGCGCGGATCGCTCGCCAGGCGCAGATAGTTTTCCATC
>NZ_JARTVR010000070.1:0-257 GCF_029625735.1 Mesorhizobium sp. WSM4935 | reverse complement strand
GGAACGTCTCGGTGATGCCGTCCTCCGGCACGACCCCGTACGGGGCCTGCGGCACGCCCTCCTCGCGCAGCATCCCGAGCACTGCCTGCTCGATCATGCGCGGCACCCCCGGCGACAGCGGCTCCGACTCGAACACCAACACGTAGCCACGTGAGAGGTGGAGTCGCACGCGCCTCGAACCGAATGCGATTCCCACCTTCGCCCACTCGCCGTGCTGGACGAGATAGACACGGTCGAAGGCGACGAAGCCGTGACAC